>JBKJJF010000156.1:0-50957 GCA_046598195.1 Rhizobacter sp. | reverse complement strand
CGAAGCTTCGATGGGTGAAGAACGCGCCAAGCTGCTCGAGACGCTGCACGAAGGTGCAATCGTCGACGGCGTGGTCAAGAACATCACCGAGTACGGTGCATTCGTCGACCTCGGCGGCATCGACGGCCTGCTGCACATCACCGACATGGCATGGCGCCGTGTCCGTCACCCGAGCGAAGTCGTTCAGGTCGGACAAGAGCTGCAAGCCAAGGTCCTCAAGTTTGACGCCGAGAAGAACCGCGTTTCGCTGGGCATCAAGCAACTGGGTGATGACCCCTGGCACGGCGTGTCGCGCCGCTACCCGAACAGCACCCGCCTGTTTGGCAAGATCACCAACATCGCCGACTACGGCGCGTTTGTTGAAATCGAGCCGGGCATCGAAGGCCTGGTGCACGTGTCCGAAATGGACTGGACCAACAAGAACGTGGCACCGAACAAGATCGTCTCGCTGGGCGACGAAGTCGAAGTCATGGTTCTCGAGATCGACGAAGACAAGCGCCGCATCAGCCTGGGCATGAAGCAGTGCAAGGCCAACCCGTGGGAAGAGTTCTCGGGCACCGTGCAGCGCGGCGACAAGGTCAAGGGCCCCGTGAAGTCGATCACCGACTTCGGCGTGTTCATCGGCCTCTCGGCTGGCATCGATGGCCTGGTGCACCTGTCCGACCTGTCGTGGAACGAGCCGGGCGAAGCCGCCGTGCGCAACTACAAGAAGGGCCAGGAAGTCGAAGCCATCGTGCTGGCCGTCGACGTGGAACGCGAGCGCATCTCGTTGGGCATCAAGCAACTCGACTCCGACCCGTTCACCGCCTACACCTCGGTCAATGACCGAGGCATGACGGTCACGGGCAAGGTCAAGACGGTTGACGCTCGTGGCGCTGAAATCCAGCTCAACGAAGACGTGACCGGCTACCTGCGCGCTTCTGAAATCAGCCGCGACCGCGTTGAAGACGCGCGCAACATGCTGAAAGAAGGCGACGAAGTCTCCTCGATCATCATCAACGTCGACCGCAAGACGCGTTCGATCCAGTTGTCGATCAAGGCCAAGGACAACGTCGACAACCAGGAAGCGATGACCCGCCTGTCGCAGAGCAGCGAGCGTGAAAACGCTGGCACCACCAGCCTGGGCGCTCTGCTGCGCGCCAAGCTCGACAACAAGGGTGACGGCAACTGAGCCTCAGTGCCGTGAAAGGTCTGATGGCAGTCATCGCGCGGCGGGTCGACCGCCGGGCCGCTCCCAAGGCGGCCCGTATCCCCTCGGGGGATCGGTCGGCATACCCGTCGACCGAGGGGTTGTCATGACACGATCCGACCTCGTCGCGCGGCTGGCCGAAAAATTCGGCCAGCTCACGCATCGCGACACCGAGTTCGCCGTCAAGACCATTCTCGATGCGATGTCCGACGCGCTGGCGCGCGGGCACCGCATCGAGATCCGCGGCTTCGGCAGCTTCTCGATCAACCGCCGGCCACCGCGCATGGGCCGCAACCCACGCTCCGGCGAGCAGGTGGTGATTCCCGAGAAGCTGGTTCCCCATTTCAAACCCGGCAAGGCCCTGCGTGAAGCAGTGGATGCGCGGGCCCTGATCGAAGACCCGGTTGCCGCGGCTGAAACGCCGGCCACAGGCACCTGAAGCAAGACGTTTCCACAGCCCGACCAAGGGGCTGCTGACCCTAGAATCGGGCCCGGAGTCGTCATGAGATTGTTTGTTTGGCTCGTTCGAGCCGCCCTCTTCTTCCTCTTGCTTGCGTTCGCGCTGAACAATCAGCACGAGGCGAGCCTCAAATGGTTCTTTGGCCAGGAATGGCGCACGCCCATGGTGTTCATCGTGCTGGGCGCGTTCACGTTTGGCTGCGTTTTCGGCGTGCTCGCGATGGTGCCGAGCTGGTGGCAACACCGCCGCGCCGCGCGCCGCCAGCAAGGCGATGCCGGCGAGAGCAGCCTCGTCGACACGCGCGGCACCGAAGTGCCGCCTCCCTCCGACGCCAAGCTCTTACAACATGAACTTTGACCTGCAGTGGCTGCTGCTCGGCCTGCCCATCGCTTTTGCGCTCGGCTGGCTGGGCTCGCGCCTCGACCTGCGTCAGTGGAAACGTGAGCAACACGACTCACCGAAGGCCTACTTCAAGGGCCTCAACCTGCTGCTGAACGAGCAGCAAGACAAAGCCATCGACGCCTTCATCGAGGCCGTGCAACACGACCCCGACACCACCGATCTTCATTTCGCGCTCGGCAACCTGTTTCGCCGCCGTGGTGAATACGAGCGTGCGGTGCGTGTGCACCAGCACCTGGTGAGCCGAGCCGACTTGCCACGCGCCGAGCGCGACCGTGCGCAGCACGCGCTGGCACAAGACTTCATGAAGGCCGGCCTGTTCGACCGCGCCGAAGAGGCCTACAAAGCCCTTGAAGGCACAGCCTTCGACACCGAAGCACGCTTGGCCCTGCTCACCCTGCACGAACGTTCGCGCGACTGGCGCGCTGCGGTTGAGGTGGCGCAGAAGCTCGAACACACCGGCACCGCGTCATTCGCCTCACGCATCGCGCACTACTGGTGCGAGATCGCGCTTGAGGCCGACGCGCGCCAACAAACCGCTGACGCCGATGACGCCTTGCGTCAGGCCCGCGACGCCGCACCCAACTCACCACGCCCCATCGTGATGGCGGGCCACCGCGCCCACAGCCGTGGTGACCATGCGCAGGCCTTGAAACTCTGGGGCGAGTTGTTGACCGCCCACCCAGCCTCTTTCAACCTGGTGACACGCGACTACGCCACCAGCGCCCTGGCCTGTGGCGAACAAGCCGCTGCGCTGGAGCGCCTGCAAACGCTCTACCGCCGCACGCCGACGATGGATCTGCTGGCTGCCATCGCCACACTCGACTCTGCGCCAGCCGCTCAACGCAGCCGCTTGCTGGCCCACCTGCAGGAACAACCCACGCTGTCGGCAGCCCAAGAGCTGCTGCGCCAGATGACGAGCGACGGCACACCGCTGGACGCCGACGAAGCCCAAAGCCTGCGCGTGGCCGTGAGCCGTGCCGCCAAACCGCTGCAGCGCTACCGCTGCGCCGCCTGCGGCTTTGAAGCACAACATTATTTTTGGCAATGCCCGGGCTGCCTCAGCTGGGACAGCTACCCGCCGCAACGGCTGGAGGACTTGTGATGACCACACAGAAGATCACCCGCGAACGCCTGGCCGCCGCACGCGTGCTGGTGGTGGGCGACGCCATGCTCGACCGCTATTGGTTCGGCGCCGTCGAGCGCATCTCGCCCGAGGCACCCGTGCCGGTGGTGCGCGTCACCCGCGAAGAAGAGCGCCTGGGTGGTGCCGCCAACGTGGCCTTGAACGTCAAGACACTGGGCGTGCAAACGACGCTGCTCACCGTGGTCGGCGAAGACGAGCCCGCACGCAAGCTGCAGCAGCTGCTGGAGCAAAAAGGCGTGAAGACGCTGCTGGGTCACGACCCGCAGCTCTACACCATCGTCAAGCTGCGTGTGATCGGCCGCTCGCAGCAGCTGATTCGCGTCGACTTCGAGAACACACCCGACCACGAGGTTTTGGCCCACATGCTCGGCGATTTCGAAAAAGCCTTGCCGCAACACGATGCCGTGCTGTTCTCTGACTACGGCAAAGGCGGGCTGGAACACATCCCGCGCATGATCGAGCTGGCCCGCAAGGCCGGCAAACCGGTGCTGATCGACCCGAAAGGCAGTGACTACAACCGCTACGCCGGCGCCACGGTCATCACCCCCAACCGCGCCGAGTTGGCCCAGGTGATCGGCCCCTGGGCCAGCGAGCCGCAACTGCAAGAGCGTGCCCAAGCACTGCGCCAGAAGCTGGGCCTCGACAGCCTGGTGCTCACGCGATCGGAAGAAGGCATGTCTTTGTTTGATGCGTCAGGCGAGACCCGTGTGCACGCCCAGGCACGCGAGGTGTTCGACGTGACCGGCGCGGGCGACACCGTGATCGCCACACTCGCCGCCATGCTGGCCTGCGGGCTGAGCCTGAGCGACGCGCTGCCCATCGCCAACCGGGCCGGTGGCATTGCGGTGGGCAAGTTTGGCAACGCCACGCTCACCTTTGAGGAGCTGTTCGAATGAAGATCGTCGTCACAGGGGCGGCCGGCATGATCGGCAGCAACATCGTTCATGGCCTCAACGCGCTGGGGCTCGACGACGTGATCGCCGTCGACGACCTGACCGACGGCCCGAAATACCGCAACCTGCTGAACGCGCGCATCAGCGACTACTTCGACAAGAGCGAGTTCTACACCCGCTTTGCGCGCGGCGACTTTGGCCACATCGACGCCGTGCTGCACCAGGGCGCTTGCTCCGACACCATGGAGCACAACGGGCGCTACATGCTCGACACCAACTACCGGTGTTCCAAAGACCTGCTCGATGCTGCCCAAGCGCAAGGCACGCGGCTGCTGTATGCCTCGTCGGCCGCCACCTATGGCGGCAGCGACACCTTCCGCGAAGACCCCGCCTTTGAGCACCCGCTCAATGTCTACGGCTACTCCAAGCTGCTGTTCGACAACGTGGTGCGGCGCATGCTGGCCGGCCCGCAGTCCGGCAAGAGCGCACAGGTGGCCGGCTTCCGCTACTTCAACGTCTACGGCCCGCGCGAGCAGCACAAGGGCCGCATGGCCTCGGTGGCGTTTCACAACTTCAACCAGTTTCGCGAGACCGGCAAGGTCAAGCTGTTCGGCGCGTATGCAGGTTATGCGCAGGGCGAACAAATGCGCGATTTCATCTCGGTTGACGACGTGGTCGCCGTCAACCTCTGGTTCTTGCAGCACCCCGACAAGAGCGGCCTCTTCAACCTGGGCACCGGCCGGGCACAACCGTTCAACGATGTGGCCGTGGCGGTGGTCAACACGTCTCGTGGGTTGAAAGGTCAGCCCCCCCTGCCACTCAGCGAGTTGGTGAAACAAGGCCTGATCGAATACTTCGATTTCCCCGAGGCCCTGGTCGGCAAATACCAGTGCTACACGCAGGCCGACATGAGCGGGCTGGCTTCCGCCGGCTGCGAACACCGCTTCGCCGATGTGGCCACCGGCGTTGCGCGCTACGTCGAATGGATGGGTCTGCAAAAGGCCTGACCCACCCCAAAGAAGCCCCCCTGTCCGGCGGCCCTCCTCAAGGGGGCTGGCAAGCAGCAAGAGCGTCGTTAGAGTGCGTTCCGGGGTGCGGATGAGCTGCACCTCACAACAACACACTCAAGGGAGTTCAATCATGTTCAAGAAGCTGCTGTGCGTGCTCGTCATGCTGTTCGCAACCGCCACTGCGTGGGCCGCGGTTGATGTCAACAAGGCCGACCAGGCCGCGCTCGAGTCGGTCAAGGGCATCGGCACCAAGGTGTCGGTGCGCATCCTCGACGAGCGCAAGAAAGGCCAGTTCAAGGACTGGGCCGACCTGATGGGCCGCGTGAAGGGCATCAAGGAAGGTGCCGCCACCAAGCTCTCGAAAGAGGGCCTGACGGTCAATGGCACGAGCTTCGAAGCCGGTGCACCCGCCGCCAAGACCACGGCCAAGAAAGAAGACAAGAAGAGCGCCGAGAAGAAGTAAGCCACGCGCTTCGCTTTACTCCAAGACGACCTGCCGCGCGCCAGCGCCGCAGGTCGTTTGTCATCCCAGCTCGGTGGTGTGGAAATCGCTGTCGGGCACCGGGCCACGCCGTTCCGAGCGACGCTCCCAGCCAAAAAAAGCCGTCACCTCATCGCGCCTCGCCATGGTGTCAGACACCCCCAGCGCCACCAGCTCGCGGGTGTAGGCCGACTCAAACAACAGGTAACTGGCGAGCGCCGCACCACGCGTGTCGGTGCTCTTGCCCGTCACGCCCACACCGCGCAGCAAGGCGCGTATGGGCGTGGGCAGGCTGTTCACGTGTTTGGCGGCAATGTCATCGAGGCGCTGCGAGGGCGCGATCACCAGCACCTCGATCGGTCGCAGGCTGGTGTTGGCCAGCGCCTCGGGCGGCAGCAGCGCGAGCGTGTTGTTGATGCGCTGCAGGCGCTCAACGTCCACCGCCAGCGCATCCAAAAAGATGTTCGACAACGCATGGCCCGCGATCTGTGCGAAGTTGGGGTACGCCCCACTGACCTTGCGCCGCCCCGGGGGCTCGTGCATTCGGCCAGCCCCCACCACCAGGATGCGCCGCGCACCGAGGTGCACGGCCGGCGAGATGGGTGCCGACTGGCGCATCGAACCGTCGCCAAAGAACTCGGTCACGCCGTCAAAATCCAGCGGCACCGCCGGAAAGACAAAGGGAATTGCTGCCGACGCCAGCAGATGAGGCACCGTGATCGGCAGGCGCACCGCCACCCGTTGCGAGCGGTTCCAGGGGGCAAACTCTTTGATCGAGTCATAGAAGGTCACGTGGGTGCCCGAGCTGTAGCTCGACGCCGTGACCGCGAGCGCCTGCAGGTGGCCCGCCTCCATCACGCCGCGCAGGCGATCGACCGCCACCATCTTGTTCAGCAGCTCTTCAAGCGGCGAGTTGTCGAGCAAGGAGCGCAGCCGCGCACGCCGCCACCGGGCGATCACCCAGCCGAGCGACATCATCGTGAGCCAGCGTGCGCCGGTGCGGATGACACCGATGGTGTCGCTGCGGTAAACCTGCTCGGCGTGGAAGTTTTCCCACACATCGACCACCGCGGCCACCGCGGCGTCGAAATCGTCGCAGTGGCTGGCCAAGGCCGCCGCGTTGATGGCGCCGGCCGAGGTGCCGGTGATCACCTGGAACGGGTTGCTGCGGTCCCAGGGCGCGGCGTCACGCCGTATCTTCACCACCGCCTTCAACACCCCGACCTGGTAGGCGGCGCGCGCTCCGCCGCCGGTGAGGATCAGCCCTGTCGTCGGAGTGGTTCTTGGCATGCTCGCCAGTGTAGGCAGCGTGCCTGCGTGTGCGGATCAGGGCCAGCCCTTGACCGTGGCTGCGGCGCCACCCCAGGTTTCAGCGGTCGCGCCCGCCGCCGTGTCACGAACGACCTGCCCACAACGGCTGAGGTTCACCCCAAGCCAGGGCCGGTGATTATTCGTAAACCACACGCGCCTTGCCGTGGCTGCCTTCGCGCCAGCGGGCCAGTGCGGCGTCGGTGGGAAAGAAGCGGCCTTCGTCGCCCAGGTCGAGCTCGCCACTTGCCGCGGCGCGTTGCAACACCAGGCGCACACCCAAGCCCTGGGCCACCGGGCCTTGTTCTGTGGTGACCTTGCGGCTGGGGAATTCGCGCAACACCTCGGCCACCGGTGGCACGCTGCCGTTCACCTCAACGCGCAAATATTTGCCGAAGCGGCAGCGCGCGGTGGCCAGATCCCACACCTGCTGGATGTTGAAGCGCATGCCGCCCGAGAAGCGGTCGGGCTGCACCTTGCCCAGCGCAACGATCAACTCGTCGTCTTTCAGCAGCTCCTTGTTGGCATTGAGCAAATCTTCATTGACGACCGACTCGATGTACTCGCTCTTGTCGTCGAGCTTGAAGATGGCCACACGCCCTCGCTGGCCGTTGATGACGCGCAGGTCGCCCACGATGCCGGCCAGGATCTGCGGCTCGCGTGAATCGATGAGGTCGGCGATCTGACGCTTGGCGAACTGGCGTACTTCGGTGGCACTCTGATCAAACAAGTGACCCGAAAGGTAAAAGCCCAGGGCGCTCTTTTCGAGCGTCAACCGTTCCCGAATGCTCCAGGTGTCGGCCGCCACGAGCGCAGGTTCTTGGGTGCTCGCACCATGCTGGCTCTCGCCGCCAAAGTCGAACAGCCCACCTTGGTCCGCGTGCGCGGCCTGGGTGCTGGCCCAGTCGAGCGCCAGGCTGACGCTCGCGAGCATGCACGCACGGTCAGGGTGAAGCGCATCGAAGGCACCCGCCTTCACGAGTGCCTCGACCACGCGCTTGTTGATTCGCTGCCGATCCACGCGTGCACAAAAATCGAACAGACTGGTAAATGCGCCGCCCTCGGTCCGCGCCTTCACGATCGCCTCGATGGCGCCCTGCCCGGTGCCCTTGATCGCACTGAGGCCGTATTGAACGACCTTGTCGGAGACCGGCTCGAACCGGTGAACGCCCTTGTTCACATCGGGCGCTTGCACTTCGATGCCAAAGGTCTTCGCATCGTTCAGCAGCACCCGCAGCTTGTCGGTGTCGTCGGCTTCGATCGTCATGTTCGCCGCGAAGAATTCAGGCGTGCAATGAACCTTGATCCAGGCCGTGTGATACGCAAGCAAGGAGTACGCGGCCGCGTGTGACTTGTTGAAGCCGTAGCCGGCAAACTTCTCCATCAAGTCGAACACTTCGTCGGCGACCTCTTTCGAGATGTCTTTCTTGGATGCCCCCTCGCGGAAGATCTCGCGGTGCTGGGCCATTTCTTCGGCCTTCTTCTTGCCCATCGCCCGGCGCAACAGGTCGGCGCCACCGAGCGAGTAACCACCCAGCACCTGGGCAGCCTGCATCACCTGCTCCTGGTAGACCATCACGCCATAGGTTTCGCCGAGCACGGTTTCGAGCAGCGGGTGCGGGTAGCTCACTTCTTCTTTGCCGTGCTTGCGTAGGCAGAACGTAGGAATGTTCTCCATTGGGCCGGGGCGGAACATCGCGTTCAGGGCAAACAGGTCTTCGATGCGCGTCGGCCGCGCATCTTTCAGCATGCGTTGCATGCCCGAGCTTTCAAACTGGAACACCGACTCCGTGCGGCCTTCTGAAAACAACTTGTAGACACGCGGGTCGTCGAGCGGCAACTTGTCGTAATCAAAATCCTTGTGCTGTGGCCGGCGCGCGACGATGAATTCTTTGGCGAGCTCCAGGATGGTGAGCGTCGCCAAGCCAAGAAAGTCGAACTTCACCAGGCCGATCGCTTCGACGTCGTCCTTGTCGAACTGGCTCACCGCGCTGTCGCTGCCCGGCTGCATGTACAGCGGGCAAAAATCAGTGATCTTGCCTGGCGCAATCAGCACGCCGCCAGCGTGCATGCCGATGTTGCGCGTGATGCCCTCGACTCGCATCGCCAGAGACAACAGCTCGGCCACTTCTTCTTCGGCACTTTCACGCTGCTCCAGCTCGGGTGCTTCCTGGCGCGCATAGATCAAGCCGGCGTCTGGCTTTTCGGGCACCCTCGCGAGCGTCACCTGCTTGCCTGGTGGTGCAGGAACCAGCTTGGCGATGGAATCAACATGCCCGTAACCCATGCCGAGCACGCGGCCAATGTCGCGCAGCGCCGCCTTCGCCGCCATGGTGCCGAAAGTGGCAATCTGGCTCACGGCATCTCGGCCGTATTTTTGCTTCACGTAATCGATCACGCGGTCGCGATTGCCCTGGCAGAAATCGATGTCGAAGTCGGGCATCGACACACGCTCCGGATTCAAGAAGCGCTCGAACAGCAAGTTGTATTGCAGCGGATCCAGGCCGGTGATGTTGAGCGCATAGGCCACCAATGACCCTGCACCCGAGCCGCGGCCTGGCCCAACAGGGCAACCATTGGATTGCGCCCAGTTGATGAAGTCGGCCACGATGAGAAAGTAGCCTGGAAACCCCATCTTCAAGATCGTGGCGATCTCGAAGTCAAGCCGCGCCACATACCGGGCGCGCTGCGCTTCGCGTTCTGCTTCGACGGGGTAACGCTGCTTGAGGCGATTCTCCAGGCCTTGATGCGACAGGATGCTGAAGTACTCGGCCATGGGCAGCCGCACGCCGCCCACTTCGGGCGTCGGGAAGTCGGGCAGCTGCGGTTTGCCGAGCACCAGCGACAGGCTGCAACGCTTGGCAATCTCAACCGTGTTGTGCAAGGCGCTCGGCAGGTCGGCGAACAGCGCCTCCATCTGCGCTTGTGTCTTGAAATACTGCTCGCGCGAAAAGCGCTTGATGCGCCGCGGGTTGGTCAGCGTTTCACCTTCGGCAATGCAGGTGCGCGCTTCGTGCGCCTCGAAGTCTTCGGGGGTCTGGAACTGCACCGGGTGCGTGGCCACCACGGGCAGCTTCATCTGCGCCGCCAGCGGCACGGCGGCGCGCACGTGGGCTTCATTGCTGGGCAGGCCGGCGCGCTGCAGCTCGATGTAGAAGCGTTGTGGGAAGGTCTGCGCCAAGCGCGTGGCCACGGCCTGTGCACGCTGCGTGTCTTGCGCCATCAAGGCCTGGCCGATGGCGCCAAGCTCGGCGCCCGACAGTGCAATCAAACCTTCGTTCAAAGCCGCGAGCCACTCCCATTTGAGCCAGGCTTGGCCGCGTGCGTTGGGGTCGAGCCAGCCGCGCGAGATCAATTCGCACAGGTTGAGGTAGCCCTTTTTGTTTTGCACCAGCAGCACCAGGCGGCTGGGTTGTTTGTCGCCTTCGGTGGGCTCCAACCACACGTCAGCGCCGATGATGGGCTTGACACCTTTCTTGCGCGCGGCGCTGTAAAACTTGACCGCGCCAAAGAGGTTGGACAAATCGGTGATGGCCAACGCGGCCTGGCCGTCTGCTGCGGCAGCACCCATCAGTTCGTCGATCCGCAGGGTGCCGTCGACAACGGAAAACTCGGTGTGGGTGCGCAGGTGAATGAAGGCCATCAGCGCATTTTAGGGACGCATGGCCTCCGTAGAATCGCGCACGTGAAACCAATTTTGAACATCTCGGCCTATCTGTTTGTGCCCTTGACGAACACGCTTGCCCTGCGCGAGAGCATTCGCTCACAAGCCGCTGGCTTGGCCTTGAAAGGCACGGTGTTGCTGGCCGAAGAAGGCATCAACCTCTTTCTTGCTGGTGAGCCGGGCCCGGTGCGCGCCTGGGTGGCCTGGTTGCATGAAGACACACGCTTCGCGGCGCTGGCGCCCAAGGAGAGCTGGTCTGACAGCGTGCCTTTCGGCAAGCTGCTGGTGAAGGTGAAACGCGAAATCATCCGCATGAACCACCCCACCGTGCGGCCCGAGGCCGGCCGTGCACCCTCTGTCGACGCCAAGACGCTCGCGCGCTGGCTCGATGCCGGCCACGACGACGACGGCCGGCCCGTGGTGACACTCGACACCCGCAACAGCTTCGAGATCGGCCACGGCCGCTTTCACAACGCCATCGACTGGCACATCGACAAGTTCAGCGATTTCCCTGCGCAAGTGTTCGCCCACAAGAACGAACTGCGCGGCAAACGTGTGGTGAGCTACTGCACCGGCGGCATTCGCTGCGAGAAGGCGGCGATTTTCATGGCCGAGGCCGGCATCGAGCACGTGGTGCAGCTTGACGGCGGCATCCTCAAGTACTTTGAAGAAGTCGGCGGGCAGCACTTCGACGGCGACTGTTTTGTGTTCGACGCGCGTGAGGCGCTCGATCCTTCTCTGCGGCCCCAAGATGTGCGGCCCCAAAATGTGCGCCCTCAGGAGTTGAGTATCTCCAGCACGTCGGACTGAAACTCGCGCTGGTAGAGGATGTAGATCACCCCGGCCGTCGCCAGCACAAAGATCAGCGGCGAGAAGAACCACCCGATGACGGCGAACGACAGGTAGTAGGCGCGCAGCCCGTCGTTGAAGGTCTCGGCGGCCATGCCGACCACCCGCCCCGCGCGTCTGGCAAAGGCCTGGCGCTGCGCTTCGCCCGCGGGCCCCATGGCCTCAAGCTGCTTGGCCTCGGGCGCCGCGCCGATCAGCAAGGCACCGAAGGTGTATTGCCGCATCGACCAGGTGAAGCGGAAAAACGCGTACACAAAAACCACCAGCAGCAGCACCAGCTTCAGGTCGAAGATCAGCACCGAGGTGCGCGCCGCAAACGGGATCTCGCGCACCAGGTCGCTCGCCTTGTCGCTGGCGCTCAGCACGGCGAGCAAGCCGCCGATGATCAGGATGGTGGTGGAGGCAAAAAACGACGGGCTGGTGGAGAGGTTTTGCACCACTACCCCGTCGAGCACGCGCACCTCGCGGTAAGTGGTTTGCAGCATCCACTCGCGGCGAATGCGGTTGGTGCTGGCGAGGATCGACGGTTTGGACTGCGCCCGGTGGCGCGCAAACCAGGCATAACCGCTCCAGGCCGCAAAAAAGGCCGCGAGTGCGGCCCAATCCGTCCACGGCAGGATGCTGATGACGCGCAAGACAGTGTCCATGCGGTGCACTGTAGCCGGCTCAGAGTGTGAGATCGAAAACGATCACCTCGGCCGCACGCCCGCCTTCGAGCCGCAACACCGCCTCGTCGATGAGCAGCACCGCATCACCCGCCACGGCTTCCTGGCCGTTGACACGAACGGCACCCCGCGCCACATGCACGTAGGTGTTGCGCCGCGCGCTGAGTGGCAGCTCGGCGGCCTCGTCGCCGTCGAACAAGCCGGCGTACAGCGCCGCGTCGGCGTGAATCGTCACCGAGCCGTCACGCCCGTCGGGGCTCGCCACCAGAGCCAAGCGGCCGCGCTTTTGCGCTTCATCGAAACGCTTCTGCTCGTAGCCGGGCACGATGCCGGGCTCGTTGGGCGTGATCCAGATCTGCAGGAAGTGCGTGGTCTCGTTCGGTGCGTGGTTGAACTCGCTGTGCTGGATGCCACGGCCCGCGCTCATGCGCTGCACGTCGCCGGGCACGATCTGTGTGCCGTTGCCCATGCTGTCTTTGTGGCCCAGCGCGCCGTCGAGCACATACGACACGATCTCCATGTCGCGGTGGCCGTGTGTGCCGAAGCCGGTGCCAGGGGCGATGCGGTCTTCGTTGATGACACGCAGGTTGCCCACGCCCATGCGCTCGGGGTGGTGGTAATCGGCGAACGAAAAACTGTGAAACGACTTGAGCCAGCCGTGGTCGGCATGACCGCGCTCTGACGATTTACGAAGGGTGATCATGGTGTGTCCTTCCTTTCTGAGCCCTGAATTTAGGCCTGCTCACACGCACCATCAGCCCCTGCACCTTGAAGCATCCGTTCAAATAAGATGAACCCGCCCCGCCGCCCTGGACACCCCGATGATCACTGCCCGCAATGTGCTGACCCCCGAAGCCCTGGCGATGATGGACGTCATCGCCCGCACCGGCAGCTTTGCCGCGGCAGCGCGCGAGCTGGGCAAGGTGCCGTCGGCCCTCACCTACAACGTGCGCCAGCTCGAAGACGCGCTCGACGTGCTGCTGTTCGACCGCCGCTCGCGCCAGGCCAAGCTCACCGCGGCCGGTGAAGAGCTGCTCAACGAAGGCCGGCGCTTGCTGGAGCAGGTCGACGCGGTGGCCAACCGCGTCAAGCGTGTGGGCACGGGCTGGGAAACGCAGCTCACCGTGGCGGTAGACGGCGCCCTCTCGCGGGTCACGGTGTTCGAGATCTGCGAGGCCTTCTACGCCCTCAAGGCAGAAGGTGGTGACCCCGGGCGCAGCGGCCCGGGCACACGGCTGCGGCTGCGCACCGAGATCCTGGCCGGCACCTGGGAGGCACTCGTCAGCGGCCAGGCCGATCTGGCGCTCGGGGTGAGCAGCGACCAGTCGCCGCCGGCGGGCATCCAGGTGCAGCCGCTGGGGGTGATGCCGTTTGTGTTTGCAGTGGCCCCACACCACCCGCTCGCAGCGGCCACACAAGCGATCACCGACGCCGAGCTGATGCGCCACCGCGCCATTGCGGTGGCCGACTCGGCGCAGCGGCTCACGCCACTCACCGTCAACCTGCTGCCGGGGCAAGACGTGCTGACGGTGTCGACCATGCCAGCCAAGGTGGAAGCCCTGTTGCGCTGCATGGGCTGCGGCTTCATCCCCGAGCCCATGGTGCGCGAACACATCACCGCCGGTCACCTGGTGGCCAAGGCGGTGCAGCGCCCGCCGCTGAACGCGCGCCTGGGCTACGCATGGCGTGGTGAACCCACCGGCAAGACCAGCCGCAAGCCACAGCAGGGCCTGGCGTTGCGCTGGTGGCTCAACCAACTGGAGAGCGCTGCCACCCGCAAGGCCTTGCTCGAGCGACACAGCGGGTGGCTGCCATCGGGCGGTGCCTGAATGTCATCACGCTACCGGGGCCGCTTTGCACCCTCGCCCACCGGGCCGCTGCATGCCGGCTCGCTGGTGGCCGCACTGGCGAGCTGGCTCGATGCCCGTGCCCACGGTGGCGCGTGGCTGGTGCGCATCGAAGACGTGGACACACCACGCTGTGTGGCCGGTGCCGACGAGCTGATCCTTTCGCAGCTCGCCGCCTGCGGCCTGCACCCCGATGAACCACCGGTGTGGCAATCGCAGCGCACACCGCTGTATCGGGTGGCGCTTGAGCAACTGCTGAACGATGCGCACGCCTACCCCTGCGGCTGCTCACGCAGCGACATCGCGCAGGCACTGGCCGCTTCAGGCAACAGCAAGCCACGGCATGGTGAACTCATCTACCCCGGGACCTGCCGCAGCGGCCTGCAGGGCAAGCCTGCCCGCGCGATGCGCTTGCGCAGCGACGAGACCATCAGCTGGGTCGACCGGCGCTTGGGGCCGCAGGTGCAAAACGTGGGCGAGACCGTGGGCGACTTCGTGCTCAAACGTGCCGACGGCCTGTGGGCCTACCAACTGGCCGTGGTGGTCGATGACGCCGACCAAGACATCACCGATGTGGTGCGCGGTGAAGACCTGGCCGACAACACCGCACGGCAGATCTTGCTGCAGCGCTCGCTCGGCTTGCCCACACCCCGCTACCTGCACACACCACTGGTTCTGAACGATCTGGGCGAAAAGCTGTCGAAACAAAGCGGCGCGCAGGCCCTTGACTTGCATGACCCACTGGCCACACTGCGTGAAGCCGGGCGCGTGTTGAGGCTGCCGACCTTTGATGCACTCACGGCCACCACCTGGCTTGCGCACGCCGTGCTGGCCTGGCGCGCCGAGTGGGGGCCGGTGCCTTAGCATCATGACCTTTCAACCAAGGACAAGAAGCCATGCAAACCACCGCCTCCGGCCTGCAATACGAAGACACCACCCCCGGCACCGGCGCCGAAGCCCAGGCCGGCCAGCACGTGACGGTGCACTACACCGGCTGGCTCTACAACGCAGGCGTCAAGGGCGCCAAGTTCGACAGCAGCAAAGACCGCGGCGATCCCTTCGACTTCGGCCTGGGCGCCGGCATGGTGATCAAGGGCTGGGACGAAGGGGTGCAAGGCATGAAAGTGGGCGGCACACGCTTGCTCGTGATTCCACCTGAGCTCGGCTACGGCGCACGCGGCGCGGGCGGCGCGATCCCGCCCAACGCCACGCTGATGTTCGAGGTTGAACTGTTGGGCGTTTGAAGCCGCATTCATGCCCATACGCTACGACATCACCCACACCACGGTGTACCGCTACGCCAAGCCGGTGAGCTTCGGCGAGCACCGGGTGATGTTTCGCCCGCGCGAGAGCCATGACCTGCGGGTGCTCGCCACCGACCTGGAGGTGAGCCCCGACGCAGATGTGCGCATGATCCAGGATCCGTACTCCAACTCGGTGGCGTTGGTGCAGCCGCACGGCAAGGCCACCGAGCTGAAGATCGTGTGTGCGTTCACCATCGAACACGCGCACAGCAACAACCTGGAGTTGCCGCTGTCGCCGGCCGCGGAATTCTTTCCGTTCGCCTATTCGGTGGATGAACGTTTCGACCTCGAGCACTACCTGCGCCCGCATCACGACGACCCCGACGGCCAACTCACCGCCTGGGCGCGCCAGTTCATCCGCACCGACGGCCCCACCGCCACGCGCGACCTGCTGGTGCAGATGAACCAGCACATCCGCGATGAATTCACCTACGCCGCACGCGACGACGAAGGCACACAAAGCCCACTCGCCACGCTGGAGCTGGGGACAGGCAGCTGCCGCGACTTTGCGCTGCTGATGATGGAAGCCGCACGCCGGCTGGGCGTGGCCACCCGGTTTGTGTCGGGCTATTTGTACGACCCCTCACTCGATGCAGGCGCCGAAGAAGGCAAGGCAGCCACCGTTGGCGCCGGCTCCACCCACGCCTGGCTGCAGGCCTACCTGCCTGGTGCCGGTTGGGTGCCCTTCGACCCCACCAACAACCTGCTCGGTGGTTACCACCTGGTGCGTGTGGGTGTGGTGCGTGACCCCAAACAGGCCGCGCCGATCTCGGGCAGCTGGTATGGCGACCCCGACGCTTACCTCGGCATGCAGGTCGAAGTGCGCGTCAAACGGATCTGAAGGGGCTTCGATACACGCCATGAAAAAGGGCTCGCACTGCGAGCCCTTTTTGTTGATCTCAGACCCGCAGATCAGCGGCTGAAGCCACTCGGGCGCGGACGCTGCGGCTTGCTGAAGCCACCCTTGCCTGCCGGTGCACCAGCAGGCTTGCGGGGGGCAAAGCCATTGGCATTGCGATCGACCGGTGCGCGGTCAAAGGCACCGCTGCGCTGTGCTGGCTGGCCGTTCGGCACAAACACGCTGTTATGGCGGTCGTTCGGGCGGTCCGGGCTGAAGCGGTTGTTCGGTGCGGCGTCGCGGTCGAACGGGGCACGGTCGCGTTCAAACGGAGCACGGTCACGCGGCGCAAAACCTTCGCCAGCACGCGGGAACGCCGGCTTGCCAAAGGGCTTGTTGCCAAAGCTCTTGGTCGGGCCGCCTGCCGGGCGGTGACCGAACGACTTGCCGCCGCCACCAAACTTGGCGTCAGGGCGCGGGGCAAACATGCGTGGCTCGGGGCTCTTGGGCTCCAGGCCGACGATGGTCGCGACCGGGATGTTTTGCGTGGTGAACTGCTGGATGCGGCGGATCATGCCGCTGTCCATGCGCTCGGCCAGCGTCACCGCCAGGCCATTGCGGCCGGCACGGCCAGTGCGGCCGATGCGGTGCACGTAGTCTTCGGCCTTCATCGGCAAGCCGTAGTTGATCACGTGGCTGATGCTCGGCACGTCGATGCCGCGCGCGGCCACGTCGGTGGCAACCAGCACCTTGAGCTGCTTGTTTCGCAGGCCTTGCAACACGCGAGTGCGGCGGCCTTGCGGCATGCCACCGTGCAGCGAGGCCACGGCGTGACCCATGTCGGCCAGGCGATCGGCCAGCCAGTCGGCGTCACGCTGGGTGCTGGTGAACACCAAGGCCTGTTCCATTTCTTTGCCGGTCAGGATGTGGTCGAGCAGCGCATCCTTGTGGTGCTTGTTGTCGGCCCAGTGCAGGCGCTGTTCGATGTTTTCGTGGGTGTCGGTCTGCGAAGCTACGTCAATGCGCAGCGGATCGCGCAACAGGTCTTGCGCCAGGCGGCCCACGTGGCCGCCAAAGGTGGCGCTGAACATCACCGTCTGGTGGTCTTGCGGCAGGTTGTCAACGATGTGGCGGATGTCATCGATGAAGCCCATGTCGAGCATGCGGTCGGCTTCGTCGAGCACCAACATCTCGACGTTTTCGAGAATCGCCTTGCCCGATTGCATGTGGTCCATCAGGCGACCAGGGGTTGCGATCAGGATGTCGAGCGGGCCACGCAGCGCCTTCAGCTGGGCGCCATAAGGCACGCCGCCGACGACGGTGGTCACGCGCAGGCCTTGCACATGGCGGCCGTACACGGTGGCGGCCTTGTCGACCTGCATCGCGAGTTCACGCGTGGGAGCCAGCACCAGAATGCGCGGGCCATAAACCACGCCCTTTTCGCGGCGCTTGGTGTTGTCGGCGCGGGCCAACAGAATGCGTTGCAGGCCGGGCAGCACGAAGGAAGCGGTCTTGCCGCTGCCGGTGCTGGCCGAGACCATCAGGTCTTTGCCTTCGAGCGCGGGCGGAATGGCCTGCGACTGAACTTCAGTGGCGGTGGTGTAACCGGAATCGGTCACGGCGCGGAGCAGGGCTTCTTGGAGGCCCAGGGTTTCGAAACTCATCGTTTTCTTTCTTCACATGTCGGTGCCTGCGCGCTCTGTGTGGCACGCAAAGACACCACAGGCCAAAGTAGCCTGCAGATCAGTCGCTGGGGAGAAGGTCCGAACCCACACCGGCAGCTGGGTGCCAGTGGGCGGGTTGCTCAGGAACAGTCAAAGCGACGGCATCGCCGCCAACCGTTCCCTTGGCAAACCACCAGGGGGCTTCGAACAGGCCGCGCAACTGGGTAGTTGCGGGAAGACTCGATGAGGTCAGAGGGGATGAACGAACCGCTGCGATGTTGGGGCGTCCCAAGGGTCATCACAGCGAAGCCTGCGATTCTAGCGGGCTTTCGGGTTTTCCCGAAAGCTTTTGTTTCACTTGATCAGGAAATGCTCACGGTAGTACACAAGTTCGTCGATCGACTCGTGGATGTCGGCCAGCGCGGTGTGCGCCTGCGCCTTCTTGAAGCCGGCCAGAATTTCGGGCTTCCAGCGCTTGGCCAGCTCCTTGAGGGTGCTCACGTCGAGGTTGCGGTAGTGGAAAAACTCTTCCAGCTTGGGCATGTAGTTGGCGAGAAAACGCCGATCCTGGCAGATGCTGTTGCCGCACATCGGCGAGGTTTTTTTCGGCACGTAGCGCTTGAGGAACTCGATTACCTGCTGCTCGGCGCTCGCCTCGTCGACGGTCGACGCCTTGACGCGGTCGATCAAGCCGCTCTTGCCGTGGGTGCCCTTGTTCCAAGCGTCCATCGCGTCGAGTGCGGCCTCACTCTGGTGCACCGCAAACACCGGGCCTTCGACACGCTGGGTCAGATTGGCGTCGGTCACCACCACGGCGATCTCGATGATGCGATCGGTGTCGGGGTAGAGGCCCGTCATTTCCAAGTCGATCCAGACCAGGTTCTGGTCGCTGCTGGCAAGGGTGGTGGTGGCGTCGGTCATGTGTGCAATCTCCTTGGGGTCATTCTCGCAGCCTACACTTGCAGACTATGCAAAGTTCTGCGCTCACCCTGCTGTTTGCGGCGGCCCTGATGGCCTCGCTGCTCGTCAAAATCTGGCTCGCCACGCGACAGATGCGCCACGTGGCAGCCCATCGCGATGTGGTACCGAGCGCCTTCGCGCAGACCATCACGCTCGCCGCGCACCAGAAGGCGGCCGACTACACCCTGGCCAAGGGCCGCTTCGGCCTGCTGACCACCGCCTTCGGCTATGCCGTGCTGCTCGGCTGGACGCTGCTCGGGGGCCTGGACGCGTTGAACATGGCCGTGCGCGACACCCTCGAGCCGCGTTTCGGCGGCATGGCCTATCAGCTCGCGCTGCTGGCCGCTTTCACGCTGATCGGCGGCCTGCTCGACCTGCCCTTTGAGCTGTACAGCACCTTTCGCATTGAGCAGCAGTTTGGTTTCAACCGCATGACCTGGAGGCTGTATGTGGCCGACATGATCAAGGGCGTGTTTGTTGGCACATTGATCGGCTTGCCGATCGCGGCACTCATTCTCTGGATCATGGGCGCCACCGGGTCGCTGTGGTGGCTGTGGGCCTGGGGGGCCTGGGTGGTGTTCAACCTCGCCATCCTGGTGCTCTACCCGACCGTCATCGCGCCGCTGTTCAACAAATTCCAGCCGCTGGCCGATGAGTCGCTGAAAGCCCGTGTGCAGACACTGATGACGCGCTGCGGCTTCCAGGCCAAGGGTCTGTTTGTCATGGACGGCAGCAAACGCTCGGCCCACGCCAACGCGTACTTCACCGGCATGGGCGCAGCCAAGCGGGTGGTGTTCTTCGACACGCTGCTGTCCAAGCTCACACCCGGTGAAGTGGAGGCCGTGCTCGCACACGAACTGGGCCACTTCAAACACAAGCACGTGACCAAGCGCATCGTGTCGATGTTTGCCATCAGTCTCGCTGGCTTTGCGCTGCTGGGCTGGTTGTCAGGCCAAGCCTGGTTCTACACCTCGCTCGGCGTGCAGCCTTCGCTGGTGGCACCCAATGACGCCCTTGCCTTGCTGCTGTTCCTGATGGTGGTGCCGGTGTTCGGCTTTTTCATCTCGCCGCTGTTTGCACAACTATCGCGCAAACATGAGTTTCAGGCCGACGCTTACGCCTGCGAGCAGTCCAACGGCCAGGATCTGGCTGCCGCCCTGCTCAAGCTGCACGAAGACAACGCCGCCACACTGACCCCCGACCCGCTGTACGTGCGCTTCTACTACTCGCACCCAGCGGCACTGGAGCGCCTGAGCGCCATTCAACTGCAAACAAGCCGAGCATGACCCACCTGTTGCACCAAAAATGCCAGGCGCTCACTGGCGCCCCGATGAGCGACTTTGTCGTGCGCGACCACCTGGCCCAAGTGAGTGGCTGGCACCTGAACAACGGCGCCATCGAGAAGACCTTCTCATTCAAGAACTACCACGAAACCATGGCATTCGTGAACGCGCTGGCCTGGGTGGCCCACACCGAAGACCACCACCCCGAGCTGGCGGTGAGCTACAGCCACTGTGTGGTGCGTTTCAACACACACTCGGTGAACGGCATCTCAATCAACGACTTCATTTGCGCGGCCAAGGCCGACGCCCTGGTGGCCTTTGTCGGCTGAACTCGATCTGGGCCTGGTGGTGGCAGGCTATGGCCGCCACTACATCGTCGAAACCCCCGAAGGCAAGCGAATCATCTGCCACCCCCGTGGCAAGAAGAGCGACTGTGTGGTGGGTGACAGAGTGCGCTGGCAACCCACCGGCGACGAAGGTGTGATTGAGCATGTGGAGCCACGGCGCAACCTGCTGTTTCGCCAAGACGAATGGAAGACCAAGTCTTTCGCCGCCAACCTCGACCAGATCCTGGTGATGGTGGCGAGCGAACCGGTGTTCAGCGAATCGCAGCTGGCCCGTGCGCTGATGGCAGCCGAAAGTGCAGGCATCGCCGCACGCATCCTGCTCAACAAAGCCGACCTGCCGCAGATCACCACCGCACGCGAGCGCCTCAAGCCCTACACCGCGATGGGCTATGACGTGCAAGAGGTGGCGCTGAAAGCGCGGCCCGACGAGGCTCGGCAGCAACTGAACTCGCTGCTCGCCGGCAAATCCACCCTCGTGCTAGGCCCCAGCGGCACCGGCAAGAGCACGCTTATCAACCTGCTGGCGCCCGATGCCAAGGCGCAAGTGGGTGAAATTTCTCAGGCCCTGAACTCGGGCAAACACACGACCACCACGACACAGTGGTACTGGTTGGACGCCGCGCGCAGCACCGGCCTGATCGACTCACCCGGTTTCCAGGAGTTCGGCCTGAGGCAGATCACGGCGCAAGAGCTGCCGCGCCTGATGCCCGACCTGGACGACGCCTCCAAGCTGTGCAAGTTCTACAACTGCACCCACTTGCATGAGCCGGGCTGCGGTGTGCGCGCGGCGCTGGAGCGCCGCGAGATCACCGAGCCGCGTTATCGCATCTACACCGAGATATTTGCCGAGCTGTCCCAGAGCAGACATTAGCCGATCAAATTGGCCAGCGACAGCAGCGCCAAGAGCAGCATCCACAACACCACCGAGCGCCAGACCAAGCCGACGATGCTGCGCAGGTGATCCAGCTGCGGCAAAGCGCCCGGCGTTGACCCTTCGGCGCCCACCGTTTCATCGGCAATGCCGCTGTCGAAGGTCTTCGAGCGATCCGGCGTCACACCGGGCGCAGCGCTGCCACCCAGCTGAACGCCCACCGCTCCCGCCGCAGCGGCCAGAATGATGCCTTCGTTGGCGTGTTTCCACAGGCCGGCATCACGCCGCCAGCAGGTCACGGCCTCCTCGAAGTTGCCCACCACTGCAAAGCCAAAGGCCGTCAGCCGCGCCGGCAGGTGGTCGATCAGGCTGAACAGGCGCTGCGACAAGGCCAGCAGGCGCTCGTTGCTCGGCACGCCCACGATGCGGCTCTTGAAAGCCCAGTAGCGGCTCGCGAACTCGGCCATGCGGTACAGCACGGCACCTGCGGGGCCAAGCCCCAGCGTCGACAGCACCACGAACCAGAAGAACACACCAAACACATGGCGGTGCGCGGCGAGCAGCGAATGTTCGATCACATGGCGCAGCAGCTCGGTGCGCGGCAACTCACTCGCATCGAGGTGGCGCCACTCGGCGAGCAAGGTGCGCGCAGTGGCTTCATCGCCGCGCTGCAATGCGTCGCGGATGTCGGTGAAGTAGTGGCTGAACTGGCGAAAACCCATGCTCACGTAGAGCACGGCCACGTTCCACGCCAGCGCCGCCAGCAGGTTGAAGTGCGCGATCGCAAGGTAGATTGCCCAGGACACCAAGGCCGGCACCAGCGCCGTGACACCCCACACCACCCAGGCGTGGTGGTCGCGGCCGGCGTCGAAGTTGCGGCCCGTCCAGCGCATCCAGCCCGTGAGGGCGTCGTGGACGAAGTTGCTGCGAGGCAGGGGCTTGAGCTGCTCGACCAGCAGCGCGAACAAGACGGCAAAAAAGCTCATGTGCCGCGATGATAAACGCGGGTTTTCAAGCGGCCAGAAAACGGTAGAGATTGCGCAGCATGGCCGCCGTGGCGCCCCAGACGAAGTAGCGGCGCGGCTGGCCGGCAGCGTCCACACCCATCCAGGGCATGGAGAGGAACTCGCGCTGCCCCCCGGCAAACTCGACGCGGTGCCAGCGGTGGTTGGCCGGGTTCATCAAGAACGCGAGTGGTACCTCGAACGCCTCGGCCACTTCAAACGGATCGAGGCGCAGGCTGAAATCGGGGCGCACCGCAGCGACCACCGGCGTGACGATGAAACCCGTGCCGGTGGTGTAGGTGGGCATCTGGCCAATCACATCGACATGGGTCGAAGCCAGGCCGATCTCTTCTTCGGCTTCGCGCAAGGCCGTGGCCACGGCATCAGCGTCTTCGGGCTCCGCACGGCCACCCGGAAAACTCACCTGGCCCGGGTGGTCGGTGAGGTGGTCGGTGCGCTGCGTGAGCAACACGGTCAGCCCTGCGGCGCGCTGCACCAGAGGCACCAACACCGACGCATGAGTGGCCCGGCGCTCGGAGAATTGCGGCTCTGCGGCAATCTCGGGTGACCACACCGGCGGCAGCCCGAAGCGTCGGCGCAAAGCGCCCACTTGCAACGCCTCCCAGCCCACCGCTGGCAGGTGATCGTCGATGGCTAAAACGGGCAAGGTGTGGGGATCGAAACTCAGGGCCATGGCCACATTGGAAACGAAAAAGCCGCCTGGTGAGGCGGCTTTCGGAGGTGGCAGCTGACGTTGAAGGTCAGGCCAGCTTCTCTTTGATTCGAGCCGACTTGCCCGAACGGTCACGCAGGTAGTACAGCTTGGCACGGCGCACATCGCCGCGGCGCTTGACTTCGATGTTCGAGATCAGCGGGCTGTACAGCTGGAACGTACGCTCAACACCTTCGCCGCTGGAAATCTTGCGGACGATGAAGCTGGAGTTGAGACTGCGGTTGCGCTTGGCAATCACGACGCCTTCGTAAGCCTGGACACGCTTGCGCGTGCCTTCGACCACATTGACGCTGACGATCACCGTGTCGCCAGGGGCGAACGCAGGAATGGTCTTGTTGAGGCGAGCAATTTCTTCTTGCTCAAGGGTTTGGATCAGGTTCACGGGCTTTCTCCTTGTGATCGTGCCAGCGCGGATGTTGATTTGAGGTGGGCCGTGTCCGTGGACAAAGCCGCTCCGGGGCAGAGGATCGAAAAGCCTCTGATTATAGCCCGAGAGAGAGCAGGTATTTCTCGTCGGCGTTGCTCAGCCCGCCACGGGCACGCAGCACCTCGATCAGGTCGGGGCGGCGTCTGGCCGTCAGGGCCAGGGATTGCTCCCGCCGCCAGCGGGCGATGTCGGCATGGTGACCCGACAGCAGCACCGGCGGCACGGCAATCTCGCCGTCGGGGTTGTTCAACACCTCGGGGCGGCTGAAATGCGGGCAATCGAGCAGGCCGTCAGAAAAGCTGTCTTGCTGGTGCGACTGGGTGTCACCCAGCACACCGTCTTGCAGGCGGGCAACACCGTCCATCAGGGCCAACGCCGGCAACTCGCCGCCAGAGAGCACAAAGTCTCCGAGGCTCAGTTCCACGTCGACGTGGCGGTCAATGAAGCGCTGGTCGATGCCTTCGTAGCGCCCACACAGCAGCACGCCACCGGAGCCCTGCGCAAACTCGGTCACCAGCGCCTGGTCGATGCGCCGGCCAGTGGGCGTGAAATGGATCACAGGTGCAGCGTCATGGCGAGCGGCGCGAATGGCCTGCAACGCGCGCTCCAGCGGCTCAACCAGCATCACCATGCCAGGGCCTCCGCCGTAGGGGCGGTCATCGACACGGCGGTAGGCGTTGTCGGCAAAGTCGCGCAAGGGCCAAAGCTTCACGTCGACCTGGCCCGATTCGAACGCGCGCCGGGTGATGCCTTGCGTCAGATGCGGCGCAAACAGTTCAGGAAACAGAGTGATGACGTCAAAGCGCATGGAGCCAGCGCCGGATCAGTAGTCCAGACCCCAATCGACGGTGATGCGCTTTTCGGCCAAATTCACATCATCGACATAGGCGGCGACAAAGGGCACCAACCGCTCTTCAGCCTGCGCCTCGGCGCTCTGAATGCGCAGCACGCTGTGCGGGCCGGTGTCGAGCAAACCAATCACGGTGCCCAGGGCCTCACCTTGCCGGTTGAGCACCGACAGGCCGATCAAATCAACCCAGTAGTACTCGTCAGCATCGGCTGTAGGGAAGTTGGAGCGGCCCACAAAAAGGCGGGCGCCACGCAAGGCCTCGGCGGCCGTGCGGTCGCCGACCTCTTGCACCTGAGCCACCACCCCGTCGCCATGTTCTTTGGCTTCGGTAACCTTCAGCAGGCGTGGAAAAGAGGCAGCCGGCTTGGTGCCGAACTGTCTGATGTCTGCTTCTTCGGGCGGCTTGACGAACCAGCGCTTGGAAGAAAACAAGGCCTGGGGATCGGATGCAAAAGGCTGAACCTTGATCCAGCCTTTTATGCCCCAGGCGTCAACGACGCGGCCGACTTCAATTGCGTCCTCGGGGAAAGCCGGCTCAGTTGAGCCGGCAGCCGAGGGCGTCACGGCCACGGTCGATGTCAGGCCACAGCCTTGGCTTGTGCCACCAGGCGAGCCACCGTGGGCGACAGCTGGGCACCGTTGCCGGCCCAGAAGTCAACGCGGTCGAAGGCCACGCGCAGCGGCTGCTCGGCGCCCGATGCCACCGGGTTGTAAAAGCCGACGCGCTCGATGAAGCGGCCGTCACGGCGGTTGCGCGAATCGGCAACCACGATGTTGTAGAACGGACGCTTCTTGGCGCCACCACGTGCGAGTCGGATCACGACCATGTTGTTTCCTTGGAAATCTTGAAACCGTGCACCGCACCAGGAGACACTCAGGGCGAGCAGAGCAAAAAGGCAAGAGTCGCGGTTTGTCCGCCGGCCCCTGCCAGAGGGCTCGATGTCGTAGATACGCCGGTCTCACAACCAGCCGTCATCGAAACCGCGCATTATAAACTCAAGCGACACCGTCACGCACAAACATGAACCCTCCCCTGATTCGCCCCAGCACCGCCGCCGACCTGCCGCAGATCACCGCGATCTATGAATGGAACGTGCTGAACGGCACCGGCACCTTCGAACTGGAGGCGCCAGACCTGGCTGAGATGACCCGCCGTCGCGACGACGTGTTGGGCAAAGGCCTGCCCTGGCTGGTAGCCGAACGCAACGGCCAGGTGCTGGGCTACGCCTATGCCAACCACTTTCGCCCGCGGCCTGCCTACCGTTTTTGCCTGGAAAACTCGATCTACCTGGCTGATGCCGCACGCGGCCAGGGCCTGGGCAAGCTGCTGCTGGCCGAGTTGCTGAAGTTGTGCGAAGCGCAGGGCGCGCGGCAGATGCTGGCGGTGATCGGCGATTCGGCCAACGCCGGCTCAATCGGCGTGCACCGCAGCCTGGGCTTCGAGCACACCGGGCTGTTGAAGGCCAGCGGCTGGAAGTTCGGCGCCTGGCGCGACGTGGTCATCATGCAGCGCGCTATGGGCACCGGCGACACCACGGCGCCGGAAGACGGTTCATGAGCGGCTACAAGTCAAAAACAATGGCGGCCTGGGTTGCCTTGATCGGTGGCGGCCTGGGCCTGCATCGTTTCTACCTCTATGGGTTGCGCGACATCTGGGGCTGGTTGTGGTGGCTGCCGACCTTGGTCGGTGCCTACGGCGTGCAGCGGGTGCGGATGTTAGGGCAAGACGACCAACTCGCCTGGTTGCTGGTGCCGCTGCTGGGCTTCGCGCTCGCGGCCGCCATGCTGGCCGCCATCGTCTACGGCGTGACGCCGGACGAGAAGTGGAACGCTCGTTTCAACCCTGGAGGCCGGGCCCACCAGTCGGGCTGGGGAGTGGTCTTTGCCCTGGTGCTGTCTCTGCTGTTGGGCGCGACGGTGTTGATGTCGACCATCGCCTTCAGCGGCCAACGTTACTTCGAATATCAGGTCGAAGAGGGCCGCAAGATCAGCCAGTGAGCCAACCGGCTCAAGCAAAGATGGAGAAGCTGACCCAGTAGAAGATGCCAGCCACAAAGGCTGAGGCGGGGATGGTGAAGACCCAGGCCCACACGATGTTGCCCGCCACACCCCAGCGCACGGCGGAGGCCCGCCGCACCGAACCCACGCCGACGATGGCACCGGTGATGGTGTGGGTGGTCGACACCGGCACGCCCATGGCGGTGGCCAGGAACAGCGTCATCGCCCCACCCGTCTCGGCGCAGAAGCCACCGACCGGCTTGAGCTTGGTGATCTTCTGCCCCATGGTCTTGACGATGCGCCAGCCACCGAACATGGTCCCAAAGCCAATGGCGAGGTAACAACTCCAGATGACCCAGGTGGGTGGCAGCTTGTCGCTCGCAGCCGTGTAGCCGGTGGCGATCAGCAGCATCCAGATGATGCCGATGGTTTTCTGCGCATCGTTGCCACCGTGGCCCAGGCTGTACAGCCCGGCTGACACGAGCTGCAGACGGCGAAACCAGTTGTCCACTCGCAGCGGCGAGCTTCGCCGGCAAACCCAGGCCACCACCACCATCAGCAAAGAGCCGAGCGTGAAGCCCAACAGCGGCGACACGAAGATGAAGGCCACCACCTTGAGCACCCCACTGCCCACCAGCGCGCCCACGCCCGCCTTGGAGATGACCGCGCCGCAAATGCCGCCGATCAGCGCGTGTGACGAGCTCGACGGGATGCCGTACCACCAGGTGATCAGGTTCCAGGTGATGGCACCGATCAGTGCGCCGAACACCACATGGTGGTCAACGACCCCCGGTTGCACGATGCCCTTGCCCACTGTGGCTGCCACGCTGAGCTGGAACACCAGAACCGCCAGCACGTTGAAAAAGGCGGCGAACAACACCGCCTGCTGCGGCTTGAGCACGCCGGTCGAGACCACGGTGGCAATGGAGTTGGCCGCATCGTGAAAGCCGTTCATGAAATCGAACGCCAGCGCCAGCACGACCAGCATCACCACCACCCAGAACGCTACCTGGATCGTTTGCATGCGAAAACCCGCCCGCGTGTCAGGAGTTCTCGAGGACAACGCCCTCGATGAGATTCGCCACGTCTTCGCAACGGTCGGAGATGGATTCGAGCTGCTCGTAGATCGCCTTGAGCTTGATCAGCTCGCGCACATCGGTCTCTTCACGAAACAGCTTCGACATGGCCGAGCGCATCACGCGGTCGGCGTCAGACTCAAGCTTGTCGATTTCTTCACAGGTCTTGATGGCGGCTTCAGCGGCATCGCTGTGGTTGAGCTTGGGCAGCAGCGACACCGCATGCTGCACACGCTCGCAACATTTGGCGCTCAGGTCGCCCAGGCGCAGCACCTCTTCGGTCATGGCGCGCACGTCGTAGAGCTGCATGGTTTCGGTAGCGTCTTGCAGCAGGTCGACGATGTCGTCCATGGCGTTGATCAGCCCATGAATCTGCTCACGGTCGATCGGCGTGATGAAGGTCTTGTGCAGCAGGCGGTTGACTTCGGCCGTGATCTTGTCGGCGGCGCGCTCAGCGGCCACCACTTCGTTGGCGTATTTCTCGCGCAAATCGAGGTCGGCGTAGTTTTCGATCATCGCGATGAAGGCGCGAGCCGCTTCAACGATGAAGGCCGCATGCTGGTTGAAAAGCTCGAAAAAATTACCTTCTCGCGGCAACAGCTTGCCAAACAGCATGGTGAGTCCTCCAGGGGATTGCAGGGTGATGGCGGCTTGGTGCCGCTCTGTCACGGATGCGTCACAACGACAAGGCGGGAGTGTAGCGCCGGGTGTCAGCCCGGCTGCTCGGGCGACAGGTCGAACACCGCACGCCGGCCCTCGAAGACCGCCAGGGCGTTGACCAGGGCATTGAAGTCCTGCGTGCGCTCGACCGGGTTGAAGTGTTCGCTGTTGACCACCATCAGCGGCGCGGCATCAAAGCCCTGGAAGAACCCCGCGTAGGCATCACACAGTTGCTGCAGGTAACCCGGCTCGATGTGCTGCTCCATCGGGATGCCACGCTGGCGGATGCGCTGCGCCAGCGTCGCCGGTGTGGCTTGCAGCCAGATCACCAAGTCGGGCTTGGGCAGCTGCTGCGACACCTGGGCGTACATCTGGCTGTAGAGGTGGTACTCCTCGTCGCTGAGGTTCATGCGGGCAAACAAGGCGTCTTTGTCCAACATGAAATCGCTCACCACAGCCTGTGAAAACATGCCCGGTTGCGCCAGTTCGCGCACCTGGCGCATGCGTTGGAACAGGAAGAACACCTGGGTCTGAAAGGCATAACCTGCGGCATCGGAATAGAAGCGCTCCAGGTACGGGTTTTCGTCGGCGCGTTCGAGCATCAGCTCGGCGCCAAGGTGCGTGGCCAGGCGGCGCGCAAGCGAACTCTTGCCCGCCCCGATCGGGCCCTCGATGGCGATGTGGCGAAAACGTTCCAGACTGGGTGGCATCGGTGTCAACTTGCTCAGTCACCAATGGCCGCGTAAACCAGGTTGCGAAACAGTGCGCGCACTTCGTCGCGCTGGCCCGGCGCCTGCACCATCAGCACCGCGTACAGGTCTTCTTTCGGGTCGATGAAGAAGGTGGTGCCAGCCATGCCACCCCAGAAGTACAGGCCCTCGGAGCCCGCCACCGGTGCAATGCCAGTCTGCAGACGCACAGCAAATCCCAGGCCAAAGCCGTGGCCGGCAGGCAGCAGATCGCTCATGCTGGGCAGCCCATCCAAATGGTCGCTGGTCATCAGCTCCACCGTTTTGCGGCTGAGCAGGCGGTGGCCGTCGAGCTGGCCGCCGTTGAGCATCATCTGGCAGAAGCGGGCGTAGTCGGCCGCGGTGGAGACGAGGCCGCCGCCGCCCATGTCCATGGCCACCGGCTCGCGCACGTCGAGCACCTTGACCTCGGCGCCGCTGTCGGGGTCTTGGGCAAACGGTTCGGCCAGGCGGTGCAGCTGCGAGGCCGGCACATGAAAGCCGGTGTCGACCATGCCCAACGGGGCAAAGATGCGTGTTTGAAAGAAGTCGCGCAACGGCTGGCCCGACACCACCTCGACCAGGCGGCCCAGCACGTCGGTGGCACGGCTGTAGTCCCACACCGTACCGGGCTGGTACATCAGCGGCAGCGTGGCCAGGGCCTTGGAGAAGTCTTCGTTGGTCCAGTCGCGGCGGTAAATCTTGGCGCGGGCGTAGAGCCTGCGAATCGGCGCATCGGCCAAGATTTCATAGGTGAGGCCGGAGGTGTGGCGTAACAGGTCTTGCACCGTCATGGGGTGCGTCGCGGGCACGTGGTCAATCACACCGTCTTCACGCACCGCACCGACCGGCGTGTTCTTGAACTCAGGCAGGTACTTCGCCACCGGGTCAGACAGAAACAAGCGCCCTTCGTCAAACAACATCATCGCGGCGACCGACACCACCGGCTTGGTCATTGAGTAGATGCGAAAGAGGCTGTCAGGCCGCATGGCGTCTCCGCTCACCGGGTCACGCTGGCCCAGCGCCTCAAAGTAGGCCAGCTTGCCGCGCCGCACCACCAGGGCCACCACGCCTGGCAAGCGCTGTTTGTCGATCTGCTCGCTCAGTGCGGCGCTCAGGCGGTTGAGCCCGGCCCGGCTGAAGCCAAGCGACTCGGGATCGGCACGTTCGAATGCATGAATCATGGTGTCTCCAGTTTGTGAATAGCTTGATCGGCCACACGGGCCAGCAACTCCTGAAGCGCGCCTCGTCCGGGAATCACCAGCTCGGCCAGCGCGATCTCGGCCAGCGGCACCAGCACAAACGCGCGCTCATGCAGGCGCGGGTGAGGCACGGTGAGCGCGCTGGAAGCAAAGCGCGCCTCACCATACAGCAGCAGGTCGAGATCGAGCGTGCGCGGGGCATTTTGGTAGGGCCGCTCGCGCCCGCCGGCCTGCTCAATGCGCTGCAGGTGCGCCAGCAAGTCAACGGGTGCGAGCGTGGTCTGCAACGCGGCCACCACGTTCAGGTAGTCGGGGCCCTGCGCGTCGACGGGCGCCGTGCGGTAGAACGACGAAGCGCACTGCAACTGCGTGCCCGGCAGCGTGCTCAAGGCCTGCAGCGCGCTTTTCAGCGCCGCGGCCGTGTCGCCAAGGTTGGCGCCCAGCCCCACGTAGGCCAGCACGGGCACCTCGGCCATCACCGGCTTACTGTGGATCGCTCGACGAGGCGCCGGCGTCGGTGTCGGCACCACCCGGTTTGCGGCGGCGGCGGCGGCGCTTTCGAGGTGCATCACTGCTGCCACTCTCTTCGGCGGCTTCGGCCGGCTCGGCGGCATGCGCCGCTGCGGGTGTGCGGCGACGTGATGCGTCGTGCGAACGAGCCTGCTCCAGCATGCTGGAGCGCTTGTGCTCATCGGCCAGGGAGAAGGTTTCCCACCACTCGCCCAGCTCGGCGTCGATCTCGCCGGCATCGGCGCGCAAGCGCAGAAAGTCGAAGCCGGCACGGAAACGTGGCTGCTCCACCAGGGTCAAGGGGCCCTGCCCGGTGCGGCGTTCGAAGCGCGTTTGCATCAGCCAGATCTCGCGCATGTCAGCGCCCAGCTTGCCGCGGCCGGAGATGTCGCCAATGCGCGCATCGAACACCGAATCGACCGCTTGCTGCAACGCCGAGAATGGCGCTTCACCGCGTTTCTTGAGCTTGCCCCAGCCGTCGAGCACGTCGTGCCACAGCATGCAAGCCAGCATGAAGCTTGGCGCCACCGGCTTGCCTTCGCCAACACGGCGGTCGGTGTCGGCCAACGCAAGCTGCACAAACTTGGCGCGCTCGGGGTGCTTCTTGGCGTCGTCAAGCACCACATCGAGGATGGGGAACACGCCGGTGCGCGCACCCACCAAGCCCTGCTTGCGCAGCTCTTCAATGCTGGAGAGCGCGTGGCCGGTTTGCAGCAACTTGATCATTTCGTCGAAGGTGCGCGAAGCGGGCACGCTCTCCAACAGCGCAGCCATCTCCTGGATCGGCGAACGTGTCTTCGGGTCGATCGTGAAGCCCAGCTTGGCCGCAAAACGGATCACGCGGATGATGCGCACCGGGTCTTCGCGGTAGCGCGTGACCGGGACGCCGATCATGCGCAGCACCTTCTTCTTGGCGTCTTTGATGCCACCGTGGTAATCGACCACGATCTGCTTCTGCGGGTCGTAGTACATCGCGTTGACGGTGAAGTCGCGCCGGGCCGCGTCTTCGATCTGCGGGCCCCAGACGTTGTCGCGCAGCACACGGCCGGCCGCGTCGACCACATGGGTCTTGCCAGCGAGCTCACTCTTGGACGTCTTTTCATTGCCGGCCACCTGGTCGGCAGCGGCCGAGTCCATCACGGCGCGGAAGGTCGAGACCTCGATCACTTCATGCTCGCGCCCCCGCCCGTACACCACGTGCACGATGCGAAAGCGCCGGCCGATGATGAAGGCGCGGCGGAACAGGCCCTTGACTTGCTCGGGCGTCGCGTTGGTGGCGACGTCGAAGTCTTTGGGGCGCAGGCCCACCAGCAGGTCACGCACCGCGCCCCCCACGATATAGGCCTCGTAGCCGGCGTCGGCCAGGGTCTTGACGACGCGGATGGCGTTTTCATCGACCAGCTTGAGGTCGATGTTGTGCTCGGCGAGCGATACCTCGACACGCTTGCCTTTGGGGATGGCCGGCTTGTCGGTGCTGGTCTTGCCCAGCAGTTTGTTTATGAACTTTTTGATCATCAGGTGAACAGCTGAAGAATGCGCCAGCCCCGCTCGCGGGCAATCGCTTCGAGCGGAGCAGAGGGGTTGGTTGCCACGGGGTCGCTTGCCAGTTCGAGCAGGGGCAGATCGTTTGCCGAATCGCTGTAGACACTGATGCGCTCGAAGTCCTGCAGCCGGTGGCCCAGGCTTTCCAGCCACTGCTGGGTGCGCACCGTCTTACCTTCTCGAAACGACGGGATCCCATCAATTCGGCCCGTGATGTTACCTGCCGGGCACTTTTCGAGCTGGACGGCCAGCAGATGGCGCACGCCGAAGGCCTGTGCGATGGGTGCGGTGACGAACTCATTGGTGGCCGTGACGATGGCCACCAGGTCGCCCTGGGCCTGGTGGTGGCGCACCAGGCTTTCGGCTGCCGGATGCAAGGGCGTGATGACCTCTTGCATGAAACGGGCGTGGGCCGCCTGCATTTCGCCCGCCGGCCTGTCGCGCCAAGGTCGGGTGGCGAACTCGATGTAGGCATGGATGTCGAGCGTGCCGGCTTTGTACTGCTCGTAGAACAGATCGTTGTGGCGCGCGAACTCGGCGGCGTCAACCCAGCCCTGGCGCACGACGAATTGTCCCCAGGCATGGTCGGAGTCGAGTGGCAACAAAGTGTCGTCGAGGTCGAAAAGGCATAGGTTCATGACGACCCCTCGTTCGCGGAGTACCGCTCACGATCCCCCGGGGGAATACGGGCCGGCTTGGGAGCGGCCCGGCGCTCGGCCCGCCACGCCAATAGACATTGCCTCATGCGCCCTTCTCTTCCGCCAGCATCAGCTTGAGCAAGGGCACCGTGATCGCGCGCTTGTGCACGAGGGCAAATTCGTCGAGCCGGTCGAGCACCGACATCAGGTGCTTGAGGTCGCGCGCAAAGCGGGTCAGCAGGTAGTCCATCACATCGTCAGACAAAAACAAGCCGCGGCGGTCGGCCTCACGGCGCAGCGCGGCGCGGGCTTCGGGCTCGGCCAGCGGCGACAGCGCGAACACGTGGCCCCAGCCGAGGCGGCTGCGCAGGTCGTCGCGCAAGGGCAGATCGACCGGCGGCACATGGCCCGCGGCCGCCACCGGGATGCCGTGGGTGGTGGCTTCGACAAAGAGTGCAAAAGCGGCGTGCTGCTGGGCCTGGTCGAAGCGGTCGCAATCGTCGAACACGATCAGCATGTCGGTTTCTTCAAACTGCCACGGTGCCGGCTCGGAAGCGCTGAACCAACTGGCGCGCCCACCCAGCTGCTGCACATGGCTGGCCAAGGCATGCAGCAGATGCGTCTTGCCCACACCCGACGGGCCCCACAGGTAAACCGGTGCGGCCTGCTGGATCACACCGCGCAAGTGAGCCACCGCCGGCGCATTGGGGCCGGCAACGAAGCTCTCGAGCGAGCGCAGGGGCTCGTTGCCGATGGCCAGGGGGATCTGTCTCATCCGTGGTACAGCTTGCTCTCGACGTACAGCTTGTGCAGTCGACCCGCGGCCACCACCATCACGGCGCACACCGGCAAGGCGATCAGCACGCCCACAAAGCCGGCCAGGTGACCAAAGGCCAGCAATGCAAAGATCACTGTCAGCGGGTTGATGCCGATGCGCTCACCGACCAGGCGCGGCGTGAGGAAAAAACTCTCCAGCACCTGCCCAAAGCCGTACACCACCGCCACCGCCACCAGCCCATACCAGCTCGCGAACTGCAGCACACCGGCCAACAGCGCCAACACCATGCCCAAACCAAACCCGAGGTAAGGAATGAACACCGCCAGGCCGGTGAACACACCCACTGGCACCGCGAGATCAAAGCCGAACAAGGCCAGGCCCACGCTGTAATACACCGCCAAGATCACCATCACCAGCAGCTGGCCACGCAGGTATTGGCCGAGCATGGTGTCGCTCTCGTTGAGGAAGCTGTTGACCCGGCTGCGCAGGCGCGGCGGTATCAGGTTGTGCGCACGCTTCGACAGCTGCGGCCAGTCCATCAACAGGTAGAACAGCACCGCCGGGATCAGCACCGCGTTGCCAATCAACGCCAGCACGAAGCTGCCGCCAATGCGCGCCGAGCTGAGGGCGGCGGCCAGGCCGTCTTCGACATTCGCGCCCAGGTACTTGACGACAAAAGCTTTGATGCTCGCGCCGTCGAGCGCCACGGTGATGCCAAACTGCGCGAGCCAGGGCGACACCGTTTTGTTCAGCTTGTCAGCCAACAGCGGCAGCTGCTCGCGCAACAGTGGCAACTCTTTCGAGATGATGGGCACGATCAGCAGCAGCACCGCCAGCATGATCACGAAGGCCAGCACCTCGACCAAGGTGACAGCCAGCACACGCGGCACACGCCGCTTGACGAGGCGCTCGACCGGCGGCAGCAGCATGTAGGCGAGCACGCCGGCAATCAAGAAGGGTGTCAGCACCGGCGACAACAGCCACACCAGCAGCACGCCGGCCAGGGCGATCAGGAGCCAAGAGAGGGTTTGTCGTTGGGCGGGTGTGAGTTGCATCAAAGCTCGCAAGGGTGGCGCAGGCCGCGAGGGCGGCTCTCACGAAGGCACAAATTCTAAGGGCAGCGAATGGGGTGCTGGCCAAACATACAGCTCAATGAAAGTGCCCCGAACCGTGGTCACGCAGTGCCAGCAGTCGCTCGCCGATGGTGACCCGGTCGCTGGCCTGCGGCGCGTGAGAGAGGTAATCGGCCAGGTCGAGCGCAGCGGCCTCCAGCGCCCCCAGCTCGGCCTGCACCAGGCCGCGGTCACGCCGCTCCTCCCAAGCTTGGGGCAGCAGGATCACCAACCGGTTCAGCACTGCCAGTTGGCGCGGCCCGTCGGAAGCCGCGCGGTGGATCTCTTTCAGGTTGCGCAGCATGCGTGCCAGCACGTCGCGCGCCGGCGCGGCTTGCAAGAAGAGCCCCAGCGGCACGTCGAAGTCGCCCGTCAGGCCCTGGCTGCGGCGGTAGGGCGTGAGCAACTCGTCCAGTTGCTCGTGCGACAGCGACTGGCCGGTGAAGGGGTCGATCACCAGCTCGCCTTCCGACAATTTCAACTTGACCAGAAAGTGCCCTGGAAAGGACACACCCCGCGCTGTCAGCCCGATCTGGGTGGCCAGCTCGATGTAGAGCACGGCGAGCGTGATGGGAATGCCGCGCCGTGTTTCGAGCACCGTGCTCAAGAGGCTGTTGCCCGGGTCGTGGTAGTTGTTGACGTTGCCCGCAAACCCCAGCTCCTGAAAGAAGAAGTGGTTCAGCGTGCGCAGGCGCTGGCGTGCCCCGGCGTCGGCCGGCACACGCCGTTTCAGCCGGTCGGCCAAGCTGTCGATCTTGGACAACACGGCCTGGGTGTCGAGCTGAGGCTCGTCGTCTTGCGCGAGGGCCACCGCCGCTTCGACCAGCGACAGACTCTCGTCTTCGGCCACCAGCGTGGCGAAATATTCAAGCGGCGTGGGCGCAGAAAACTGCATGCGGCTGGGCATGGCCAAAGATTATCCGAGTCGCATGAACTGGCGGAACTTCAGCCCCGATGCCAACAAGGTACCGAAATACAGCCCGCCCCCGACGGCCAGACAGGCCGCCATCAAGCCGACACGCTGTGCATCGCGGGTGTGCATGGCAATCCAAGGCACGGCCTGCGCGGCCCAGGCCAAAAACCCGCCGAGCACCGTGCAGGCCAGCAGCACACGCAGCGCAAAAGCACTCCAGCCCGGCGACGGCCGGTAAGCGCCCGAGCGGCGCAGGCCGATGAAAAGCCAGGTGGAATTGATCAGGGCGCCCAGGCTGATCGACAACGCCAGGCCCGCATGACCCAGCCAGGGCACCAGCGCCAGATTGAACAGTTGCGTCATCACCAGCACCGAGATGGCAATCTTTACCGGCGTGCGCACGTCTTGCCGTGCATAAAACCCCGGCGCCAGCACCTTGATGGCGATCAGACCCAGCAAGCCCACGCCATAGGCCATCAGCGCGCGCTCGGTTTGCAGCACATCGACTGCGGTGAAGGCGCCGCGCTGGTACAGCACCGCGACCAGCGGCTGGGCAAACACCAGCAAGGCCACGGCACACGGCAGCGCCAGCAGCATCACCAGACGCAGGCCCCAGTCGAGCATGGCCGAGTACTCGGCGCTGTCACCCTTGCCCTGCGCGGCCGAGAGTTGCGGGATCAACACCACGCCCAACGCCACCCCAAGCAGGCCGGTCGGGAACTCCATCAAGCGGTCGGCGTAGGTGAGCCACGACACCGCGCCCACCCCCACATACGAAGCAATGTGGGTGTTGATCATCAGCGAGAGTTGCGCCACCGACACCCCCAACAACGCCGGCGCCATTTGCCTGAGCACCAGGTGCACCCCCGGGTGGTACCAGGCCTCACGCAGCTTGGGCCAGGTCAGGCCGATACGCGGCAGCACGCCGATTCGCCTGAGCGCCGGCAACTGCACCGCGAGTTGCAACACCCCCCCCAGCATCACGCCGGCCGCCAGCGAATAAATGGGCTCGATGCCCCAGCGCTTGAACCAGGGCGACAGCCACCAAGCCGCGGCGATGACCGACAGGTTGAGCAACACCGGCGAGGCTGCCGGCACCGCAAAGTGCTTCCAGGTGTTCAAGATGCCCGCCGACAAGGCCACCAAGGAGATGAAGCCGATGTAGGGGAACATCCAGCGTGTCATCAGCACCGCGCCGTCGAACTCCTTCAGCCCGGAGGCCATCAGCCAGACCACCACCGGCGCCACCAGCACGCCGATGACGCAAGTGAGCAGCAGCGCCCAGAACAACACCGTGGCCACAGCACTGATCAGCAGCTTGGTAGCCTCGTCGCCGTCGCGCGCGCGGGTGTTGCCCAGCAGCGGCACAAAGGCCTGCGAAAACGCGCCCTCGGCGAACAGCCGGCGCAGCATGTTGGGGATGCGAAATGCGGCCTGGAAAGCGTCGGTCCAGGCGCCTGCGCCAAAGAGCGCGGCAATGATGAGTTCGCGCACCAGCCCGGTGATGCGCGATGCCAGGGTCAACACGGAGACGATCGACGCAGCGCGCAGCAAATTCATGAAGGAGGAGCCGAAAAGCACAGGCGGAAATGCCACCTCGGATGCGGGCGGATTATAGGTAGCGCCTGCTCACGTCCTGGCACCCGGTTTGCGCCTGTGCAAAGTCCACTGCTATACTCGTGGACTTCGCTCTATTTGGGTACAGTTCAAACATGGCCACTTCTTCCAAAGTCAAAAAGACGGTTCGCATTGCCTCGGGGCTCAAGCGCGTTCGTCAAGACGTCAAACTCAACGCCGCCAACACCGCGCTGCGTTCGAAGTTCCGCACCGTCATCAAGAATGTTCAGAAAGCCGTTGTCGCTGGCGACAAGGCCAAAGCCACCGAGCTGTTCCAGTCTGCTCAGAGCGTGATCGATTCCGTGGCCGACAAGGGTTTGTTCCACAAGAACAAGGCCGCTCGCCACAAGAGCCGCCTGTCGGCCAAGGTCAAGGCGCTCGCCGCCTGATTCAGGTTCCCGGATAGCGAAGCAAAAGGCCCGCAACTGCGGGCCTTTTTCATGTCCCTGGCCCGCAACTGCGGGCCTTTTTCATGGCGCCTTCTTGGGCGCCTCGGGCAGCAAGCAGGCGTCAGCCACCTGCAGGTTGTTGTCGCGGGCGAAACTCATCACGAAGTCCCAGGCCATGAGCTCGACATCGCGCAGGGCTTCGTTGACGATCACGCACTTCACGCCATTGATCACCCGTGGCACGCAATACGGCGAGTAGCCGATGAAGGCCCCCGGGCCGCCCACCGAGCCGCCGGGGCGGAAACACGACATGGCGCCCGCCAGGCGCTCGGCCCAGTCGCTGGGGCGAAAGGGCTTGCCATCCTTGGTGATGCCTTGGATGAAGACTTCGCGAGGGGCTGCTGGTGTGCTCACTGACGTACCTTCTTGCTGCGCACTCCGGTATTCGCCCTCGGGGCGGCCCGGCGGGCTCATGCATTTGCGCGCTGCTGCGGCGACCATTGTGCCGCGCCTGTGCTGCAGCGCAGCATCGCCTGGGGATTCAAGAACGTGATCCATCCCCGTATATCGGCCGTTCCGGGACCGACCCTTAGAATCAAACGCTGCCTTTTTCCTCACTCAGGAAGCCCTGCCATGAATGCGCCCGACAAACTGCCTGCCAGCCCCGAACCGCATGTGATGCCCACCTACGGCCGCCTGCCGATGGCGCTTGCATACGGCCGAGGCTGCTGGCTGTGGGACACCGATGGCAAGAAGTACCTCGACGGGCTGGGCGGCATTGCCGTCAACACGCTCGGCCACGCGCACCCGCGGCTGGTGCCGGCACTGCAAGACCAGGTGAGCAAGCTGATCCACAGCAGCAATTACTACCAGGTGCCGTTGCAAGAAAAACTCGCCGCCAAGCTGACCGAACTCTCGGGCCTGACGAACGTGTTCTTTTGCAGCACCGGCCTCGAAGCCAACGAAGGCGCGCTCAAGATCGCGCGCAAGTTCGGGCACGACAAGGGCATCGACCGCCCCGAGATCATCGTCTATGAAAAGGCGTTTCACGGCCGCTCGATCGCCACGCTGTCGGCCACCGGCAACCCCAAGGTGCAAGCCGGTTTCGGGCCACTGGTCGAAGGCTTCGTGCGGGTGCCGCTCAATGATGTCGAGGCGATCGAGGCGGTTGCCAAAACCAACAAGAACGTCGTCGCCGTGTTCCTGGAGGTCATCCAGGGTGAGGGCGGCATCAACCCCAGCACGGTCGAATACCTGCAGGCCGTGCGCCGCATTTGCGACGAGCGTGGCTGGCTCCTGATGCTCGACGAGGTGCAATGCGGCATGGGCCGAACCGGCAAGTGGTTCGCCCACCAGTGGGCGGACATCTTGCCCGACGTGATGCCCTTGGCCAAGGGCCTGGGCTCGGGCGTGCCAGTGGGGGCCATCGTTTGCGGCCCCAAGGCAGCCAAGGTATTGGGCCCGGGCAACCATGGAAGCACCTTCGGCGGCAACCCGCTGGCCATGCGTGCGGGGGTCGAGACCATTCGCATCATGGAAGAAGACAAGCTGCTGGAGAACGCTGCCACCGTGGGCGCCGCGCTCAAGGCCGGGCTGGAGCGCGAGCTCGCTGGCGTGGCCGGTGTGGTCGAGGTGCGTGGCATGGGCCTGATGCTCGGCATCGAGCTCGACCGCCCGTGTGGCGAGCTGCTGGGCCAGGCGGCCGAGGCCGGTTTGATGCTCAGCGTGACGGCCGAGCGCGTGATCCGCCTGGTGCCCCCGCTCATCCTGAGCGCAGACGAAGCGGCGCAGATCGTTGCCATCTTGTGCCCGCTGATCAAGAAGTTTCTGAAGCCCAACTCATGAAGCCGGGCATGAGCCTCATCAAACACTACCTGCAGTTCAAGGACCTTCGCGCCGAGGAATACGCCTACCTGTTCGAGCGCACCCGCACCATCAAGACGCGCTTCAAGAACTACGAGAAGTACACGCCCCTGGTCGATCGAACGCTGGCGATGATCTTCGAGAAGGCCTCGACCCGCACCCGCGTGAGCTTCGAGGCCGGCATGTACCAGATGGGTGGTTCTGTCGTGAACCTCACCACCGGCGACAGCCAGCTTGGCCGCTCCGAGCCGGTTGAAGACAGCGCGCGCGTGATCAGCCGCATGGTTGACCTGGTGATGATCCGCACCTACGAGCAGACCAAGATCGAGGGCTTTGCGGCCAACTCGCGCGTGCCGGTGATCAATGGCCTGACCAACGAGTACCACCCTTGCCAGATCCTGGCCGACATCTTTACCTTCATCGAGCACCGAGGCTCGATCGAGGGCAAGGTGGTGGCCTGGGTGGGCGACGGCAACAACATGGCCAACACCTGGTTGCAGGCGGCTGACATCCTGGGCTTCACCCTGCACGTCAGCACGCCCACGGGTTATGAGATCGACGCCCGCGTGGCGGGTGTCTCCAACACCGCCTGCGTGAAGGTGTTCAAGAACCCAATCGACGCCTGCCGCGGCGCCCACCTTGTCACCACCGACGTGTGGACCAGCATGGGCTTCGAGGCCGAAAACGCCGAGCGCAAGAAGGCGTTTGCCGACTGGTGTGTCGACCGCGAGATGATGGCCGCCGCCCAGCCCGACGCCCTCTTCATGCACTGCCTGCCGGCGCACCGGGGCGAAGAGGTCGAGGCCGAGGTGATTGACGGGCCCCAATCCGTCGTCTGGGACGAGGCGGAGAATCGGATGCATGCCCAGAAGGCGCTCATGGAATTTTTGCTGCTCGGTCGCATCGGCTGACCTGGCTTCGCCCGAGGCGCCATGAAACTTGCCCTCGTCACTGACTTGCATGCCAATCGAGAAGCGGTCGAGGCCGTGTTGGCCCACGCGCAAACCCAGGGTGCCGAGCGGCACGCCTTTCTCGGCGACTTCGTGGGCTATGGCGCCGACCCGGGCTGGGTGGTCGACTGCGTACGCGAACACGTGGCGCGGGGCGCGGTTGCGATCAAGGGCAACCACGACGCAGCGGCCGTCATGGGCCCGCAGCCCAGCATGGTGGAAGACGCCCGCGCCGTGGTCGCCTGGACGCACGAGCAGTTGAGCGCTGAGCAACTCAACTTTCTCGCCTCGCTGCCACTCACCGTGATCGACGACACCCGCCTCTTCGTTCACGCCAACGCCTTCGCGCCACCCGAATGGGCCTACATCCACGCGCGGGCCGACGCGGTGCGCAGCATGCATGCCACCGCTTGCCGCATCACCTTTTGTGGCCATGTGCATGAGCCGCGTCTCTATCACCTGGCCGGCACCGGCAAAGTGGGCGAGTTCGCACCCGTTCCCGAGGTGGTCATTGCGCTCTCACCGCAACGGCAGTGGCTGGTGATCCCCGGCTCGGCGGGTCAACCACGTGACCACAACCCGGCCGCCTGCTACGCGATGTTTGACACCGCCGGCGCCGAGCTCACCTTCCACCGCGTTCCCTACGACCACGACACCGCGGCGGCCAAGGTGCGCGCCGCCGGGCTGCCGCTGCGCCTGGCGCAGCGTCTGCAAGATGGCGGCTGAACTCGGCACCACCGGCGACAACACCGCACCCTTCGAAGCGGCGGCACCGGTCACGCACCCGCTGCGCCCACTGCAGGCCGGGCAGTTGGTCGACGGGTTTCGGCTCGACAAACACCTGCACCAGGGCGGCATGGCCCAGCTGTGGCAGGTGAGCGCGCTCGATAGCGCCGAACCCGAGATGCCGCTCATCATGAAAGTGCCGCGCATCCTCGGCGGCGAAGACCCGGCGAGCATCGTCGGCTTCGAGGTCGAGCAAATGATTCTGCCGCGCCTCACCGGCGTGCATGTGCCGCGCTTCATCGCCAAAGGCGACTTCACCCACCAACCCTACATCGTGATGGAACGCATCGGCGGCGACTCATTGCGCAAGCGGCTCGACCACGCCCCGCTGCCCGTGGCCGAGGTGGTGCACATCGGCACACGCGTGGCCACCGCCTTGCACGAGTTGCACCGCCAGCACCTGGTTCACCTCGACGTGAAACCCAGCAACATCATGTTCCGTGAGACAGGCGAGGCGGTGCTGGTCGACTTCGGCCTCTCGCGCCACGAGCACCTGCCCGACCTGCTCGACGAAGAGTTCGAGCTGCCGATGGGCACCGCGCCCTACATGTCACCGGAGCAGGTGCAGTTTGTGCGCAACGACCCGCGCAGCGACCTGTTCGCGCTCGGCGTGATGCTCTACCACCTCACCACCGGCGAGCGCCCCTTCGGCTCGCCTGACAGCGTGCGCGGCCTGCGCGAGCGCCTGTACCGCGACCCGGTGCCGCCCATCACGCTGCGGCCCGACTGCCCACCCTGGCTGCAAGAGACCATCTTGCAGGCCCTGGAGCCGCTGCCCGACAAACGCCAGCAGACCGGCGCCCAACTCGCCTTCGAGCTGCAGCACCCCGACCAGGTGGTGCTGACCGAACGCGCTGCACGGCGCACGCGCAGCGGCACGATGAAAGTTTTGAGTCGATGGTTCTCGGCCCTGGGCGCCGAGCCTTCTGCCCGCGCCAGCGCCACCTCCCAGCTGGCACGCAGCCCCATCCTGATGGTGGCGGTGGACGTGGCCAACGCCGAGCGCGAGCTGCTGGAGACGCTGCGCCTCACCGTCGGGCGATTGCTGCAAACCGAGCCCGGCGCCCGCCTGGCCTGCCTCGCGGTGATGAAGACCCACCGCATCGGCATGGACGAGCTGATGGAACCCGACGGCAGCAGCAAGCACGTCAACCTGCTGGTGCAGCTCAAACACTGGGCGCGGCCATTGATCCAATCGCTCAAGCTGCCCGCCGAGGCGCAAGCCGGCCGTGTGACCTTCCATGTGCTGGAGGCACCCGACGCGGCCACCGCCATCATCGATTACGCCCGCAAGAACCAGGTCGACCACATCGTGATGGGCGCGCGCAGCAGCGGCACCCTGCGCCGCTACCTGGGCAGCGTGTCGACCCAGGTCACCGCGCAGTCCGACTGCAGCGTGACCGTGGTGCGCGCCCCGACGCGGGCCAAGGAGTGAGCCATGAAACGTGTGTGGGACATCTCGCCCCCCATTGCGCCCGACTCGCCGCTGTTCCCGGGTGACCAGGCCTATTCGCAGCAGTGGACGGCGCGCATCGGCCCCGGCTGCCCGGTCAACCTGAGTGCCATCACCATGTCGCCGCACATCGGTGCCCATGCCGACGCACCACTGCACTACGCCGATGGCGCGCCAGCCATCGGCGATGTCGATCTCGCGCCCTACCTCGGCCCTTGCCGCGTGATCCATGCCATCGGCCCGGCGCGGCTGATCCAGGTGGCTGACCTGGCGCACGCGGCCAAAGACCTGCCGCCGCGCGTGCTGGTGCGCAGCTGCCAGCACGCACCCAGCGCCTGGTCAAGCGAGTTCAGCGCCTTCGCGCCCGAGACCCTCACCTGGCTCGCAAGCAAGGGTGTGCGACTGGTCGGCATCGACAGCCAATCGGTTGACCCCGCCGACAGCAAGACCCTGGACAGCCACCAGCAGTTGTTGAAGCACCATCTGCGTGTGCTCGAAAACCTGGTGCTCGACGCCGTGCCTCCCGGCGACTACGAGCTGATCGCCCTGCCCCTCAAACTGATGCAGGCCTGCGCCTCACCGGTGCGCGCCGTGCTGCGAGAACTTTGATGACTGCCCCGATTGCCCGGACTCGACAAGACTGCCTCGCGCTCGACGCGCAAGACACGCTGGCTCCGCTGCGCGAGCAGTTCGACCTGCCCGAAGGTGTGATCTACCTCGACGGCAACTCACTCGGTGTCTTGCCGCGCAACACGGCCGCGCGCGTGCAGCAGGTGGTGCAGCAGGAATGGGGTAACGGCCTGATTCGCAGCTGGAACACGGCGGGCTGGATCGACCTGCCACAACGTGTGGGCAACAAGATCGCCAAGCTGGTGGGTGCGGGCGACAACGAGCTGGTGGTGGCCGACTCCACCTCGGTCAACCTCTTCAAGGTGCTGAGTGCTGCGCTGCGCATCGCCAAAGCCGACGCGCCCGCGCGGCGCTGCATCGTCTCGGAGCGCAGCAATTTCCCCACCGACCTCTACATCGCCGAAAGCCTGGCGCGCGAGCACGGCATGCGGCTGGTGCTGGTCGAGCCCGACGACATCGCACAGCACCTCAACACCGAACTCGCCGTGCTGCTGCTCACGCAGGTCAACTACCGTACCGGGCGCTTGCACGACATGGCCACGCTCACCCAGGCCGCCCACGCTGCCGGTGGTTTGACGGTGTGGGACCTGGCGCACAGCGCAGGTGCCCTGCCGGTTGACCTGCGCGGCAGCCACGCCGATTTTGCGGTGGGCTGCGGCTACAAGTACCTCAATGGTGGCCCGGGCGCTCCTGCCTTCGTGTGGGTCAACCCGCGCCATGCAGAGCGCTTCTGGCAGCCGCTTTCGGGCTGGATGGGCCATGCGGCGCCCTTCGAATTCACACCCGACTACCGGCCGGCGGCGGGCATAACGCGCTACCTCTGCGGCACACCCCCGGTGCTCTCGCTCGCCGCGCTCGAATGTGGTGTCGACACCGTGCTCGGCGCCGACATGACGGCGCTGCGCCGCAAGTCGATCGCGCTCACCGAACTCTTCATCGAGCTGGTTGAATCGCGCTGCGCCGGTTTGCAACTCGCTTCGCCGCGCGACAGCGCAAAGCGCGGCAGCCAGGTGAGCTTTGCCCACCCCAGTGCCGGCTTTCCGATCATGCAGGCGCTGATTGCACGTGGCGTGATCGGTGACTTTCGCGCGCCCGACATCCTGCGCTTCGGCTTCATCCCGCTCTACACCCGCTTCATCGACGTGTGGGACGCGGTCGAGCAACTGGCACAAGTGCTGCACAGTGGTGAGTGGCGCGAGCCTCGCTTCAACCAGCGCTCGGCGGTGACATGAGCATCAGCAAGCCAGGCCGCGAGCGGGTCGAGCGCCGGGCCGCTCCCAAGCCGGCCCGCATCCCCTCGGGGGATCGGCCGGTGTACCCACCGGGCGAGGGGCAGCATCATGGCGCCCAGCTCGACTTCTCCAAGGACATGAGCTACGGCGACTACCTGCACCTCGACGAGGTGTTGAACGCCCAGGTTCCGCTCTCACCCGACCACAACGAGATGCTGTTCATCGTGCAGCACCAAACCAGCGAGTTGTGGATGAAGCTGATGCTTCACGAGCTGGGCGCCGCCATTCAACGTGTAGCGAATGACGATCTGGGCAGCGCCTTCAAGATGCTCGCCCGTGTGAGCAAAATCATGGAGCAGCTGGTGCACGCCTGGGACGTGCTCGCCACCATGACCCCGCCCGAGTACTCTGCCATCCGCCCCTACCTCAGCAACAGCAGCGGGTTCCAGAGCTGGCAATACCGTTGCATCGAGTTCAGCCTCGGCAACAAAAACGCCGCCATGCTCAAGCCGCACACTCACCGGCCCGAGATCCTGGCGCGTGTCGAAGCCGCTTGGCGCGCACCTTCGTTGTACGACGAAGCCCTGCGCCTGCTCGCGCGGCGCGGCCTGTCCATGCCGACAAGCCACACCGAGCGCGACTGGACGCAGCCCTACGCCGCGAGCCGCGAGGTCGAAGAGGCCTGGCTGGTCGTCTACCGTGACCCGAAACAGCACTGGGATCTGTACCAGCTGGGCGAAGAACTCACCGACCTCGAAGACGCCTTCCGCCTCTGGCGCTTTCGCCACGTCACCACGGTCGAGCGCGTGATCGGCTTCAAGCGAGGCACCGGTGGCACCGGCGGCGTGAGCTACCTGCGCAAGATGCTCGACGTGGTGCTGTTCCCCGAAATCTGGTCACTGCGCACCGATTTGTAGAGACTGGTCACACGCCGCCGCAGGGCCGCGTGGGCGAGCCGGCCTGGCGAAAGACGCTCAGCCGCCGAAGTTGTCGCTCGTGCCCTGTGGGAAGACGACGATGGCGCGTGTCGGCTTGCCATTGCCCACCGACACACGCTGCTCCTTCGTCTTGCCGGCCAGCGTGGTCTGCAAGCGGTACTGGCCCGGGGGCACCTTGGCCCACAGGTAAGGGCCGTCGGTCTTGGCGTCGAGCACCACGGCACCCTTGCGGTCGATCAGCTTCACTTGTGCGTCTGCCGAAAAGCCGTTCTTGGCGCCGTCTTTTTCGTAGATCTCCACGTTGAGCGAGTACTGGCCACGCGCCTGCTTGAAGGCCGGGATCTGCTCATAAGGGATGCCACCGGTCACGTAGCTCACGTCACCCGACGTGCGCGTGTCGGGCAGCGGCACCGCCTCGCTGGCCAGCACCGACTTGGCCGCGTCACCGGGGGGCGGTGAGGTGGGGTCGGTCTGCGCCCAGGCCACGTTGGCGGCCATCAGCGCGGCGCAGGCCAGCGCGGGAATCAGCTTCATCTTGAATGCGTTCGTCATGGTGTTCCTCTGTCGGTAGTTCAAGGAACTCATTGGGTGCGCAATCAGGGTGCTGTGTTCCCGCGCTGATGCGGGTCGCGGCCTTGTCCTACGCCAGCTCAGCCAAGATTCACCGGCACGAAGATACGTTCGCCTTCACGTTCGACCAACAAGGCCACGCTCTTGGGTTTGTTGCCCATCACGCTCTTCACTTGCTCGACCGATGTGACCGGCCGGCCGTTGATGGCAATGAGCACATCCCCCCGCTCAATGCCCGCGCGCGCCGCTGGCCCGCTCACGTTTTCGACCAGCAAGCCACCTTCGCTTTGCACCTCGCGGCGCTCTTCGCGCGTCAGCGGGCGCAGCGCCAAGCCCAACTGGCCCGCGCGGTCGGCAGGCTGGTCGGCCGCGGCCTGCTGGGCCGCTTCGTCGGTGCCGCCCAGCTTGGCCTCGACGTCGATGGTTGAGCGGTCGCGCCACACCTTGAGCTTGACCTTTTCACCGGGGCTGGCCATGCCGATCACGCTGCTGAGTGAGCCCGAGCGCACGATGGCTTCGCCGTTCACCTCGGTGATCACGTCACCCGGCTTCAAGCCCGCCTTGGCAGCGGCACTGTTGCGCGCCACGCTGGCGATCAGCGCGCCGTCGGGCTTGCCCATGCCGAAAGATTCGGCCAGCGACTGGTTCACGTCTTGCACCGTCACGCCCAGGCGGCCATGCGAAGCCTTGCCGGTGGCAAGGATCTGGTCTTTCACCTTCAAGGCCACGTCGATCGGAATGGCAAACGACAAACCCTGGTAGCCACCCGACTGCGAATAGATCTGCGCGTTGATGCCCACCACCGAGCCGCTGCCGTCAAACAACGGGCCACCCGAGTTGCCGGGGTTCACCGCCGCATCGGTCTGGATGAAGGGCACCACCGAGTCGCCGGGCAGCGAGCGGCCCTTGGCGCTGACGATGCCTTGTGTGGCCGTCTGCTCAAAACCGAAGGGTGCACCAATCGCCATCACCGGGTCGCCCACTTCGAGCTGCTTGGGGTTGCCCAGGCGCACGGTGGGCAGGTCTTTCGCGTTGATGCGCAGCACCGCAATGTCGGTCACCGGGTCGCTGCCCAGCACCTTGGCCATGAACTCGCGTCGGTCACTCAGCTTGACGCTCACCTCCTTGGCGTCGCGCACCACGTGGGCGTTGGTGAGGATCAGCCCGTCGCTGGCAATGATGAAGCCCGAGCCCTGGCCACGAAACGGCTGCGAGGGGCTCTCGCCACGCCCACGCGGCTGCATGCCCGGCAAGCCACGGAAGAACTGGAAGAACGGGTCGTTCTCAAGGCCAGGCGGCAGGCCCTGTTGCGGCGTGTTCGCGACTGCCTGCATGCCCGACACGGTGACCCCCACCACGGCCGGGCCGGCCTGGGCAAAGATGGCGCGGTAATTCGGCACGCTGGCTTGTGCCGGGATGGGCGCCACCGGCGCCATGACCGCCGCAGCGGCGATAGGGCCGCTCACAGCCGCCACCGCCACCGGCGTGCTGGCCACCACAGCGGGTGGGTCTTTCTTCAGCCAGTGGGGCAGGCCAAACGCTCCCGCCGAGCCCATGGCCAACACGCCAGCGGCCACCAGGGTGGCATTCAAGGGGTTGAGTTTCATCGCGAGCCTCTTGTGTGATCTGTCGCGCGGAACATTCCGCATGACGCACAAGATAACGAGGCTCGGTGAACGCTGCGTTAGGGCTCGGTTAGGCGAAGGTTAAGCCAGACCGCCGGAAGCGTGACCATCGGGCGCTGGCGTGCTGGCCGTCACCGGCACGTCGCTTGCCACCCGGCCGTCGATCAGCTCGATGATGCGGTCGCAGCGCGCCGCCATCCGCGGGTCGTGCGTCACCACCAGGAACGAGGTGCCCACCTGCGCATGCATGCGGCGCAAGAGTTCGAACACCTCGTTCGACGAGGCCGTGTCGAGGTTTCCAGTGGGCTCGTCGGCCAGCACCAGGGCGGGCTCCAGCACCAGTGCGCGGGCGATCGCCACACGCTGCTGCATGCCGCCCGACAGCTGCGAAGGGCTTCGGTCCATCGCGGCGGTGAGCCCCACCGCCGCCAGCAGCTCGCGGCCACGCTCACGCAGGGCGGGCGTCACGCGGCCATCGCGTGCGAGTGCAGGCAGGGTCACATTCTCAAGCGCAGTAAAGGCCGGCAGCAGGTGGTGGAACTGGAACACGAAGCCCAGCGTGGCGCGGCGCATGCGCGTGAGGCCGTCGTCGTCAAGGTCTTGCACGGCCTCACCGGCCAGCACGTAGGTGCCCGAGCTCGGCCGCTCAAGCAAGCCGAGCAAGTTCAGCAAGGTGCTCTTGCCCGAGCCCGAAGGCCCGATCAGCGCCGCAAACTCACCCCGCGCGATGTCGAGGTCGATGCCGTGCAAGACCTCGGCTTCGCTGGGCAGCCCGGCGTTGTAGACCTTGCGCGCGCCGCGCAGGGTGACCAGGGGCTGCTTGGGTTCACCCATGGCAGCGTTCACAAGCGGATTGCCTGCGCCGGGTCCATGCGCGAGGCGCGCCGCGCCGGCGCCACCGCGGCCAGCACGCCCGACAGCAGCGCAAGCCCCGCCACCTGCAGCGCCAACGTCGGTGGCAAGGTGATGGCAAACAGCGGCAGCCCGTCGGAGCCGCGCACGAAGCGTGTGAACAGGTCGATCATCAACACCGCCAGCGCAATGCCGGTGACCGAGCCCAGCGCGCCGACCAGCGCACCTTGCAGCAAAAACACCCGCATCACCTGTGCGCGTGTGGCGCCCATGGCACGCAAGATGCCGATCTCACGCTGCTTCTGCACCACCGACACCACCAACACGCTGGCAATGCCGAGCACCACCACGACCATCACCACCACCCGGATCAGCAGCGTGCTCACGCCTTGCGCATTGAGCGCCGACACCAGCTGCGCGTTGCTCTCTTGCCAGCTCTCCACCTTGTAGGGCAGCTGCTGAGAGAGCGCTTCGGCCAGCGCCTGGGCGGCCCACACATCGCGCAGGGTCACGTCGATTTGTGTCGCGCCACCCGCCAGGTCGAACAGGCTCTGCGCCGAGCGCAGCGGCACGATCACCGTGCGGCGGTTGAGCTCTTTCACGCCCAGGTCGACCAGCGCGCTCAGGCGCATGGTTTCACTGCGCTCGCCGGTGACGAGGGTGATGCGGTCGCCGACCCGCACGCCCAGGTCAAAGGCCAGCGTCTGCCCGATGATCGCCTCGCCCGGCGCCAGGCTCAGGCTGCCCGCGGTCAGCTTGCTGCGCAGCCCGAAGACGCGCTCGTAACGATCAAGCTCCACACCCGACACCGTCACCGCGCGCGTGGCCTCACCACGGCGTGCCAGTGCGGCGCCAGCGACCAGCGGCGAGACCGCTGCCACGCCCGCGCGTTGTTCGATGGCCAACATCACGGCCGGCCAATTGGCCACCGTTTGCAGCCGCTGGGCGCGCGCCTGCACGTCGGTGAACGCGGCCTCGTTGGGTTGTCGCGGCAGCACCGGCATCACCCGCTCATCGGGCGCCGTCAACACCACGTGCGCCTGGGTGCCCAGGGTTTTGTTGAGCGTGTTGCTCTGCAAGCCGGTGACCAGCGCCGAGATGTAGGCCACCACCGCCACACCGGCCGCCACGCCGACGATGATCAACACACTCTGAAAGCGCCCTTCGCGCAAGAAGCGCACGGCCACGGTGAGCTCGAAGCCGAAGCCGTTCATGGCCATGGCCTGTCAGCGGCCCGCGCCCATGGCGCTGCCCATGGCACCCCCACCTTCGCGGCTGGTGCCGGTGGCGGTGGCGCGCAAGGCCTGTGCGGCGTCGACCGGCCTGGGTTTCACACGCTTGCCGGGCGTGAGCTCGGCGTCGAGCAACACGGTGTCACCGGCGGCCAGGCCGGCGGTCACCTCCACCTGGTCGAGCGTGCGCAAGCCCAGCTTGACCTTGCGTTCGACGGCACGGCCACCGTCAAGCAGCAGCACGGTGGCGCGCTCCTCGCCGCCGGTGCTTGCCACCGAGCGCACGGCGCGCAGCGGCAGCACCAGCGCGGCGCTGCGTTCGCCGGTGATGGTTTCGATCGAGAGCGTCATGTCTTCACGCAGAAAGCCCGGCGCCGCACCGTCGATGGCAAACCGCACCTCCACCGCACCACGCTGCGCGTCAACGGCCGGGGCCAGGCGCACCAGGCGTGCGTCAAAGGGCTGTTGCGGGTAGGCGTCGGCCAGCACGCGGGCGCGCTGATTCACCTTGAGCTGGCCAAGAAAACGTTCATCCACCTGCGCCAGCAACTCGGTAGGCCCGTCGATCGACAGGGTGAGCAGCGCGCGGCCGGCCTGCACGATCTGCCCCGGCTCCACCGCGCGCACGATCACCCGGCCCGCGGCCGGTGCGCGCAGCGTGGCCTGCGCCGCCCGCGCACGGGCCGACTCGACCGCCGCACGCGCGGCTTGCTGTTGCGCTTCGGCGTTGGCGGTCTCGGGGCCGTCGCGCCGGTTGGCCTGCGACTGGGCACGGGCCGCGTCGCGCTGGGCACGGGCGGTGTCAACCCGGTTCTGGGCTTCGTCGAGCCGCACGGGGCTGATGAAGCCGGCCGCCAGCAGCTCGCGTGTGCGCGCGAGTTCGCGCTCGGCCACCTGCAAGCTGGCTTCGGCCTGCAACAAGGCTGCGTCGGCGCTGGGCTTGGCCACCACCTGCTGGCTGATCGATCGTGCCTGCGCCTGGCGCAGCGCCGCTTCAGCCTGGCTCAGAGCGGCACGCAGCTCGGCAGATTCGAGCAGCACCAAGGGGGCCCCGGCCTGAACCACGTCGCCCTCGCGCACGAGCACCCGCTCGACCCGGCCTGTCAGCGTGCTGCCGATGTCGACCCGCGCCGGCGTCTGCACCCGTGCGCTGAATTGCAGGCTGCGCTTGAGCAGCTGCGGTTGCAGCTGCAGCGCATCGGCCAGCGGCGCCTGCGAGCGCCACAGCCACAACGAGCCACCCAGCACGGCGGCCACCAGCCCCCACACCCAGGGGGAGCGCAAGGCGCCCCGCAACTTGTTGACCATGTTGGGTGGGCTCATGGTGTGGTGATCATGGCCCGGGTCAAAGCCCTCAGAGCCTGGGAGTATTTCGAGCGTGACCGAGCAGCGCGCCAAAAGGCACCCAATCTAGGCGCAAAGCACAGCCATAGCTCGGGCTATGGCGAGCATTTGCAACGACGAGTGGGG
>JBKJJF010000131.1:0-16488 GCA_046598195.1 Rhizobacter sp. | reverse complement strand
GCGGCCCGCCAGCCTGGCGAACCTGAGCGCAACCGACGCCACCTTGCTGACCGCCGGCACCACACGCCTGCTGGACAACAGCGCGGCGAGCGGCGGCAACGTGCACAAGGCCGGCCTGCCCTTCACCGTGCGTGCCACGGCGGTGAACAGCGCGGCCACACCCGTCACCACCAGCAACTATGCGGGCACGCCCACAGTGTTTGTCAGCGCCTGCAGCGGCGCAGCCTGCAGCGCCACACTGGGCACGCTGACGCTCACACCCACCGCCGCGGCCGGTGTGATCGACACCGCCACCGCGAGCTACACCGAAGCCGGCGCCTTCAACCTGCAGCTGGTGGACAGCAGCTTCGCCAGTGTCGATGCAGCCGACGGCTCAACCCCGACTGAGATGAGCGTCACCTCGGCCATCGTGACCATCGGCCGCTTTGTGCCCGACCACTTCGACGTGGTGTTGTTGACCACCCCGGTGCTGCGCACCTTCAACAGCAGCACCTGCGCCGCGCGAAGCTTCACCTACCTCGGCCAGCCCTTTGGTTACGCCACCGCACCCCAAGCCACGGTGCTGGCGCGCAACGCGGCGGGTGCGACCACCGTCAACTACCCCAATGCCAAGTTGAGTGCCTTGGTGCGCTCACAAACCTACACACCACTGATCGGCGCCACGCCGGGGCTCGACAGCAGCACCACCACCTTGCCCAGCATCACGGCCAACGGCAATGGCAGCGCCACACTCGCCGCGCAAACGAGCGACCTGCTGCGCATGGTGCGGCCCACCACCACGCCGGTGGCACCCTTCAACGCCAGCATCAACCTCGACTGGAGCGTGACCGACAGCTCCGAAACCGGCAGCGGCAACGGCAGCATCACCACAACCACACCCTTGAACATGGCCAACATCACGTTCGACCAGGGCAACGAGTTCCGCTTTGGTGTGTTGAAGCTCGGCAGCGCTTATGGCAGCGAGTTGATCAACCTGGCGGTGGTGGTGGAGTTGCAGTATTGGAATGGCAGCAGCTTTGCCGCCAACGCGCAGGATCAATGCACTTCATTGCCCCTGAGCAGCCTGGCCTTGGGTACCTACCGGGGCAACCTGGCCGCGTGTGAAACGGCACCAGGGTCGGCGAGTGTGGGGTTCTCCAATGGGCGCGGTTTGTTGCGCATGTTGCCGCCGGGCAGCGGCAACGCGGGCAGTGCAGACGCACTGATCAACCTCGGGGCGGTGGCTGCAGGCCAGCAGTGTTCGGCCGTCGGGGCGGCCGTGTCGCCAGCAGTGACGGCTGCGATGCCATGGTTGCAGGGCAAGCAGCTGGCGGCTGCGACCTACGACCAGAACCCTGTGGCGCGGATCAGCTTTGGGCAGTACCGGTCGCCTCTGATTCATCTGCGTGAGGTGTATTGAGGTTGTTGTGCCCCTTCGCGTTGGTGCGCTTCGGGAACACATCAGCCCAAAGGCGCCGTCACGATCCACCCTTCCAGGGCATCCACCTGCTCAGGCAAGCCATACCCCGGCTGCCCACTCGCCCAAGCCGCCTGCATCAAACACAACACGGCATCGAGCGCATCACCCGACGCGTCTGCCACCAGCGCATCGCGTTGCGCATGTGACACCCGCAGCCGCAAGCCCAGCCGGGTGCGGCCTTGCTCCAGCGCCTCGATCACGTCCTTGCGCGCAATCAGGCGCTCGGGCGTTTGCTTCGACTTGTCGTCGCTCTTGTACGACCTCGACCCGATCAGCTCACGCGCCAACAAGCCCGGGTAGCCCTCGAGCGCCACCCGTTGTGCGTCGCCACCGTGCAGGCCCGGCAGGGACACCCCCGCATCAATCAGCAAGGGCACGCCCGCATGCAGCATGTAAGCCACCGGCGGGTTGACCCACTTCATCGACGGTGACGACCCGGCCGGCCCATCACAGGCCCGGTGTGCAAACTTCGACCCCACCGGCCGCGCATCACAAAACGCGGCAAAGGTGTTGCGAATCTCCTCACGCGACAAAGCCGTGTAGTGCCGCATCAAGGGAAGCCACTGCAGCGGCCAGCCCAACGACACGACCAGCTCACGCGGCAGGCCAAACGGAAAGTCGCAGGCCACGAGCCACGGCCCCGGCGCGCGCAACCAGGCCGACAAAGCCTCGAAGCTCTCATGCACCTCGACCCGCGCCAGCCGCACCACGCCCTGCTCCAGCGCACCCAGCGCCAGCGTGATCGGCTTACGCCGTGTGGGGCGGCTGGTGAAGTCAATGCCTGCGAGAAGCAAGCCAGGCCGAGCGCCGAGCCGCCCCAAGCCGGCCTGCGCCCCCTCGGGGGGCAGCGAATGCAATGAGCGTGGGGGCTCCTTTGTCCCAGCGCCGGGCCGCCCCAAGCCGGCCTGCACCCCCTCGGGGGGCAGCGAATGCAATGCGCGTGGGGGCGCCATCACCCGAGGGCCAAACCAGCCACACCCAAGGCAATGAACGCCGCGCCGGCGATGCGCAAACCACGCTCCCCCTCGCCCAGCAGCTTGCCGCCCAACAGCGCAGCAAACAACATCGACACCTCACGCGCTGGCGCCACGTGCGACAAAGGCGCGAGCTGCACCGCATACAGCACCAGCACGTAGGCCAAGGGGCTGATGGTGGCGATGAACAAGGCATGTTTCCACTGCGCCCGGCATGCTTCGACAAACCGCGCCCGGTCACGCAGCGCAGACGGCAGCATGAAGGGAATGCGCACAAAGTTGCCGAAGTAATCGATCAACACCGGCGAGATCAGCCACACCTTGACCGCATACCCATCGATCAGTGTGTAGCCTGAAATCAGCAAGCCGGTGACCACGCCATAGGCGAGCCCTGCCCGCACCCGCTGGCGCTGCGCCGGGTCGTGCGCCTTGGCCCACAGGCCGGGGCCACCGGCAATGAGGAACACCCCCCCGGTGACGGCGAACACACCGAGCAAGCCCACCCAGCTCATGGTCTCGCCCAGCAACAGCAAGGCGCCAAAGGCCGCCACCAGCGGGCCGGTGCCACGCGCCACCGGGTAGACCACGGTGAGGTCGCTCGCCGCATAACCACGCAGCAACACGTTGAAGTAGACGAGGTGGGTGATGCCGCTGACCACGATCAAGCCCCACTCGGCCCAACCCCACAGCGGCACGGCGTCCCACCCGGCCCAGACGCCCACGGGCGCCCACACCACCACGATCATCAGCCCCACCAGCAGCACGAAGCGGCTGTCGCCGCCCGCCTTTTTGGCCACCACGTTCCACACCGCGTGAAGCAAGGCAGCAACCAGAACGAGGCTCAGGGCAGTGAGGGACATGAAGCCGCCGATTGTGCCCGCGCTACATTGAGGCCATGAACCCCACTCTCGTTGAAGTGACACGCGGCGGCCATGTGGAATCACAACACGCCGGCGCGCTGGCCGTGCTTGATGCCGATGGCGCCGTGCTGGCACAGCTCGGCGACATCAGCCGCCCCGTCTTCCCACGCTCGGCGGTGAAGGTGTTGCAAGCGCTGCCGCTCATCGCCAGCGGCGCAGCCGACCAGCTGGGTTTGGGCGACGCCGAGCTGGCGCTGGCCTGCGCTTCGCACAACGGCGAGCCGCTGCACGTGCGCACCGCCGCCGGCATGTTGGCCAAGGCGGGGCTCGACGTGGCCGCGCTGGAATGCGGCAGCCACTGGCCGGCCTGCGACAAGGCGGCCCGCGCCTTGGCCGTATCGGGCCAAGAACCCAACGCGCTGCACAACAACTGCTCGGGCAAACATGCAGGCTTTGCCTGCCTGGCCTGCGCGATGGGCGGCGGCACCGACTTGCGCGGTTTTTTCAGCGGCTATGTGCAACCCGGGCATGCCGTGATGCGCGAGGTGACGGCTGCGCTGCAGGCCGCCACCGGGGTTGACCTGACGGCTGCGCCTCGCGGCATCGACGGTTGTTCCATCCCCACCTACGCGATTGCCTTGCGCCCGCTGGCACTCGCGTTCGCTCGGGTCGCCACCGGCAACGGTTTGTCGACCGCGAATGCACGTGCGGCCCAGCGCCTGCGCCAGGCGGTGGCACGCGAGCCCTTCATGGTCGGCGGCACGGGCCGCTTTGACACGCGGGTGATGCAACACCTCGGCGAGCGTGCCTTTGTGAAGGTGGGTGCCGAAGGCGTCTACTGCGCCGCCCTGCCCGGCCGCGGGCTCGGTGTGGCCCTCAAGATGGACGACGGCAACAACGCACGCGCCGCCGAGGTGGTGATGGCGGCCTTGATCGAAGTGCTGGTGCCCCTGAGCGACGACGAGGCCGTGTTCATGCGCGGCCTGAGTGAGCCCACCCTGCGCAACTGGAACGGCACCGCAGTCGGCGGCCTTCGGCCCAGCCGCACGCTGCGCGCGTTGGCTGCCTAGCCAACCACCCGCAGCACGTCGCGCATGGTCACGAACTCTTCCGCCCCGGTGGGGTGAATGCCCAGCGTGCGGTCGAACATCGCCTTGGTGAGGCCACCTTGCAAGGCCACGGCAAAACCCTGGATCACCTCGCCCGCGTCAGCACCCACCATGTGCATGCCGACCACCCGGTCGCTCACGTCGTCGACCAGCAGCTTCATCAGCGTGCGCTCGGTGCTCTCGCTCAGCGTGTGCTGCAAGGCCTTGAACTCGGCGCGGTAGACACGCACACGGCCGTATTTTTCATGCGCCGCTTCTTCGCTCAGGCCCACGGTGCCGATGTTGGGGTGGGTGAACACGGCCGTGGGCACCAGCTCGTAGTCGATGGGTTCGCGCTGGGCCGCGCCGAACAGGTGGTCGACCAGGTACATGGCCTCGGCCAGCGCCACCGGCGTGAGCGCCTTGCGCCCGATCAGGTCGCCGAGGGCGTGGATGGACGGCACCTGGGTCTGCAATTGCGCGTTGACCGGCACCGAGCCGTCGGCGTTGAGCGTGATGCCCAGCTCAGCCAGACCCAGGCCCTCGGTGCGGGCGCGGCGGCCGGTGGCGTGCAAGACGGCATCGGCCTCGATCAACTGGTGATTGCTCAAACTCACATGCTGTACATCGCCCTGCTTCTCGACTGACAACAGTGTGGTCTGCAGGTGCACGGTAACGCCCTTCTTGCGCATCTCGGCAATGAGGAAGTTGGCCACCTCCTTGTCGAAGCCGCGCAGCAGCTGCGGGCCGCGGTGCACCAGCGTCACCTCGGCACCCAGGCCCTGGAAGATGGACGCAAACTCGCAGGCGATGTAACCCGCGCCCACCACCAGCAGGCGCTTCGGGAAGGGCGCCAGGTCGAACATGTGATCGGAGCTGAGCGCCCATTCGGCACCGGGCCCGTGCGCGGGCACCGGCTGGCCGCCGGTGGCGAGCAAGATGTGGCGCGCCGTCAGGCGCTGCTCGCCACCTTCACAGGTGACCGCCACGGTGTGTGCATCCACCACCCGCGCCCAGCCACGCAGCAGCTGCACACCCGCGCCCGCCAGCAGCCCTTCATAGACGCCGTTGAGCCGCGTGATCTCGGCTGCGCGGCGCTGCTTGAGCACAGCCCAGTCGAACAGCGGCTTGTCGCTGCGCCAGCCGAACCCGTGCGACTGCTCAAACATTTCACCGTAGTGCGCGGCGTAGCTGTAGAGCTTCTTGGGGATGCAGCCCACGTTGACGCAGGTGCCGCCCAAGGCACCGGCCTCGGCCACCACCACCCGCGCACCACGCTGCGCCGCCATGCGGCTGGCGCGCACGCCGCCGCTGCCAGCACCGATCACGAACAAGTCACAGTCGAATGTGCTCATCATCTGGACAACTCCTTGCATTCAATACCTGCCGGTGATGCCGGCGACACGCAAATAGATGTGCGCCACCCAGGCGATAAAACCGCGTCGCAACACACCCTGCAAAGACCTCAGCCTGGCCTGCGACGGGTCGATCTCTTGCGACACCGACAGCGCGTTGTCGAACTGCGCGGCCAGCGCGTGGTTGAAACCCGCATCACGAATCACGACGTTGGCTTCTAGGTTGAGCAGCAGCGACAGCGGGTCGATGTTGGAGCTGCCGACCGTGGCCCATTCGTCGTCGATCAGGCCCACCTTGGCGTGCAGAAAAGCCGGCGTGTACTCAAACACCCGAACGCCGTTGGTGAGCAGCACGTCGTAGAGCGCACGTGCGGCGATCGCGGCAATGCGGTAGTCGATCTTGCCCTGCAACAACAAGCGCACCTCAACCCCGCGCCGGGCCGCAGCCACCAGCACACGCATGAAGGCGCGGCCAGGGTAGAAGTAAGGCGAGATGAGGTCGACGCGGGTGCGCGCCTTGCGAATGGCGTCGATGTAGCTGCGCTCGATGGCGCGGCGCTGGCGCAGGTTGTCACGCATCACGAAGGCGGCGCGCACCGGTGGCAGGTCATGCGCTTCATCGCCCGGCTTGGCGCCCTCGGGCATGCGCAGGCGGCGCAACATGCGCTTGGCGCGGGCCACCGGCATGGCGCTGGTGGCCAGCGCCGCCATCTCGCGCCCAAAGTTGCGCCCGATGTTGGCGCGTGCCCAGAGCGCGCGGGTCGCCTGCTCGATGGGCTCAACCACCGGGCCGCGCAACGCCACCGCAAAATCGAGCCGCGGGTTGTCGCTCCAGCCGTGCACCTGGTCGTAGTGGTCGTCGAGCAGGTTGATGCCACCGATGAAAGCCACGTCGCCATCGACCACACACAGCTTCTGGTGCAAGCGGCGCAATTGGCCGGGCCGCAGCCAGCTCCACCAGCGGTGCAGCGGCCTGAAGACGGCCAGCTGCACACCGGCCTCGGCCAGCAGCCGGCGCAACTCGGGCAGGCTGCTGCGCGAGCCAAAACCGTCGACCACCAGGTTGACGCGCACGCCGCGCTGCGCCGCTTCGGCCAGCGCTTGGGTGAGCGCCGCGACAGTCCCGGTGTTGTCGTAGATGTAGGTGGCGAGCCAGATCTCGTGGCGGGCCTGCTCGATGGCGCCCAGCATGGCCGGGAACAAGGCCTCGCCGCCACGCAGCAGCGTGGCCTGGTTGCCGCCGCTGTACAGCGTGCGCGGTGCCACGCGCATCAGCGAGTCGGACGCTTCACCTTGAGTGGCCATCAGGCGAGCTCGAGGTCGGCCACCAGCGGCAGGTGATCCGACATGCGTGCCCAGGCGCTGCCGCGGGGCACAAAAGTCGAGGTGCAGCGAAAGCCGCGGGTGTAGATGCGGTCGAGTGAAAAGAGCGGCACCCTCGACGGGAAGGTGCGCTGCGACATGCTGCCCGCGTGCTCGGCGCGTGTGAGGCCCATCTCGCGCATCGGGGCGTCAAGCTTCTCGCCCCAGTCGTTGAAGTCACCGGCCAGCACCACCGGCTCATGGCGTGGCACCTTGTTGGCCAGGAAGGCGGCAATGCGCTCCACTTGGCGCACGCGGCTGGAATGCATCAGCCCCAGGTGGGCCACGATGGCGTGCAGCTGGACGCCGTTCCAGTGCACCAGCACGTGCAGCAGGCCACGCTGCTCGAAGCGGTGGTCAGAGACGTCGTGGTGGCCGATGTCTTCGCCCAACGGCCAGCGCGAGAGCAGCGCGTTGCCGTGCTCGCCGTCGCTGGTGGTGGCGTTGGTGCGGTAGGCCACGTCATAACCTTCGGGCGCGAGGTGATTGGCCTGCGGCACACGGGGCCAGCCGAAGTGGGTGTCGGGGAAACGCGCCGCCTCACCGTGGTTGAAGCTGCGCACCTCTTGCAGAAAGATCAAGTCAGCGTCGAGCGCTTCAACACCGAGCCCGATGTTGTGGATCTCCAGCCGCTTGCGCGGGCCGAGGCCACGCACACCTTTGTGGATGTTGTAGGTGCCCACCCGCAAGACATGGGTGGGGTGCAGGGTCGAAGAAGAAGCGCCACGGGTCATGCGAACCTTGAAAGCTGAAGAATGGCCTCGGCATTCGATGGCGAGAAGCACCGATCGGCCGCCTCGCGCCAAGGAAACCACTGGTAGCGCAGGTGCTCACGCGGCGCCAGCGTCACGGGTGTTCCATGGGGCACACGCAGGCCGAACACGTGTTCGGTGTTGTGCGTCACACCCGGCGCGTAGCGGTGCCGCCACACCGGGTAAATCTCGTAAACGTTGCGCAGGTTCCAGTCGTGCAGGTGGGTCAGCGGCACCTCGGCCGAGCCGATGGTGATGCCGGTTTCTTCGGCCACCTCGCGCACCGCCGTCTCGGTGGGCGGCTCGTCAATGTGGTCTTTGGAGCCGGTGACGCTTTGCCAGAAGCCGGGCTGGTCAGCGCGCTCGATCAGCAGCACCTGCAGTTCGGGCGTGTGAATGACCACGAGCACGGATTCGGGAATCTTGACGGGTCGGTTCACGGCGGTGCCAAAAAAAAGGGCGCGAAATTCGCGCCCTTTGATTTTGCATCAGCCTCGTGACGAGGCCGGTCAGCTCACCACCTGCGGGTTGCGCAGGCGGATGTGCAGCTCGCGCAACTGCTTTTCGTCGACCGGGCTCGGTGCGTGCGTCAGCAGGTCTTGCGCACGTTGTGTCTTGGGGAAGGCGATCACATCGCGGATCGACTCGGCCTTGGTCATCAGCGTGACCAGGCGATCGAGGCCAAAGGCCAGGCCACCGTGCGGCGGTGCGCCGTATTGCAGCGCGTCGAGCAAAAAGCCGAACTTGAGCTGCGCCTCTTCGGGCCCGATCTTCAGCGCGCTGAAGACCTTGCTCTGCACCTCGGCGCGGTGGATACGCACCGAGCCGCCGCCCAGCTCCCAGCCGTTGAGCACCATGTCGTAGGCCTTGGAAATGCACTTGCTCGGGTCGGTGTCCATGTAGTCTTCATGGCCGTCTTTGGGCGCGGTGAAGGGGTGGTGCACCGCATTCCAGCGCTGGCCTTCGTCGTCGTACTCGAACATCGGGAAGTCGACCACCCACAGCGGCGCCCACTTGTCTTCGAACAAACCGTTCTTCTTGCCGAAGTCGCTGTGGCCGACCTTGATGCGCAACCCGCCGATGGCGTCGTTCACCACCTTGGCGCGGTCAGCGCCGAAGAAGATCAGGTCGCCGTTGCGCGAGCCGGTGCGGGCAATGATCTCGGCGATGGCCGCGTCGTGCAGGTTTTTGACGATGGGCGACTGCAAGCCTTCGCGGCCCTTGCCCGCGTCGTTGACCTTGATCCAAGCCAGGCCCTTGGCACCGTAGATCTTGACGAACTCGGTGTAGGCATCGATCTCGCCGCGGCTCATCTCGCCGCCACCGGGCACACGCAGGGCGACCACGCGGCCGTCTTTGGCGTTCGCGGGGCCGGAGAAGACCTTGAAGTCGACATCTTTCATCACGTCGGTCAGCTCGGTGAATTCGAGCTTGACGCGCAGGTCGGGCTTGTCGGAGCCGAAGCGGTGCATGGCCTCTTGGTAAGTCATCACCGGGTAGCCAGGCAGGTCGACACCGATGGTGCTGCGAAAGACCGTGCGGATCATGCCTTCGAACATGCCGCGGATTTCTTCTTCGTTGAGGAAGCTGGTCTCGATGTCGATTTGCGTGAACTCGGGCTGGCGATCGGCGCGCAAGTCTTCGTCGCGGAAGCACTTGGTGATCTGGTAGTAACGGTCGAAGCCGGCCACCATCAAAAGTTGCTTGAAGAGCTGAGGCGACTGCGGCAGCGCGAAGAACATGCCTTCGTTGACGCGGCTCGGAACCAGGTAATCGCGTGCACCTTCAGGCGTGCTCTTGGTGAGCATCGGCGTCTCGGTGTCGGTGAAGCCGTTGGCATCGAGGAACTTGCGCACTTCCATCGCCACGCGGTAGCGCAGGATCATGTTCTTTTGCATCGCGGGGCGGCGCAGATCGAGCACACGGTGCGTGAGGCGTGTGGTCTCCGACAGGTTTTCGTCGTCAATCTGGAACGGCGGCGTGACGCTTGGGTTCAGCACCTCAAGCTCATGGCACAGCACCTCGATCTTGCCGCTGGTGAGGTTGCTGTTCTCGGTGCCGGTGGGGCGCGGGCGCACCTTGCCGATGATCTTCAGGCAGAACTCGTTGCGCACGTCTTCGGCCACTTTGAAGGTTTCGGCGCGGTCGGGGTCGCAGACGATTTGCACCAGGCCTTCGCGGTCACGCAGGTCGATGAAGATCACGCCGCCATGGTCGCGGCGGCGGTGGGCCCAGCCCATCAGGGTCACGGTCTGGCCGAGCAGCTTTTCGCTGACAAGGCCGCAATAGGTTGTTCTGCTCATGTGTTCACTCCGGAAGCGGGGGAGATTGTGCGGCGCCGCCCGCAGGCGCACCAGCACGGTGTAGGGGTAGGGGTAGGGGTAGGCGATGAAAGGCTGTGTTTCAAGCCGTCAGGGCTGGGCGGTTGCCGAACCGCCTAGCCCGGCTGATTTCGGGGTTCGGCGGGCGCCTGCTGAAGGGGCGGCGCAACCACACCCATGGAGATGACGTACTTCAAGGCTTCGTCAACACTCATCTGCAAGGCGATCACGTCTGCGCGCGGCACCATCAGAAAAAAGCCCGAGGTCGGGTTGGGTGTGGTGGGCACGTACAGGCTCACATAGTCGCCCGACAGGTGGATGGCCGCTTCGCCACCCGGTTTGCCCGTGACAAACGCGATGGTCCACGAACCCTGGCGCGGGTACTGCACCAGCACGGCTTCGCGAAACGCGTTGCCGCTGCTGGAGAACAAGGTGTCCGACACCTGTTTGACCGAGCTGTAGATCGACTTGACGATGGGGATGTGTTTGAGCACCACATGCCCTTGGCGCAGCGCCCACTGGCCGAAGATGTTGGCCGCGAACACGCCGGTGACCAGCAGACCGGCGACCATCACGACAACACCCAGCCCGGGGATCTTGCGCAGGCCTTCGAGCGACTCGCGGAAGCCTTCGGGCAGCACCGCCTGCGAGGCCGACAAGATGCCGCCGAACACGTCATCCATCAGGCCCAGCACCGAGTGCAGCACCCAGATCGTGATGGCCAGCGGCAGCCAGACCAGCAAGCCGGCAATCAGGTATTTCTTCACAAAGTTCCTTGGGTTGAAGGCACGGGGCTCATTGGCCGCCGGACGACGACGAGCCGCCCGAGCTGGGCGCAGGGGCTGCGGCGGGGGCAGGGGCAGGGGCGCTGGCAGCGGGAGTGGCTGATGACGATGCAGCCGGGGCAGCAGCTGGCGCCGCATCGCCCGCAGACGGTGCGTCGGGCTTGGCCGCGGCACCTGGTTTGTCGGCTTCAGCCGAGGCCTGGGCGCCGCCGCGGAAGTCGGTCACGTACCAGCCGGAGCCCTTGAGCTGAAAGCCCGCTGCAGTCACCTGTTTTTTGAAGGCCTGCGCGCCGCAGGCCGGGCAGTCGGTCAACACCGGGTCCGAAATTTTCTGCAGCACGTCCTTGGCGTGGCCGCAGGCCTCACACCGATAGGCGTAGATGGGCATGGCTAAGCCTTTGATTCAAAACGGAAAACCTCGAATTATACGTGGCACGGGCGTTTCGTCGGGCGCCGCCACAGCCTCTGGAATAATTGTTGCTCACCACGCCACCGTATCCACAAGGAGCCACACGTGATCTGCATCACCGCCCAACGCCTCGTGTCCATTGCCAGCACCCTCTTGCTCGGGCTGTCTGTTGCCGGCACAGCCCGTGGCGCCGACGCCGCGGCGCCCGAGGCCAAAGTCCTGAACATCTACAACTGGTCCGACTACATCGCTGAAGACACGATCAAGAACTTCGAAAAAGAGACCGGCATCAAGGTCAACTACGACAACTACGACAGCAACGAGATCCTGCACACCAAGCTGGTGGCGGGGAAGACGGGCTACGACATCGTGGTGCCCGGCGCACACTTTGCCAAGCAGCAGATCGAGGCCAAGCTGTTGCGCAAACTCGACCGTTCGCTGCTCACCAACTGGGGCAACCTCGACCCGGCGATCCTGGAGCAAATGGCGAAGGTCGACCCGGGCAACCAATACCTGGTCGACTGGCTGTGGGGTTACGTCACCGTGGGCATCAACGTCAACAAGGTGAAAGCGGCCCTGGGCGACATGCCCATGCCGCAAAACCCCTGGTCACTGGTGTTCGACCCGAAGTACGCAGCCAAGCTGAAGAGCTGCGGCGTCAACTTCCTCGACTCGGCCTCCGAGGTCTTGCCAGTGGCGATGCTGCACGTGGGCAAGCCCGCCTTCAGCCGCACCGCGGGCGATTACCCGGCCGCTGGCGAGATGCTGAAGAAGGTGCGCCCGTACGTGACCCGTTTCTCGTCGTCGGGCTATATCGATGAACTGGCCGGCGGGGCCCTCTGCGTCGTCATGGGTTACTCAGGCGACATCAACATCGCCCGCTCACGCGCCAAGCAGGCCAAAAACGGCCACGTGATCGAAGCGCTGGTGCCGCCCAGCGGTGCCACCCTGTTCTTCGACTCGATGGCGATACCCGCCGATGCCAAGCACCCGAAAAACGCGCACCTGTTCATCAACTACATCATGCGTGCGGAGGTGCATGCCTCGCTGACCAACAAGGTGTTCTATGCCAACCCGAACAAGGCCTCGCTGAAGTTCGTGGCCAAGGAGGTGGCCGAGAACAAGTCGATCTTCCTCAGCGCCAAAGACCTGGCCGGCATGACCGCACCCGACAGCCTGCCGCAAGACATCCGGCGTGTGCAGACCCGCACCTTCACCACCTTCAAAGCCAACCGCTAGTAGCCGGGCTGGCGCCGGGCCGCCCCAAGCCGGCCCGAGCCCCTCGGGGGCAGGAGCGAAGCGCCTGAGGGGCCGACATCAGTAGCCAGGCCGCAGCAGGATCATCGTCGTCACCAGCCCGAGCACGAAGCCCACGCCCACCCACAGCACCGAGCGCAATAAGCGGTTGGTGCGGCGCTGCTCGACGAGCAGCGCCTGCAACAGCTGGGGCTCGAGACGGTTGCGGCTCGGCTGCAGCGCCTGGTGCACGAGGCGCGGCAGCTCGGGCAACAGCTGGGCATAGTGCGGCGCCTCTTTTTTCAGCCGCTCGACCAGGCCGCGCCAACCCACTTGCTCGTTCATCCAGCGTTCGAGAAAGGGCTTGGCGGTGTTCCACAGGTCGAGCTCGGGGTCAAGCTGGCGGCCCAGGCCTTCCACGTTGAGCAGGGTCTTTTGCAGCAGCACCAGCTGGGGCTGGATGTCGACGTTAAAACGGCGCGAGGCCTGGAACAGCCGCAACAACACCTGGCCGAGTGAGATGTCTTTCAGCGGGCGGTCGAAGTGCGGCTCGCACACCGCGCGGATGGCGCCCTCCAACTCATCTATGCGCGTGTTTGGCGGCACCCAGCCCGACTCCACATGCAACTCAGCCACGCGCTTGTAGTCACGCCGGAAGAAGGCGATGAAGTTCTGCGCCAGGTATTCTTTGTCGAACGCGGTGAGCGTGCCCACGATGCCGAAATCGAGCGCGATGTAACGCCCGAAGGTGTCCGGCGCGATGCTCACCTGGATGTTGCCCGGGTGCATGTCGGCATGAAAGAAGCCGTCGCGAAACACCTGGGTGAAAAAGATGGTCACGCCGTCGCGGGCCAGCTTGGGGATGTCGACCCCTGCGTCACGCAGGCGCTGCGTCTGGCTGATGGGCACGCCCTTCATGCGCTGCATCACGATCACGCTCTGGGTGCACAGGTCCCACACCATCTCGGGCACCATGATGAGGTTCAGGCCACTCATGTTGCGCCTGAGCTGGGCGGCGTTGGCCGCTTCGCGCACCAGATCAAGCTCGTCGTGCAGGTAGTTGTCGAACTCGGCCACCACCTCACGCGGTTTGAGGCGCTTGCCATCGGCCGACAGGCGCTCCACCCAGCGCGCCAGCGTGCGCAAGAGCGAGAGGTCGTCGTCAATCACCGCGAGCATGCCGGGGCGCAGCACCTTCACCGCGACTTCGCGGCCGTCTTTCAGCACCGCGAAGTGCACCTGCGCGATGGAAGCGCTGGCCACGGGCTCGGCCTCGAAGCTCGCGAACACCGCCTCGATCGATCGACCATAGGCCTTTTCAACCAGGGCGCGCGCCACGGCGGCAGGAAACGGCGGCACGTTGTCTTGCAGGCGGGCCAGCTCGTCGGCCACCTCGAGCGGCAACAGGTCGCGCCGGGTCGACAGCACCTGGCCAAACTTGACGAAAATCGGGCCCAGCCGCTCCAAGGCCTCACGCAGGCGGCGGCCGGGCGGTGCGTCCAGAGTGCGCCCGAGCGTCATCAGCCGCACCAACACACGCACCCAGCGCTGCCTGAAGCCCGACAGCGCCAGCTCGTCCAGGCCGAAGCGCAGAACGGTGAAGACGATGACGACCAGCCGGGCGAGATGCCTCATTGCGGGCCGCGTGCCATCAGCCCTTGCAAAGCGCGCACCGCTTCGCGCAGGCCAGCGCCGATGGCCGAGGCCGCACGGCCAAGCTCGTGTGCCGGTGCTTGCCCGATGATTCGGGCGACGTCGTCTTCGATGTCCCAGCGCAGGTTGTCGATCAGCCAGCTGACATCGGTGGCCAGCGCCGAATCACCTTCGATGCCCACCTTCGGGCGCTCACCCGACAGCCATTGCCCCACCAACCGCAAGGGATTCGACGCATCGATCGTCACCCGCAAGTCCGGTTGAGCCGGGGCGTGCTCGCCACACCATTCAAGCAGCCCTGCTGGCGTGATGGTGTATGCGACCACGGGCGGTGCGGGCAGCAGGCCCGGCCAGCCCGTCCATTGCAACTGAATGCTGCGGCCACTGTGCGGGTGCAGGCGCTCGGTGGCGACAGGTTCGGCCGCGATCACGTGGTTGAGCAACAAGGTGATGCGCTCCATGGCGGCGGAGCCCAACGTGGCGGTGATACCTGGATTGAATGCGTTTGCCATCGCGGAATTGTAGGCGGCGCGCTCGACGTTCCCTTTGGTCAGGCCACAGCAAACCGAGACGCGCTTTGGTGCACGTGTGCCCCGGAAAAGTGTGACGCATGCCCTCATTCGAGACCCCTAGAACGCATGCTCCCCCCACACTTGCGGGTCTGAGACTGTCATCTTCTTGAGTGAGAATCCGTGCGTTGCTTGAACCCCTTTGCACGCCGCGAGTTGCCTTCAAATCCGCTTCGCGCAGCGCCCGCTCATTGGGTTTTTGACACACCCGACGCAGAGGCATTGCCAGCAATCTGTCACTCATGGAGGGCGGCGCCACGTGGATCACCCCTTAGCGATGTTCGAAGACCGTCCCTATAAAAGAACGTTCTACAGCGCCCCGCAATCGGTGACGTCGCTGATGGCTGCGTTCATGGAGCCGGCGATCACCGTCATCACCTTCCTCGGTGCCAACCTCTACCTCGACGCCATGGTGGGGCGGCCCGAGCTTGTCTTGTGTTTGCTCGTCTTTGCACTCACCTTCCCCGGGCGCAACCGCTTCCGCCAAAACATGGTTGCGGCGGGCGTTGACATCCTTTCGTCATGGGTGGTGCTGATCGGCGTGCTGCTGCTGTGCGGTTATGTCACCCGCAGCATCGACTACTTCGAACAAAACGCCATCGTCACCTGGATCTTCCTGACCCCCGTGGCCCAGTGGGGGGCGGTGTGGGTCGGCCGGCGCGTGGTGCGCCGCCAGGCTGCGCTGCCCGAGGCGAGGCGCCGCGCCATCATCGTAGGCGCCGGCCCGCTGGGCGTGAAGGTGGCGCGCGCGCTGACCGCGAGCGAAGACCAGGGCATCGACTTCGTCGGCTACTTCGATGACCGCGCCGACGCACGCGTCGATGGCCTCGCCATGGAGCAGGTTCTGGGCGGCCTGAAAGACGTGGCCGATTGCATCCGCCGCCAATCGATCCGCGAGGTCTTCATCACCTTGCCGCTCGGCTCGCAGCCGCGCATCGTCGAGCTGCTGGAGCAGATGCAAGACACCACTGCATCACTTTTTTTCGTGCCCGACGTGTTCGGCATCAGCATCATCCAAGGCCGCCTCCAAGACATGAACGGCCTGCCCGTGGTCGGCATCTGCGAGACACCGTTCACCGGCACCAACGAGCTGGTCAAACGTGTCAGCGACGTGGTTCTCGCATCGATCATCCTGGTTCTGATTTCGCCCGTGCTGCTGGCCACTGCGATCGGCGTCAAGCTGAGTTCGCCCGGGCCCGTGATCTTCAGGCAACGCCGCACCGGGCTTGATGGCGAAGACATCACGGTCTACAAGTTCCGCTCGATGACCTCGCAAGACAACGGGGGGGTGGTCAAGCAGGCGACCAAGGGCGACACGCGCATCACTTCCTTCGGTGCCTTCATCCGCCGCACCTCGCTCGACGAACTGCCACAGTTTTTCAACGTGCTGCAAGGCCGCATGAGCATCGTCGGCCCACGGCCGCACGCGGTCGCGCACAACGAAGAGTACCGCCGCATCGTCAAGGCCTACATGGTGCGCCACAAGGTCAAGCCGGGCATTACCGGCTGGGCCCAGGTCAATGGGCAACGCGGCGAGACCGACACGGTGGCCAAGATGCAGGCGCGGGTCGAGTACGACCTTGAATACCTGCGCAACTGGTCGCTCGGGCTCGACTTGCAGATCATTGTGCGTACCATCCGCTTGGTGTTTTTCGATCGCAACGC
>JBKJJF010000047.1:0-3084 GCA_046598195.1 Rhizobacter sp. | reverse complement strand
CCAAACTCATTGACGATAACGGCTATGCGCCGCCCGTTGGCGTTGGTCAGCAAGTGACGCAGCAACGTGGTTTTGCCGCTGCCCAGAAAGCCGGTGACGATGGTGGCGGGGATTTTTCGGGTTTGCATCGGGGTTGTTCCGTTCAAGTAGAGGGTCAGTCTTCGATGCCGCGCTGCGCCGGCACGCCGGCCTGGAAGTGATGTTTGACGAGGGTCATTTCGGTCACGGTGTCGGCCAGCTCCACGAGCTCAGCGGGCGCGGCGCGGCCGGTCAGCACCACATGCACATGCGGTGGCCGCTCGCGCAGGCAGGCCAGCACCGGCTCCAGCGGCAGCCAGCCATAACGCAGCGGGTACATGATTTCGTCGAGCACCACCATGAAGTGTTCGCCGGCACGCAGGGTGGTTTCGGCCCGAGCCCAGCCTTCGCGGGCCAGCTCGGCGGAGTGGTCGAGGTCGCGGCTTTTCCAGCTGAAACCATCACCCAGGCCTTCGATCGGAATGCCCAGTTGAGCAAACAGCCGGTGCTCGCCGAAGCGCGCCGAAGGCACCTTCATGAACTGGTAGACCTTCACCAGCTTGCCTCGCCCATGCGCACGCAAAGCAAGCCCAAAAGCGGCGGTGCTTTTGCCCTTGCCGTGGCCGGTGTGCACGATGACGAGGCCACGGCGTTCTCCCTGGGGCTTGGGCGTGTCGCGCAGCAGGGGTGGGGTTTCGATTTCCATCGGTCGTTTGCGCTTCAGGCGCCGGCGGTCAGCCGCTCGTCGAAGCACGCACGCGCCCAGGCGGAATTGCGCACGCTGCGCACCCCTTGCACGATCAGCACGGTCACCACCGGCTCCAGCAACACCACGCTGACATACGAGGCAGCAAAGGCGGCCCAGTCGGCCAGTGCGGTGGAGCCCTCGCCCATCATCAGCCAGAAGCCGACCATCGCGGTCACGCCGACGTAGTAGAAGGTGTCGAGCTTCAGAATGGTGGGCACGCTCAAGGCGCCGTTCAAGGCCGCCGCGATCCGCTTGCCGAAGGTGTGGTGCAGCGCAATCAGCGGCACGGTCAGTGACAGCGTGTTCACCGCCAGGTGCAGCAAATCTTGTGGCTCGAACAAAACGCCTTGCAACAGCAGGCCGATGGCAAAGCCGAACAGCGTGGGCAAGAAGCCGAGCAGCAGGTAGATCGGCATCGCACCGACGAAGTGCAGCTCTGACGGCCCGACCTTCATGTGGAAGGCCTGCATGAAGAGCGTGAAAAACACCGCCGCCAAGGCCGTGCGCAGCCACAGCGTGGGGCGCTTGAGCCACGCCGGCGCGTGCACCAGCAGCATGGTGACGGCGGCAACGTTGGCGCCGAAGATCTTGAATTGGGCAAGCATGCCGGGTTCGATGTGCATCAAAAGCTCCTTGGGGGTCGATGAAAAACGCGAGGGGTCAGGGACAAAACAGCGCTGCGACAGCCGCGGGGTTGGACGGAAAGTACGAGTGCATGAACGTGGCCACCAGCCGGCCCTCGCGGAACACGGCTTCGGCCTGGCCGTGGTGGCGTTGGGGCTGGGTGTGCGCGATGGGCGTTAACGGGGTGTCGATGCGCGCGTGATGAAACGTGTGGCCGCGCAGCACCCCTTCGGGCAAGGCCACGCTGTGCATGCCGAGGTTGACGAGGCGCGGCTCCATCACCCCGGTGCCGCGCAACAGGCCGAACATCGGTGCGCTGTGGCCTTGGGCGTCAGACAGGGTTTGCAGCAGCGACAGCATGCCGCCGCATTCGGCCAGCACGGGGCGCCCCGCGGCGTGGTGGGCGCGGATCGACTCGCGGGTGCGCTTGTTGCCGGCAAGCCGAGTGAGGTGCAGCTCGGGGTAGCCACCCGGCAGGTACAGCGCGTGCGCACCAGCGGGCACCGCTTCGTCGGCCAGCGGCGAGAAGAACAGCAGCTCGGCACCGAGGGCGCGCAAGGTGTCGAGGTTGGCCGCGTAAAGGAACGAGAAAGCGGCATCGCGGGCGATGGCAATGCCCACACCGGCGAGTGATCGTGGCAAGGCTTCGGCCGGCGCGAGTGCAAATCGCACGGCGGCCGGCAACGGCAATGCGGCCCCTGCCCCGGCCACCAACGCGTCGGCAGCGGCGGTGATGCGCACGCCGAGGTCAGCCACTTCATCGGCCTGCACCAGACCCAGATGGCGCGACGGCAGGCTCAGCGCGGGAGCGCGCTGCAGCGCGCCGCACCAGCGCACGCCGGGTTGCAGGCTCTCGCGCAACATCTCGGCATGGCCCACGCTGCCAACGCGGTTGGCCAGCACCCCGGCGAGTTGCAGGCCGGGGCGATAAGTGGCCAGGCCATGCGCCACCGCACCGAAGGTTTGCGCCATGGCCGAGGCATCGATCACCACCAGCACCGGCAGGCCGAACTGCTGTGCCAGGTCGGCACTGGAGGGCGTGCCGTCGTGCAGGCCCATCACACCTTCGACCAGGATGAGGTCGGACTCCAGCGCCGCCTGGTGCAGCAGCGCAGCGCAGTGCGCCGGGCCGCCCATCCACAGGTCGAGCTGCTGCACCGGCGCACCGCTGGCACGTTCGAGCACCATCGGGTCGAGGAAATCGGGCCCGGTCTTGAACACCCGCACACGCCGGCCCTGGCTGCGGTGCCAATGTGCCAGCGCGGCCGTGACCGTGGTCTTGCCCTGGCCTGAAGCGGGCGCGGCCACCATCAAGGCCGGGCAGTTGATGCCGGCATGGCCTTGCGCGTGTGCAACTCGCGTGCTCATGGACTCTCCAGCGCACGCCCCGTGCGGCTCGGCCTGGTTTCGGCCTGAAAAATGCCAGCACGTTGAAGGGGGTGGGGAAAGTCGAATGGCCGCGCAGCATGCCGCGGGCCACAAGACCCGCATCGCCCTCCGCAATGCCAGCTCGAACGCACCAGGCCGGTATCCGGGCTCACGAGTCCCGAGCCATCTCTTTGCAGAGACCACCCGGCAGCTTGCGGCGCCTTCCCAGGTGAATCTCACCCAGTGGCTGCGTTGCCGCTTGCTCCTCGTCGACCGTTGCGGGGGCAGCGCCGGCTTGGTCATGGCCTTCAAGGCCTCGACGCACC
>JBKJJF010000176.1:0-21628 GCA_046598195.1 Rhizobacter sp. | reverse complement strand
GTCTTCGGCCAGGGCCGCCTGCGAATCGAAGGTGAGTGTGAGCACGGGCGGTGCGCCCTCTTCGGTGGACGGCAGCACCAGCCGGCCCGGCACCATGCCCGCCACAAAACCGTGGCGGGCGGCGTGCTGCTGGATGTAGCCCACGCTCCAGGCGGCCGAGCGAGCCCGCAGGTGCACGGCAAGTTGCGCGTCGTGCTGGCTGGCGAAAGCATCAAGCTCGCGAGAGCGGCTTGCGGCATCCAGCATGTCGGGAAAGTCGGCCATGGCGCCGATGGCTTCGGCAAAGGGTTCGATCTTTTGCACGAACTCGGAGTACTCGATCTGATTCATCGCGCCCGTGCGGTTGGCGAGCTGCACACCGGCCTGGATCTCGCTGTAGTGCTGGCCCGGCAGCGGCGCTTCCCATTCACCGGTCTCGGCGTTCAGGCCTTCGATCAGAAACGGCTTGCTGCCCGCGCGGCGTGTGGGCGGCTGGTGGGCCAGCACCATGTCGCCGCTCACCGGTGCTTCGAGCGTGAGGGTGGCGATGGCGTCGATCAGCGCGTCGATGCGCAGGCTGGCACGGCGCGGCAGAACCATGGGCAGAGGCGCGTCGGGCTCTTCGGCTGCGCCTGAGGTGGGCTCGACACGATCGGTCGAGGCCCCCCCGAGCACCGGCTCGCGTGGCTCCACCGGCGCTTGCTCCGGCCGCTTGGGGCCGGCCTTGCGCGCTTGCCAGGCGCCGTGCGCCACGATGCCCGCCAGCACCACGCCGCCCAAACACGCCAACGCAATCGTGAGACTGTTCATGTGCGCAACCCCCTTTCGCAGCGCACCCAGGCCCGTTCGCACTGAGCCTGTCGAAGTGCTCGCACCGTGCTGTGCGCCGGCTTCGACAGGCTCAGAGCCTGAGAGTATTTCGAGCGTGTCCGAGCAGCGCGCCAAAAGGTGTCCGATCTAGGCGCACAAGCGCAGCCATAGCTCGGGCTATGGCGAGCATTTGCAACGACGAGCGGGCGCGTTTTGGCGTGCTGAGCGGGCATGATCAAAAAACTCTCAGGCTCTCAGCCCGAACGGTAGTGGGGTGAGCCTCATTCTTACGCCGCTTCGGCCCGGCTGACCGCCGCTTCCATGTCGACCGCAACGATGCGCGACACGCCCTGCTCTTGCATGGTCACGCCGATCAGCTGCTCGGCCATTTCCATCGCAATCTTGTTGTGGCTGATGAAGAGAAACTGCGTGCTTTTGCTCATCTCGCGCACCAGCTTGGCGTAGCGCTCGGTGTTGGCGTCGTCGAGCGGCGCGTCCACTTCATCGAGCAAGCAGAACGGCGCGGGGTTGAGTTGAAAGATGGCAAACACCAGCGCGATCGCGGTGAGCGCCTTTTCGCCACCCGAGAGCAGGTGGATGGTGCTGTTCTTCTTGCCTGGCGGCTGGGCCATCACTTGCACGCCGGCATCAAGGATCTCGTCGCCGGTCATCACCAGCCGGGCGTTGCCACCACCGAAGAGGCTGGGGAACATGCGGCCGAAATGTTCGTTGACCTGGTTGAAGGTGTTGGCCAGCAAATCGCGTGTTTCCAGGTCGATCTTGTGGATGGCGCCTTCGAGCGTGGTGATGGCCTCAACGATGTCGGCGTTCTGCGCGTCGAGGAAGGCCTTGCGCTCACGCGAGGCCGTCAATTCGTCGAGCGCCGCGAGGTTCACCGCACCCAGCGCATTGATCTCGCGGTTGATGCGGTCGATCTCGCCTTGCAGGCCATAGAGCTTGACGCCTGTGTCGGCCACGTTCTGCGCCAGCGCTTCGAGGTTGACCTCGGCCGCGGTGAGCTGCTCCATGAACTGCGCGCCACCGAGTTGCGCGGCCTGCTCTTCCAGCTGCAGCTTGGTGATGCGGTCGCGCAGCGGCTGCAGGCTTTGTTCGTGCTTCAGGCGCTGCTCGTCAGAGCGGCGCAGGCGCATGGTGAGGTCGTCGTACTCGCTGCGCTTGGCGCCAAGCGCCGCTTCGCGGTCGAGCTTCAACGCGAGCGCGGCTTCCAGGCCCACTTGCGCTGAGGCATCCGTCAGGCGGGCCAACTCTTCCTGCAGTTGCACCGTCGACTGTTCGTTGCTCGCCACTTGCTGCACCGAGGTTTCGATGCTGCGCTGCAGCTCGCCGCGGCGGGCGGCCAGGGCGCGTGACGAGAACTGCGCTTCTTGCGCCTGGCGCTCCAGCGAGCGCAGCTGTTCGCGCGCCTCGGCGAGCTTGCGCTCGGCCGTGATCACTGCTTCGTCAAGCTCGGCGTGGCGCTCTTGCGTCGTGGCCAGCTGCATGTCGAGCTCTTCGAACCGGGCCTCGCCGGTGGCGCGGCGTTCGTCCAGCTCTTCCAGCTGGCCATCGACTTCGGCCAACTCGCCGTCGAGCTGCGCGCGGCGGGTGCTGGTCTGTTCGGCCAGTTGCGACAGGCGCAGCAGCTCTACTTGTAGCTGGTGTGCGCGGGTCTGGGTTTCGCCCGCTTCGCGGCGAACCGTGACGAGGCGCTGCGAAGCCTCGGTGTAAGCCGCTTCGGCACGGATCAGACCGCTGCGCGACTCTTCGGCAATCAGCGACTGGGCACGCAGCTGGCGCTCCAGGCTCTCGATCTCTTGCGCACGGGCCAGCATGCCGGCCTGCTCGGAGTCGGGTGCATAGAAGGCCACGGCGAACTGGCTGACCGCATGGCCCTCGCGGGTCATGATCACCTCACCGTGTGTGAGCTTGCTGCGTGCGGCGAGTGCGTCGTCGATGTTGGCGGCGGTGTAGACACCTTCGAGCCAGTCGTTGAGCAGCGCCTTCAGACCTGCATCGCCCAAGCGCAACAAGTCGCTCAGGCGCGGCATCGTCTGGTGGGTGTTGGCGATCGCAGCCTGCGGCAGCGTGTAGAACGCCAGCTTGGCGGGCGGCGCATCGGTGGCAAAAGCTCGCACCGTTTCGATGCGCCCCACCTCCAGCGCGTTGATGCGCTCGCGCAGCGCGGACTCCAACGCCGTTTCCCAGCCGGTCTCGATGTGAATCTTGGTCCACAGGCCTTGCAGGCCTTCGAGCCCGTGTTTGGCCAGCCAGGGCTTGAGCTTGCCTTCGGTCTGCACCTTTTCTTGCAGGGCGCGCAGAGCGTCGAGGCGCGCGCTCAGGTCGGCTTGTTTGCCACCATCGGCGTTCACCTGTTCTTGTTTGGCGCGGCGGTCTTCGTCGAGCGCGGGCACCTGGTCGTTGAGCTCGTGCAGGCGGGCATCGGCCACACCTTGCGCTTCTTCGGCCACGCTGTACTGGATTTTCAGCTCGGCCAGGCGGCCCATGTCGGGCGCGGCGAGCTGGCGGCGCTCTCCATCGAGCCGCTCGCGGCGTGCGTTGAACTGGCGCCGCTGGTCATCAATGTTTCGGCTCTCGGCCGCCAGCACCTGGATCTGCTGCTGCACGCCCGCCACCACGGTGCGCTGTTCGTTGCTGCGGTTCTGCGCCGAGCGCACCGCGTCTTCGACCGTCGGCAGGTTGCCAGACTGCTCTTCGGCCTGCGCGGCCAGCACTTCGCTTTGTTCGTCGGCACCGGCAATCTGTTCGGCGATCTGCTCCTGCTCGTCTTGCGCTTCGGTCTGGCGCGACTGCCATTGTTCGCTCTGCGCCTTCAGCTCAACCAGGCGCTGCTCCACACGCTGGCGGCCTTCGACCACGTAGCGGATGCGTTCTTCGAGGCGGCTCACCTCCAATGCGGCCTCGGCCATCGAACCTTGTGCGGTGTGCAACTCATCGCTGGCGGCGTAGTGCGCCTGGCGAATCGTTTCCAGCTCAGCCTCGCCGTGGCGCAGCTCGGCCATGCGCTCTTCAAACGCGTTGGTGGCGGCCATCACCTCGTTTTTCACGCGCTCTTGTTCGCTCGCCGCGTCGCGGTGTTTCAAGAACCACAGCTGGTGCAGCTTGAGCGAGCCCGACTCCTGCAAGCCACGGTACTGGCTGGCCACCTCGGCCTGCTTTTCCAGCTTGTCGAGGTTGCTGTTGAGCTCGCGAAGAATGTCATCCACGCGGGTCAGGTTTTCGCGCGTGTCTTTCAGCCGGTTTTCGGTCTCGCGGCGGCGCTCTTTGTATTTGGACACGCCAGCAGCTTCTTCGAGAAACAGGCGCAGCTCTTCGGGCTTGCTTTCGATGATGCGGCTGATGGTGCCCTGGCCGATGATGGCGTAGGCGCGGGGCCCTAGGCCCGTGCCGAGAAAGACGTCTTGCACATCACGGCGGCGCACCGCCTGGTTGTTGATGAAGTAGCTGCTGGTGCCGTCACGCGTGAGCGTGCGTTTCACCGCAATCTCGGTGAACTGGTTCCACTGCCCACCGGCGCGTGCGTCTTCGTTGCTGAACACCAGCTCGACGCTGGCACGGCTGGCGCCCTTGCGGTTGCCCGAGCCGCTGAAGATCACGTCTTGCATCGACTCGCCGCGCAACTCGCTGGCTTTCGACTCGCCCAGCACCCAGCGCACCGCGTCCATGATGTTGGACTTGCCGCAGCCGTTGGGCCCCACCACACCGACCAGCTGGCCGGGCAGCTGGAAATTCGTGGGCTCGGCAAACGACTTGAAGCCCGAGAGCTTGATGGAGTTCAAACGCATGGGGAGAGCGATCCAACGGTGTCGCCCGGCGCCTGCCGAACTAAGCTAAGTGCTTGATTTATTTGAGAAATCTCGTTTTCTGACGAGGTTTCAGCGAGGCGCGATGATACCATCGGCCCCCTGCTGAATTACCGTTCCGAAACCTCTCGAAACCTGATCGCCATGGCCAAGATGTCCGCCAAAGTTGCCCCACCTCAACCCGCACTCAAGCAGCGTGAAAAACCGGCCAAGCCGCCCACCGCGCCGAGCAAGCAGCTCGATGTGTTTCCCAACCCCGCGCCGAAGCGCGACTACGTCATCCAGTTCCAGGTGCCCGAGTTCACCTGCAACTGCCCGCTGACGGGCCAACCCGACTTTGCGCACTTCACCATCGACATGATTGCCGACGAGCTGTGCATCGAGCTCAAGAGCCTGAAGCTCTACTTCTGGAGCTACCGCAACGAAGGTTCGTTCCACGAGAAGGTGACCAACACCATCCTCGACGACATCGTCAAGGCCATCGACCCCCGCTTTGTGCGCATCACCGCCAAGTGGTACGTGCGCGGCGGCATCTACACCAACGTGGTGGCCGAGCACCGGCAAAAGGGCTGGAAGCCGCAGCCGGTGATCGACCTGCCGCAGCATTCCATGCAGACCGGCCTGCTCGGATAATCGTGCCGATGAATCCGCTGCTGGCCAAGCTCCACCCCTACCCCTTCGAGCGGCTGCACGCCCTCACCCAAAACATCACGCCGAACCCGGCCTACAAGGCCATCAGCCTCGGCATTGGCGAGCCCAAGCACGCTACGCCCGAGTTGGTGCTCAAAGCCATCGTCGAAGGTTTCGGCGGGCTGGCCGGCTACCCCGCCACCGCAGGTGAGCCTGCTCTGCGGCAAGCCTGCGCGGCGTGGCTGAAACGCCGCTACAACGTGACGGTTGACCCGCTCACGCAGGTGCTGTCGGTCAACGGTTCGCGCGAGGCGCTGTTTGCGCTGGCGCAGACGGTGATCGACCCGACGAAGCCTGGCGCCACCGTCGTCTGCCCCAATCCGTTTTATCAAATCTACGAAGGCGCGGCGCTGCTCGCCGGGGCCGAGCCATATTTCGCCAACAGCGACCCGGCGCGCAACTTCGCGGTCGACTGGGCCTCGGTGCCTGAGGAGGTCTGGGCCCGCACGCAGTTGGTCTACGTCTGCTCGCCCGGCAACCCCACCGGCGCCGTGATGCCGCTTGCCGAATGGAAGCTGCTGTTCGAGCTGAGCGACCGCCACGGGTTCGTGATCGCCTCCGATGAGTGCTACGCCGAGATTTATTTCCGCGACGAGCCGCCGCTGGGCTCGCTGCAAGCGGCCACGATGCTCGGGCGCGACTTCAAGAACCTGATCGCGCTGACCAGCCTGTCAAAGCGCTCCAATGTGCCGGGCATGCGCTCGGGCTTCGTGGCGGGTGACGCCGCGCTGATGAAGCAGTTTTTGCTGTACCGCACCTACCACGGCAGCGCGATGAGCGGCACCTACCAGCACGCCAGCATCGCCGCCTGGAACGACGAGGCCCACGTGGTGGCCAACCGCGACAAGTACCGCCGCAAGTTTGCGCAGGTCACGCCGGTGCTGGCGCAGGTGCTCGACGTGAAGCTGCCCGACGCAAGCTTTTACCTCTGGGCCGCTGTTCCCAAAACCGTTGCCGGAGGTAACGACATCGCCTTCGCTCAGCAACTGCTGGCTCAATACAATGTGACGGTGCTGCCGGGCAGCCTGCTGGCGCGCGACGCCCACGGCATCAACCCCGGCGCCGGGCGCATCAGATTGGCCCTGGTGGCCGAAGTTGATGAGTGCCTGGAAGCCGCACACCGCATCGTTTCTTTTGTCACCTCTTTCGACGCCTCTTTCGTTCCATCACGGTAAATCTCCCATGACCCAACAACTGCAAACCCTGATCGACGCCGCCTGGGAAGACCGTGCGAGCCTGTCCGCACAAAGCGCCAGCCAGGAAACCCGCGACGCCGTCGAACACGTCATCAACGACCTCAACAAAGGCCGCATCCGCGTCGCCGAGCGCCAAGGTGTGGGCCAGTGGACGGTGAACCAGTGGATGAAGAAAGCCGTGCTGCTGTCGTTCCGCCTGAACGACAACGTGCTGATGCATGCCGGCGAATTGACCTTCTTTGACAAGGTGAAAACCAAGTTCTCCCACCTCGACGAAGCGCAGGTGCGCGAAGCCGGTGTGCGCATCGTGCCGCCCGCGGTGGCGCGCCACGGCGCCTACATCGCCAAGAACGTGGTGTTGATGCCCAGCTACGTGAACATCGGTGCCTACGTCGATGAAAACACCATGGTCGACACCTGGTCGACCGTCGGCTCGTGCGCGCAGATTGGCAAAAACGTGCACCTCTCGGGGGGCGTGGGCATCGGCGGCGTGCTGGAGCCGCTGCAGGCCAACCCGACCATCATCGAAGACAACTGCTTTATCGGCGCGCGCTCCGAAGTGGTTGAAGGCGTGATCGTCGAAGAAAACTCGGTCATCAGCATGGGCGTGTACATCAGCCAGAGCACCAAAATCTACAACCGCATGACGGGCGAGATCACCTACGGTCGCGTGCCCTCCGGCTCGGTGGTGGTGAGCGGCTCGCTGCCGGCCACCGATGGCAGCCACAGCCTGTACTGCGCGGTCATCGTCAAGCGTGTGACCGCTGAAACGCGCGCCAAGACCAGCATCAACGAACTGCTGCGCGCCTGAGCCCTGCGAGCCCTGCCCCCGGCCTGACCGATCTCGATCAAAGGACATCCATGAACACCACGACGAATGGCGCCACCAGCAGCAACACGGCAAGCAGTGGCGGCAACATGGAGCGTGTGCTGCGGCTGATGGCCGAAAAAAGCGCGTCCGACGTATACCTGTCGGCGGCCACGCCCATCCTGATCAAGATCAACGGGCAGATTCTTCAGCTCTCCGACCAGCCGCTGAGCGCTGCCCAGCCTCGCCAACTGCTGGCCGAGCTGCTCACCCCGAGCCAGCTCGAAGACCTGGAAGACACCGGCGAGCTCAACGTGGGCATCGGCATCTCCGGCGTGGGGAGCTTTCGTTTGAGCGCCTTCCGCCAGCGCGGCTCGATCGCGGCAGTGTTTCGCTGCATTCCACATGACATTCCGCAGTTGGGAAGCCTCGGCCTGCCGCCCATCCTCAACACGCTGATCCTGGAGAAGCGCGGCCTGATCCTGCTGGTGGGTGCGACAGGCACGGGCAAGAGCACCACGCTCGCGTCGATGATCGAGCAGCGCAATCAGCAGATGGCTGGACACATTCTGACCATTGAAGACCCGATCGAGTTCATGTTCCACAACAAACGCTCGATGGTGAACCAGCGCGAGGTGGGGCGTGACACCCAATCGCTTCAGATTGCGCTGAAAAACGCGCTGCGCCAGGCCCCCGATTGCATCTACATCGGTGAAATCCGCGACCGCGAAACCATGACGATGGCGATCTCATACTCGCTGTCGGGCCACCTGGTGGTGTCCACCTTGCACGCCAACAACAGTTACCACGCGCTGGGCCGCATCTTGTCGTTCTACGCGCCGGAGGCGCGGCCGGCCTTGCTGGCCGACCTGTCTGCGGGCCTGCGCGCCATCGTGTCGCAGCGCCTGGTGCGTGCATCAACCGGTGGCCGCCGCCCGGCGGTCGAGGTGATGCTCAACACCAAGCTGGTGTCGGAGTTGATCGAACAAGGTGACTTCAACGGCGTGAAAGAAGCCATGGAAAAGTCACTGGCCGAAGGCTCGCAGACCTTCGAGGCCGACCTCGCCAAACTGATCACCGAAGGTGTGATCACGCGTGACGAAGGCCTGGCCTACGCTGATTCGCCGACCAACCTGATGTGGCGCCTGGCCAATGACATGGAGCCTGTGTCGCGCCTGCAGCCAAAGAAGGAAGAAAGCGACGACCAGCCGACCTTCACCGAGATCCAGCTCGACGTGCCCGGCGATGAAGGCCGCGCAAGCGGTTTCCGCTCCACACGGTTCTGATGTCCGCCGCTCTGCAGCTCACCGAAGCACTGATCGGGCGCCGTTCACCCACACCCGACGACGCTGGCTGCCAAGAGCTGTTGATCAAACGCCTGCGCCCGCTTGGTTTCGAGTGCGAGACGCTGAATTTTGGCCCCGACACCTTTTGTGTCACCAACCTCTGGGCAGTGCGCCGAGGCCGCCCCGGCGGCAAGCTGCTGGTGTTTGCCGGCCACACCGACGTGGTGCCGACTGGCCCGCTGAACCAGTGGCACAGCGACCCCTTCGTGCCCACACACCGCGACGGCAAGTTGTATGGTCGGGGCGCGGCCGACATGAAAACTTCGATCGCCGCGATGACCGTGGCGATTGAAGAATTCATTGCGCATCACGGCGAGCGCTGCGGCGGCATCGCGCTCTTGATTACCAGCGACGAAGAAGGCCCGTCGGTCGACGGCACGGTGAAGGTCTGCGAGGTGCTCCAGCAACGCGGCGAGCACATCGACTACTGCATCGTCGGCGAACCCACCTCGGTCAACCGGCTTGGCGACATGATCAAGAACGGCCGCCGTGGCTCGCTCTCTGGAAAGCTCACGATCAAGGGCGTGCAAGGTCACATCGCCTACCCGCAGTTGGCCAAGAACCCAATTCACTTGGCCGCACCGGCGCTCGCCGAACTGGCCAGCGTGGAGTGGGATCGCGGCAATGACTACTTCCCGCCAACCAGCTGGCAGATGTCGAACATCCATGGTGGCACTGGCGCGACCAACGTGATCCCCGGCGAGTTGGTGATCGACTTCAACTTCCGCTTCTCGACCGAGGCCACGCCGCAGACGCTGAAGTCACGCGTGCATGCCGTGCTCGACAAACACGCGCTGCAATACGAGCTGACCTGGACGCTGAGCGGCGAACCCTTTCTCACGCCCCGTGGCGCGTTGGTCGAATCGTTGGAAGCCGCGATTCGCAGCGAGACCGGCATCGCCACCGAACTCTCGACCACCGGCGGCACCTCCGACGGGCGTTTCATCTCGAAAATCTGCGCTCAGGTGGTCGAGTTCGGCCCGCTCAACGAAACCATTCACAAGATTGACGAACACGTGCTCGTGGCCGACATCGACCCCTTGAAAAACATCTACCGCAAGACATTGGAAGGCCTTCTCTTATGACTGAGGCTATGAAGCTGATCGATTGCATCACCGCGCAAGCCGCCCGCCTCAAACAGGCGGGCGTTTCGTTTGGGCATGGCACGACCAACGCCTTTGATGAAGCAGCTTGGTTGACACTCTGGTCACTGAGCATGCCGCTCGATGAGCTGGAGCCGCATGCCAGCCGCGAGCTCACGGCCGACGAGTTGGCCAAGATTGAAGGCGTGATCTCCGAGCGCATCGAGACTCGCCGCCCGGCGGCCTACATCACAAAAGAAGCCTGGCTGCAAAACGTGCCGTTCTACGTCGATGAGCGTGCCATCGTGCCGCGCTCCTTCATTGCCGAGCTGCTGGCCGATGGCGAAGGCGAAGGCACGCTCGACACCTGGCTGTCAGACGACACCCAGCGTGTGCTCGACCTGTGCACCGGCAACGGCAGCCTGGCGGTGATCGCCGCGATGGCCTACCCCGAGGTGGCAATCGACGCCGCCGACATCTCCGACGACGCTCTGGCCGTAGCGCGCATCAACGTCGACAAGCACAAGTTGGCCAAGCGCATCACGCTCGTCAAATCCGACCTGCTGAACGATGTGAAAGGCCCTTACGACCTGATCGTCTGCAACCCGCCCTATGTCAATGCGCAGAGCATGGCCGAGCTGCCCAAGGAATATCAGCACGAGCCTTCATTGGCCCTGGCCGGTGGCGACGACGGCATGGACTTGGTGCGCCGCATCTTGAAAGACGCGCCCTCGCGGCTCAGCCCCATTGGCGTGCTGGTGCTGGAGATTGGCAACGAGCGGGCGCATTTTGAGCATGCCTTCCGCAAGCTCGAAGTGGTGTGGCTCGACACGAGCGCGGGCGACGACCAGGTGCTGCTGGTCACGCGCGATTCGCTGGTGCGCTGGGCTCGCTAGACCTTGCCGAGTGCCTGAGCGAAGTCCGCCTGCAGGTCCTCGTAGTCTTCAATCCCCACCGACAGCCGCACCAGCGACTCCGAGATGCCCATGCGCTGGCGCTTTTCCAGGCCCATCTCCCAGAAGATGGTCTGCGCCACGGGGATGGCCAGCGTGCGGTTGTCCCCCAGGTGGCTCGATTTGATGACGATCGCGAGCGCGTCGAGCAAGGCCAGCGTGTCGTGCCCCGGCTTCAGCTCAAAGCTCATCAAGGCCCCAAAAGCGCGGAACCAGCGCTTGGCCTTCTCGTGCTGGGCGTGGCTTTCCAAGCCCGGGTAGTGCACCGCCAGCACGGCCGGCTGCGCCGCAAGCCAGGTGGCCAGGCGCAGCGTGTTCTCGCAGGCACGATCGAGCCGCAGTGCCAGCGTCTCGGCGCCAGTGGCAATGCGGTGCGCCGCTTCGGCACCCAGCGTGGCGCCAAAGTCGCGCAGGCCCTTCTTGCGGATCTGCAGCAGGCCCCAGGTCTTGGGTGCCCCTTTTTTGTACGAATCCTGGATGTTGGGGTAGCTCGCCCAGTCGAACAGCCCGGTGTCGGTGAGGGCACCCCCCAGCACGTTGCCATGGCCGCTGATCGATTTGCTGAGCGAATTCATCACCAGCCCGGCGCCAAACTTCGATGGGCGAAACAGATGCGGCGTGGTCATGGTGTTGTCGACCACGTACAGAACACCACGTTCTGCACACAGTTTGCCGATGCTTTCGAGGTCAACAATCTGGGTTCGGGGGTTGGCAACCGTTTCTACGAAGACAATACGGGTTTTGTCGGTGATCGCCTGGGCCACTTGCGTGGCATCGGTGGCGTCGACCAGCGACACCGTGCAACCCAGGCTGTCGATGGTTTGCAACAGGCTTGATGTGTTGCCAAAGAGGAACTGGCTGGCCACGATGTGGTCGCCTTGTTTCAGCAGGGCAAACAGCAGCGAGCCGATGGCGCCCATGCCAGTGGCAAAGCAGACGCTGCCCACGCCGTTTTCCAGCAGGTTCAGCTTGTGCTCCAGGGCATGGCTGGTCGGGTTGCCTTGGCGCGCATAGATGTGGCCACTGCGCTCGCCCTGGAACACAGACACCAGTTCGGTGGCCGTGTCATAGCCGAAGGCGGCTGACAGGTGCAACGGCTTGTGGGTGGCGCCGTGCTCTACACCGCCCAGGCGGTCGGCGTGCAAGATTTGAGTGGTCAGACCTAGCGTCATGATCTTTTGCGTTTTCTGAATTGGTAGATTCGATTTCATCATGATTGTCATTAAAAACGTCACCCTGCGCCGCGGCACCAAGATCGTGCTGCAAGACGCGAGCGTCACCCTCCAGCCGGGCGAAAAGATCGGCCTGATTGGCCGCAATGGCGCGGGCAAGTCGTCGCTGTTTTCTTTGCTCAGGCACCGCCTGCAATCGGATGCCGGCGATGTGTCGATCCCGCCGCGCTGGCTGGTGGGTGAAGTGATGCAGTCGATGCCCGAGACCGACGATTCGGCGACGAACTACGTGCTGGAAGGCGACACCCGCCTGCAAGCCGCCAATGCCGCCCTGGTGGCTGCCGAAGACGCCGACGACGGCCACGCCATGGCCGACGCGCACCAAGAGATTGCCGAGGCCGGTGGCTTCGAGGCTCGCCCCAAGGCGCAGGCACTTTTGATGGGCCTGGGCTTTCGGGTTGACCAGCTCGACGAACCGGTGAACAGCTTCTCGGGCGGCTGGAGAATGAGACTCCAGCTCGCGCGCGCCCTGATGTGCCCGGCCGACCTGATGCTGCTCGACGAGCCCACCAACCACTTGGATCTGGACGCCCTCGTCTGGCTCGAAGCGTGGCTGCAGAAGTACGAAGGCACCATGATCGTGATCAGCCACGACCGCGAGTTCTTGGACGCCATCACCAAGGTCACGCTGCACCTCGATGAGACCCGCCTCACCCGCTACACCGGCAACTACACCGCGTTTGAAGAGATGCGCGCCGAACGCATGATGCAGGCCCAGGCCAGCTTCGCCAAGCAGCAAGAACGCATGGCGCACCTGCAAAAGTTCATCGACCGCTTCAAGGCCAAAGCCAGCAAGGCCAAGCAGGCACAAAGCCGCGTGAAGGCCCTGGCCCGCATGGAAAGGCTGGGCCCGGTGCTGACCAGCAGCGACTTCCAGTTCGAGTTTCGCGAGCCGCAAAGCCTACCCAACCCGATGCTGGCGTTTTCGATGATGAGCTGTGGCTACAACGGCGTGCCCATCGTGAAAGACATCAACCGCTCGGTGCTCGCCGGCCAGCGCATCGGCATCCTCGGTGCCAACGGCCAGGGCAAGTCGACGCTGGTGAAAACCATTGCGCACGAGATCCCGCTGATCTCGGGCGAAGTGACTGAAGGCAAAGGCCTCTCGATCGGCTACTTTGCCCAGCAAGAGCTCGACGTGCTCTCGCTCGACGACGGCCCGTTGATGCACATGATCCGCCTCGCACGCGACGTGGGCCCGCAGGCGCGCGAGCAAGAGTTGCGCGATTTTTTGGGCTCGTTCCGCTTTGTCGGTGAGATGGTCTCGCAGGCCGTGGGCTCCCTCAGCGGCGGCGAAAAAGCGCGGTTGGTATTGGCCATGCTGGTGTGGCAGCGCCCCAACCTGTTGCTGCTCGACGAACCCACCAACCACCTCGACCTGACCACCCGTGAAGCGCTGAGCATGGCGCTCAACGAGTTCGAAGGCACGGTGATGCTGGTGAGCCACGACCGCGCCCTGCTGCGCGAGGTGTGCGACGAGTTCTGGCTGGTCACCGCCGGCGGCGTGCAGCCCTTCGACGGCGACCTCGACGACTACCAGAAGTGGCTGCTCGACACCTCACGCGAAATGGCGCGGGCCGCCAAGGACGCCGGCAATGCGAAGGTCAAGGCCCGCAAGGAAAAGGGCCAGGCCGCCGCAGCCGCGCCCGTCGTGGCCGGCCCGCCCGCCGCTGCGAAAGACCGCAAAGCGTCTGGCCAGGCAAGACAAAAGCTCGCAGAGCAGACCAAGCCGCTGCGCAACGAGCTGGCCGGGCTGGAGCGCAGCCTGGCCGCCATGACGCAGGAAAAGGCCAACATCGAAGCCGCCGCGGCCCAGTCTGATGTCAGCTCGGCCCAGCGTGTGGAACAAGGCAAACGCCTGAAGAAAATCGCCGACGACACCGCGCAGGCCGAAGCCCGCTGGCTTGAGATCACCACCGAACTCGACGCGCTGGCCGCCACCGGCGAGGCCTGAATCACGTCACCTCTGCCTTTGCCCCTGGCAGCGGCATGGTAAATACATTGCGCACAATCTAATTGCTCGATCTTTACTATCATCCACCCATGGTTTCGACACGCCCACCCGCACAAGCTGCCAGCAGCCCGGCCAAAGACTGGTTGCTGCTCGACCAACAGCTGTGTTTTGCGCTGTACTCCAGCTCGCTGGCCATGACCAAGCTCTACAAGCCACTGCTGGCGCCACTCGGGCTCACCTACCCGCAGTACCTGGCCTTGCTGGTGCTGTGGGAGCGCGACGGCCTGACGGTGAGCGAGCTGGGCGAGCGCCTGTTTCTCGACTCGGGCACCCTCACCCCGCTGCTCAAGCGCATGCAAGCCGCCGGCTGGTTGCAGCGCGAACGCGCAGCCGTTGACGAGCGCCGTGTGATCGTGAGCCTCACCCCCGAGGGCCGCGCCCTGCGCCAGAAAGCCAAGCGTGTGCCTCTGCAACTGGCCCAGGCCACCCAGTGCGACCTGGGCGAGCTGGCCTCCCTGACACAACGACTACAGCAGCTGCGCACGCAGCTGCTGAGCGCTGATGACGACGCGCAGACCTCTGCGCACTGATTGCGAACCCCAACCACCCACCCCTGAACGGAGCTCACCATGGCACTCGACAAAGTCCTCTACACCGCCCACGCCACTTCCACCGGCGGCCGTGCCGGCACCACCGAATCATCCGACGGCGCACTCAAGGTCACGCTCAGCACCCCCAAGGAGCTGGGCGGCGCCGGCGGCAACGGCACCAACCCGGAGCAGTTGTTTGCTGCTGGCTACTCGGCCTGCTTCATCGGTGCGATGAAGGCCGTGGCCGCCGGCCAGAAGATCGCGCTGCCGGCCGACGTGTCGATCACCGCCGACGTGGGCATCGGCCCCATCCCCAACGGTTTCGGCATCCAGGTGGCCATGGCCATCACCATCCCTGGCTTCGAAAAGGACAAGGCTGAAGCATTGGTCGCTGCCGCCCACAAGGTGTGCCCGTACTCGAACGCCACCCGCGGCAACATCGACGTCACGCTGACGGTGGTCTGAGACTCTCACACGCTGAGCAGCTCCAGCAGCAACTCGATCCGCGCCTTCACCGGCGTGAGATCGTCGGCCGACGGCAACACGTCGTCGGCGCGCGCCAGCACCCTGCCGCCCAGGCAGCGGCTGCTGCGCAGCACCCTCACCCCTTGCGACTGCGCTTGCAGCAACGCAGCTTCCAGAGCGTGGTGCACGGTGCCGTTGCCCGTCGCGGCAACCACCAGGCCGCGCACACCATCCGCACACAACAAACGCACCACAGCCCCGTCGGCCGCGGCGTGGCTGTGCACGATTTCGACACGCGGCCAGGTGCTGGCGTCCGTCGGCAGCCGTGCGCAGCCCAACGCCACGCCCTTCGGCCGCGCGCGTGAAATGCGCAACTGCCCGTTGGCCACCAGGCCTAGCACGCCGGCGTCGCCCGAGCTGAAGGCATCCACGCGGTAGGTGTGGGTCTTGCGCAGATCGTGCGCGGAGTGAACCTGGCCATTCAGCACCGCGACCACGCCTTGCACGCCTACGTGGCCCGCCACACGCACGGCGTCGAGCAGGTTTTGAGGTCCATCGGCCTGGGGTGAGGTGGCAGGTCGCATCGCCGCCGTCATCACCAACGCCTTGGACGGCTCAAGCACACGCTGCAAAAAGTAGGCGGTTTCTTCGAGCGTGTCGGTGCCGTGGGTGACCACAACCCCTGCCACCTCGGCGCGCGCCAGGTGGTGCGCGGCGCGCAAGGCCAGCGCGCGCCAGACGGCAAAGCCCATGTCTTTGCTGTCGACCTGAGCGACCTGCTCACATTCCAACGGCACGCTGGCCAGCGCTGGAATCGCGCTCACCAACTGCGCCACGCCGATTTGCGCGGCGGTGTAACCAACGTCGTCACCGGCCACCGCCGAGGTGCCCGCGATGGTGCCGCCGGTGCCCAGCACCACGATGATGTTTTGCATTTTTTGAAAAGCTGGATGAAAATACAGCCACTGGATGGATGTTCAGCCCTGAACCTTCCACCCGCACTGGCAAAGAGCCGCAACGAGGATCGCCATGTACGAAGCGCCCAAACTCACCGACCGCCAGCAACAGATTCTCGACCTGGTGCAAAGCGCCATCGAACGCACCGGCGCGCCGCCCACACGGGCCGAGATCGCTGCCGAGCTGGGCTTTCGTTCGGCCAACGCGGCTGAAGAACACTTGCAGGCCCTGGCCCGCAAAGGCGTCATCGAGCTGATCAGTGGCACCTCACGCGGCATCCGTTTGAAGTCTGACACATTGCGTGCGCTCAACGAAAGCCGCGGCAAGCAGTACAGCCTGCCCTTGCCCAGCCTGGCCCAGCTCACGCTGCCCCTGGTCGGCCGGGTGGCCGCCGGCAGCCCCATCCTGGCGCAAGAGCACATCGATCAAACCTACTTGATGGAAGCCAGCATGTTCCCGCGCCGGCCCGACTACCTGCTCAAGGTCAAGGGCATGAGCATGCGAGACGCCGGCATCATGGACGGCGACCTGCTCGCCGTGCAAAAAGCCAAAGACGCCAAGAACGGCCAGATCGTGGTCGCGCGACTGGGCGACGAAGTCACCGTCAAGCGCTTCAAGCGCACCCGCACCAGCATCGAGCTGCTGCCCGAAAACCCCGACTTCAAACCCATCGTCATTCCCTTTGGTGACGTCGATTTCGAGCTCGAAGGCATTGCCGTCGGCCTGATCCGCAACAACATGATGATGTGAGGCAAATGCATGGCGTCCATCAAATCACCGAAGGCCCACCGTGCCGATGAATGCCAGCTGCTGGAGCAGTTGCCCAACATCGGCCCCTCACTGGCCCAAGACCTGCGCCTGATCGGCATCGAGCACCCCAAGCAGCTGCGCGGCAAAGATGCCTTCGTGCTGTACCAGAAGCTGTGCGCCGTCACCGGCCAGCGCCACGACCCCTGCGTGCTCGACACCTTCATGGCCGCCACCGACTTCATGGGCGGCGCCGCGCCCGCGCCGTGGTGGAGCTACACCGCGCAGCGCAAGGCCTTGTTCGGGCAGGTTTGAGGCCACACACCATGACAACCATTCACGCCACCGGCAGCTTCGAGGTCAAGTTGCTGCCCCAGCCTGCGGCAGATGCAGATTCTGGCCTCGGCCGCATGTCCATCGACAAGGTCTTCAGCGGCGACCTGCAAGGCACCAGCAAGGGCGAGATGCTGGCTGCCACCACAGCCGTGAAGGGGTCGGCTGGCTATGTGGCCATCGAGCGTGTCACCGGCACGCTGCAGGGGCGAAGCGGCAGCTTCATGCTGCAGCACCTGGGCACGATGACCCGCGGGGCGCCGACGCTCACCGTGTTGGTGGTGCCCGATTCAGGCACCGGTGAGTTGAGCGGCATCGCGGGCAGCCTGTCGATAGCCATCGCCGACGGCAAGCACTTCTACACACTCGACTACACGCTCGACCGCACACTCCCGCCCAAGGTGTGAGGGGTCATCACGGCCTGGGCTTGAGCAGCAAGGTGCGCTTCGCCTCACCACCCCACACCGGCACATCTTTCACTTCGCGCCAGCGGTTCACAAAGCTGCTGTAGAGCGGCGAAAACACGATGCCCGATTGCCCACTCGAATGCATGAAGCGTGACTTCGACGGGTCGCCCAGGTCATACAGCGCCCGAAACGACGGGCCGTGTTCGTCGAGGTAGAGCTCGCCGGTCGTCACGTCGGGCCGCAGGCTCACGCGTGAGACGTTGACGCTGTAGGTGTCGCCGCCCACCGGCGTGCGCAGCTCGAACCACTTGCTGAGCAGCTTCACGCGGCTGAAGGGGCGGTGCTCTGAGCGGGCCTGGTGGGCGCGGCCCCATTGCCACTTCGCCACGTCGCCGCCCTGGGCTACCTGCAATTCGTCGAGTGCGCGGGTGAAGGCGGTGTTGATCTGTTCGTCGCAGGTCTCGGCCACGGGTGTGGCCTGGTTGTCGCACCACCAGGCATCGTTGCGATCGAGCACACCTTCGAGCGCCTCACGCAAGCTGCGGCTGCCAATGAGTTGCCGCTCGTACAAAGGGTCGCCGATGTCATCGCGGAAAACGCCCTGCGTGAGCTGCCGCGCCCAGGCCCAGGCGATCAGCGGTGCGGCCTTGTCGGCCACCATCACCCCGTCGAACGCTGCCAATTCGCGCTGCGCCGCCGCGGCCAGCGGGTGCGCGGAGCTGGCCTTGCGCAGCACCGGCATCAGCCGCATGGTGCCGGCCGAATACAGATCGCTCTGGATGGCGCGCAAAGTGTCGAGGTTGTGTTTCGGTCTGGCCGCCAGCAGCTGCTCGATGCGCTGCTGCCGGTACGGCGCAGCCCACTCGCTGGTGATGAAGTGCGGGTAGTCGACCGGGTGGATACGCTGGTTGGCGCTGGCGATCCAGCCGCGCGGGGGGTCGGTCTCGCGGGGCGTCCAGGTGGGTTCGAGCACGCCGGCCCAGTCGTAGCGGGCATCCCAGCCGGGTGCGGGCACCAGGCCCTTCAAATCGTTCTCGGGTTTGCGCACCGGCACGCGGCCGGCTGAAACCATGCCGATGTGGCCCTGGTCGTCGGCCACCGCCATGTTTTGCATCGGCGCGAGGTGCTTGCCCGATGCAGAGATGAAATCGGCCACGCTGCGGCTGGTGTTGAAGGCGAGCGCGGCGTCGACGGTGCCGGAGTCAAGGTCGAGCGCCGTCCAGCGCATGGCCAGGGCATAGGCCGGCTGCGTGGCCGGGCCGGTGAGGCCTTCGGTCGCCCCACCACCGGCGTCAGAGATAACCGGGCCGTGGCGCGTGCTGCGGGCCACCAAGGTCACATCGGGCTTGCCCTTGACCTTGATGACTTCGGTGACGGTGGCGAAATGGGCCCAGCCCTCGGGTGTTTGGTACTGCGTGGGGTCGTCGGGTTTGATGCGCTCGATGTAGAGGTCTTGCACATCGGGCGCGGTGTTGGTGAAGCCCCAGGCCACATGCTCGTTTTGCCCCAGCACCACCACCGGCAAGCCGGGCATGGTGGCGCCGGCCACCTTGAAGCCGGGGGCCTCAAGCCGTGCGAAGTACCACAGCGCCGGCGCGGTAAGTTTCAGGTGCGGGTCGTTGGCCAGCAGCGGCTTGCCGCTTTCGGTGTGCGAGCCGTGCACCACCCAGTTGTTGGAGCCCACCCCTTCCACACCCGACTCGGGCGCGGCATTGAGCGCCTGCTGGCCGAGCGTGGCGCTCAGCTTGAGGCCGCGAAACAGCGCGGCGTAATCGGCCGTGGGCAGCGGCTTGTCGCCGGGGTACGGCGGCAGCAGCTCGTTGATGCGCTCGACCGGTAGCTTGAGCGACATGCGCAGGCGCAGCAGCTCGGCCGACCAGTTGGCGCCCAGGTCCCAAGCCATCATCGTGGCCCAGGCCATGCTGTCTTCGGGCGTCCAGGGTTCGACGACCGTGCCGGTCAAGATGAACTCGGGCGGGCGCGCGCTCATCTCGTTTTGCACATAGGCGTTGATGCCCGCGGCATAGGCGGTGAGCGCAGCACGTGTTTCGGCGCTGGCCTGGTCCCACTGCGCAGCGGCGGCGCGGCGCACACCGAGGGCGCGCAGGAACTTGTCGGTCTCGAGCGCCGACTCGCCAAACGATTCAGCCAGGCGGCCCGAGCCAATGCGCTTGTGTGTTTCAAGCTGCCACAGCCGGTCTTGGGCGTGCACGTAGCCCAGGCCGAACATGGCGTCGTCGCGTGAAGCCGCCTTGATGGTCGGGATGCCATCGGCGTCACGTTCGATGCGGACTTCGCTGCGCAGCCCTTGCAGTGGCATCGTGCCTTGGGTCATTGGCAGCACACGCCGGCTGTAGACCCACAACGCGGCAGCCACCACAAGCACCACCAACAGCAGCGCCCATGCGCCGCGATGAAGCCATTTCATGGGTGTGTCCTGTCCCTGTTCCGACCGGGAGAGCGTAACCGTTGGCAAGCTGCCGCCACATCCGGGTTGCCCGCAGAAGGCAACGAACTGCCAGGGAAGAAGGCATCTGTTTGCGCTTTAAACGACGCCGTGCGTTGCCCACAATTGCTTACATGAACACCGCCTTCGCCGAACTCAGCTTCAAGCGCGCCGCCGATCTGCAGGCTTTTGGCATGCCGGAAGACCGCATGGCCCGGATGGCGGCTCGCCGCGCTTTTGTCGAGATGAAAACTTGCTTCATGGACGCGGTCGCCGAGATCGAAGGCGGCACCGGCGCGCTGCTGCAACGCAAGGTGCGCATGGCGGGCGAAGTGATCGAACTCTGGCGCTTGCACCGCGCCGTGCTCGCCGCACTGCCACGCGGCACGACCAGCGCTGAGATGCACCGCCGGGAATTGACGCAACAAATTGACAGCGCCTTCCCCGAAGGTGGCGGCAACACGGCCTTCGTGCCGCTGTAACCCTCAGCGGCCGCCGGCGGCCCGCTTGACGCCCAGCACCATAAAAACATCGCGCCCGCTGCGTGTTGCAACCACGGGCCGAGCCTGCCGGCCCGTGCACTGCCTACGCAGCGCTCACGCGCCGTCAGAACTTCAGGTCAAACCGAGAAAGTCGCCCTTGCCCAGCTCAACGCCGTTGTGCCGCAGCAGCGCATAGGCCGCGGTCACGTGGAAATAGAAGTTGGGCAGCGCGTAGTGGTTGAGGTAGAACTCGCCCTTCATCGTGACGGCGCCGTCGCGGCGCGGCACCGAGATGTCTTTGTCGCCAGAGCCGGCGATCTGCGCCTCGGGCACCGACTGGATGAACGCCAGCGTGGAGGCGATGCGCTCCTTCAGCTGCGCCAAGGTGACCTCGTTGTCTTCGTGCTTGGGGGCTTCGATGCCGGCCAGGCGGGCGATACAGAACTTGGCGCCGTCACAGGCAATCTGAATCTGCTTCGGGAAGGCCAGCATGTCGGGCGCGAGGCGGGCGGCGAGGTAGACCGCGCTGTCGAACTTCTTGGCCTGTGCATGGGCCTCGGCCTTGTCGAGCCATTTGACGAGGCTGCCGAGCTTGCGAACGAACACCGGCACGCTGGCCAAATACATCGTGTTGGACATGGAGTCTCCGTGTTTTTGAGAGCCCAGATGCTACTTCGAAGCGGGCACAATCACCCGTCACCCCCAGCAGCGCCCACTTGATGAACATCATCATCCTCGACGACTACCAAGACGCAGTGCGCAAGCTGAAATGCGCCGCGCGGCTGGAGCCCCTCAACGCCAAGGTTTTCACCAACACGGTCAAGGGCATCGGCCAGCTGTCGGTGCGGCTGCGTGACGCCGAGGTGCTGGTGCTGATCCGCGAGCGCACCCACTTCCCGCGCCAGCTGCTGGAAAAACTGCCCAAGCTCAAGCTGCTGGCGCAGACCGGCCGTGCCGGCCCGCACATCGACATCGACACCTGCACCCGCCTGGGCATCGCGGTGGCCGAGGGCGTGGGCTCGCCGGTGGCGCCAGCCGAGCTGACCTGGGCGCTGATCATGGCCGCCATGCGCCGCCTGCCGCAGTACGTGGGCAACCTCAAGCACGGGGCGTGGCAGCAGTCGGGGCTGAAGGCCGCGTCGATGCCGGCCAACTTCGGCCTCGGCATGGTGCTCAAGGGCAAGACGCTGGGGCTGTGGGGCTTCGGGCGCATTGGCGAGCTGGTGGCCGGCTACGGCCGGGCCTTCGGCATGAACGTGATCGTGTGGGGCAGCGAGACCTCGCGCGAGCGGGCGCAGGCTGCCGGTTACACCATTGCCGAGTCGCGCGA
>JBKJJF010000155.1:0-7935 GCA_046598195.1 Rhizobacter sp. | reverse complement strand
CAAGAACCCCGGCCCGGTGATCACCAGCAACCACAAAGTGGCGCCGCCTTCGCGCGTGGACATGAAGTCCAGCATGGAAGAGCTGATCCACCACTTCAAGCTCTTTACCGAAGGGTTTCACGTGCCTGAAGGCGAGGTGTATGCCGCGGTCGAGCACCCGAAGGGCGAGTTCGGCATCTACTTGATCAGTGACGGCGCCAACAAACCCTATCGCTTGAAGATTCGCCCGCCGGGCTTCCCGCACCTGGCTGCGTTGGATGAGATGGCGCGCGGCCACATGATTGCCGACGCCGTGGCCGTGATCGGCACCATGGACATCGTGTTTGGAGAGATTGACCGGTGATTTCAGACACCACACGCCAGCGCTTCGACAAAGAAGTCGCCAAGTACCCCGCCGACCAGAAGCAGTCGGCCGTGATGGCCTGTCTGGCCATCGTGCAGCAAGAGCAGGGCTTCGTATCGGCCGACAGCGAGCGCCTGGTGGCCGACTACCTCGGCATGCCGCCGATTGCGGTGCATGAGGTCACGACCTTCTACAACATGTACAACCAGCGGCCGCTGGGCACCTTCAAGCTCAACGTCTGCACCAACCTGCCGTGCCAGCTGCGCAACGGCCAGTCGGCGCTCAACTACCTGTGCAGCAAGCTCGGGGTGGAAGAGGGTGGCACCACGGCCGATGGGGCGCTCACCATTCAGAAGAGTGAGTGCCTGGGCGCTTGTGCCGACGCCCCGGTGCTGCTGGTGAACGACCGTCAGATGTGCAGTTTCATGCATGAGCCGCAGCTGGATGAGTTGGTCGACACGCTGCGTGCAGCAGCTGCTGCAAAGTGAACGAGGCATCTTCCATGTCGCAACCGATCGTCGACCTTTCCAAGTTCCAGGCCACCGGCACTGAAACCTGTTTCCACGGCCGCCACATCGGCGCGCAGATCTATGACGGGCTGGACGGCAAAAACTGGTCACTGAAAGACTACGAAGCACGTGGCGGCTATCAGGCACTGCGCAAGATCCTGAATGGTGCGGTTGACGCAACGAGCGGTGCCGAGCCGATGACACCCGAGCAGGTGATCGCCGAAGTCAAAACCTCGGGCCTGCGTGGTCGCGGTGGTGCAGGTTTTCCGACCGGCCTGAAGTGGAGCTTCATGCCGCGCATGTACCCCGGCGCGAAGTACCTGGTGTGCAACTCCGACGAAGGCGAGCCCGGCACCTGCAAGGATCGCGACATCTTGATGTTCAACCCGCACATCGTGATCGAAGGCATGGCGATTGCCGCCTTCGCGATGGGCATTGCGGTGGGCTACAACTACATCCACGGCGAAATCTTCGAGGGCTACGAACGCTTCGAAGCCGCGCTCGAAGAAGCGCGTGCCGCGGGCTACCTGGGCGACAAGATCCTCGGCTCGGCCTTCAGCTTCCAGCTGCACGCGGCCCATGGTTTTGGTGCCTATATCTGCGGCGAAGAAACGGCCTTGCTCGAATCGCTCGAAGGCAAGAAGGGCCAACCGCGTTTCAAGCCGCCGTTTCCGGCCAGCTACGGCCTCTACGGCAAGCCGACCACGATCAACAACACCGAAACCTTCGCAGCAGTGCCTTGGATCATTCGCAACGGTGGCCAGCCTTACCTGGAGATCGGTAAGCCCAACAACGGCGGCACGAAGATCTTCTCGGTGGTGGGTGATGTCAACCAACCCGGCAACTTCGAGGTTCCGCTGGGCACACCGTTCAGCAAGCTGCTCGAACTCGCGGGCGGTGTGCGCAGCGGCCGCAAGCTCAAGGCGGTGATTCCCGGTGGCTCATCGTCGCCGGTGTTGCCCGCCGCGATCATGAACGAGCTGACCATGGACTACGACAGCATCGCCAAGGCCGGCTCCATGCTGGGCTCCGGTGCAGTGATCGTGATGGACGACTCACGCTGCATGGTCAAAAGCCTGCTGCGCCTGTCGTACTTCTACATGCACGAAAGCTGTGGCCAGTGCACGCCGTGCCGCGAAGGCACGGGCTGGTTGTACCGCATGGTCGACCGCATCGCCCATGGCCAAGGCCGCATGGAAGACATCGACCTCCTGAACTCGGTGGCCGACAACATTCAGGGCCGCACCATTTGTGCGTTGGGCGACGCGGCAGCGATGCCGGTGCGCGCCATGATCAAGCACTTCCGTGATGAGTTCGTTCACCTCATCGAGCACAAGACCGCTGTGGTCCCGGCTTATGTCTGAGCAAAGAACGGTCTAAACAAAGAACGACGACATGATCGAAATCGAACTCGATGGCCGGAAGGTGGAGGTTGCCGAAGGCAGCATGGTGATGCACGCCGCCGACAAGGCCGGCACCTACATCCCGCACTTCTGCTACCACAAGAAACTTTCCATCGCAGCCAACTGCCGCATGTGCCTGGTTGACGTGGAGAAGGCGCCCAAGCCCATGCCGGCCTGCGCCACGCCTGTCACCCAGGGCATGATCGTTCGCACCAAGAGCGACAAGGCCTTGAAGGCGCAAGCCGGTGTGATGGAGTTCCTGCTCATCAACCACCCGCTCGACTGCCCTATCTGCGACCAAGGCGGCGAGTGCCAGCTGCAAGACCTGGCCGTCGGCTATGGCGGCTCTTCTTCGCGCTACACCGAAGAAAAGCGCGTGGTTTTCCACAAAGACGTCGGCCCGCTGATCTCGATGCAAGAGATGAGCCGCTGCATCCACTGCACCCGCTGCGTGCGCTTCGGCCAAGAGGTGGCCGGCGTGATGGAGCTGGGCATGATCCACCGCGGTGAGCACTCCGAGATCACCACGGTGGTGGGCGAGACGATCGACTCCGAGCTGTCGGGCAACATGATCGACATCTGCCCGGTGGGCGCACTCACCAGCAAGCCTTTCCGCTACAGCGCCCGCACCTGGGAGCTGTCGCGCCGCAAGAGCGTGAGCCCGCACGACGGCACCGGTGCCAACCTGATCGTTCAAGTCAAGAACAACAAGGTGCTGCGTGTCGTTCCGCTGGAGAACGAAGACGTCAATGAATGCTGGTTGGCCGATCGCGACCGCTTCTCTTACGAAGCCGTCAACAGCGACGAGCGCCTGACCGCGCCGATGATCAAACAGGGCGGCGAGTGGAAAACCGTCGACTGGACGACCGCCCTCGAATACGTGGCCAACGGCCTGAAGCAGATCAAGGCAGACCATGGTGCCAAGAGCATCGGCGCTCTGGGCTCGGCCCAGAGCACGGCGGAAGAGCTGCACCTGCTGGCCAAGCTGGTGCGTGGTCTGGGCAGCGAGAACATTGACTTCCGCACGCGCCACGCTGATTTCAGCAATGTCGGTGGCGCGGCCGCTGGCTCGCCTTCGGCTCGGTGGCTGGGCACCTCGATCGCCTCGCTCTCGACGCTGCAAAGGGTCTTGGTCGTCGGCTCATTCCTGCGCAAAGATCACCCGCTGTTCACGCAGCGTATTCGCCAGGCGGCGCGCAAGGGCGCCAAGGTTCACAGCATCAACGCGGTGCAAGACGACTGGCTGCTGCCGATCGCCAACAGCATGTCGGTCGCGCCGAGCCAATGGCTGCAAGCCCTGGCTGAAGTGGCTTCTGCCGTGGCCAGCAGCAAGGGCGTGTCATCGCCGGTTTCGGCGACGGCCGGTTCAGTCGCTCAAGCCATCGCCGCTTCGTTGCTGGCGGGTGAACGCAAAGCCGTTCTGCTCGGCAACGCCGCCGCGCAGCACCCGCAAGCCAGCCAGTTGCTGTCGCTGGCCAACTGGATCGGTGAGCAAACGGGTGCCTCGGTGGGCTACCTCACGGAAGCCGGCAACACGGTGGGCGCGCAACTCGTCAACGCCTTGCCTGGCAACGGCGGTTTGAACGCGGGCCAAATGTTGAGTGGCTCTTTGAAAGCCTGCGTGTTGCTGAACGTGGAACCAGCGCACGACGCTGCAAATGCCAGCGCCGCCGCTGCGGCCCTGCAGGGCGCCGCCATGGTGATCGCGTTGACGCCTTTCAAGACAGCCGCAGTGGAAAGCGCCGACGTGCTGTTGCCCATCTCGCCTTTTACCGAAACCTCGGGCACCTTCGTCAATGCCGAAGGCCGTGTGCAAAGTTTCCACGGCGTGGTCAAGCCGCTTGGCGACACACGCCCCGCCTGGAAAGTGCTGCGTGTGCTGGGCAACCTCCTGGGCATCAAGGGGTTCGATTTCGACACCTCGGAAGAAGTGCGCGCCGAGGCGCTGGGCGACCTGAGCACCGTGGCTTCGCGTTTGAGCAACCTGGCCTCGTCGGCAACTGCTGGCGCAGCCACAGCCGCTTCGGGCCTGGAGCGCATCGCCGACGTGCCGATCTACGCCACCGATTCATTGGTGCGCCGCGCCACCTCGCTGCAACTCACGGCCGATGCCAAGCCACCGGTGGCGAGCCTGCCGGCTGCCCTCTGGACGCAGCTCGGTTTGGCGGATGGCGGCTCGGTGCGTGTCTCGCAAGGTGCGGCGCAGGCCGTGCTGCCAGCCAAGCGCGATGACACGCTGGCCCCCACTGCCGTTCGTGTACCGACCACGGTCTCGTTGGGCGCGATGTTCGGCCCCATCACCGTCGAGAGGGCCTGAGCATGGCCGACGCCTTCAATGCCTTCGGGAGCGAGCTGCTGGGCGGCTTCTGGCCCACGGCTTGGTCGCTGATCAAGATCATCGCCCTGGTGGCGCCGCTGATGATCTGCGTGGCCTACCTCACGCTGTGGGAGCGCAAGGCCATTGGCTGGTCGCAGATCCGCCCCGGCCCCAACCGCGTCGGGCCGCTGGGTCTGTTGCAGCCGATCGCCGATGCGGTGAAGCTGATCTTCAAGGAGATCATTCTCCCCACCGCGGCGAACAAAAGCCTGTTCCTGCTCGGCCCTGTGATGACCATCATGCCGGCGTTGGCCGCTTGGGCGGTGGTGCCTTTCGGCCCCGACAAGGCCGTCGCCAACATCAACGCCGGCCTGCTGTTCCTGATGGCCATCACCTCGATGGAGGTCTATGGCGTGATCATCGCCGGCTGGGCCTCGAACTCGAAGTACGCCTTCCTCGGCGCGCTGCGTGCGTCGGCGCAAATGGTCAGCTACGAAATCGCCATGGGCTTTGCGCTGGTGGTGGTGTTGATGGTGTCGGCCAGCCTGAACATGACCGACATCGTGTTGGGTCAGAACAAGGGCATGTTCGCCGGCCTGGGGGTGAGCTTCCTGTCGTGGAACTGGCTGCCGCTGTTCCCCGTCTTCATCGTGTACTTCATCGCCGGCCTGGCCGAAACCAACCGCCACCCGTTTGACGTGGTCGAAGGTGAGTCGGAAATCGTCGCCGGCCACATGATCGAGTACTCGGGCATGGCCTTCGCCATGTTCTTCCTGGCCGAATACGCCAACATGATCTTGGTGTCGGTGCTGTGCGTGACCCTGTTCCTTGGCGGTTGGCTGGCGCCGGTGTCGTTTGCCGCCTTCGGCATGCAAACCCCGGCGTGGATTGAAGCCACCGCCTGGTTCTGGGACTGGTTCTGGCTCTTCGGCAAGACCTTCGTGGTCGTCACGATGTTCCTGTGGGTGCGAGCCACCTTCCCGCGCTTCCGTTACGACCAGATCATGCGTTTGGGCTGGAAGATTTTCATCCCCATCACGCTCGTGTGGCTGGTGGTGGTCGGCTTGTGGATCCAGTCCCCCTGGAACATCTGGAACTAAAGGAACGGACATGAAGCCCCCACGCTCACTTCGTTCACTGCCCCCCATGGGGGCGCAGGCCTCCCTTGGGACGGCCCGGCGGGAGACCTGACATGACTGCAATGGCTTCCGTCAAAAATATACTGTCGAGCTTCATGCTCACCGAGCTGCTCAAGGGCATGGCGCTCACCGGTCGGCACTTCCTGTCGCGCACGATCACCGTGCAGTTCCCGGAAGAGAAAACGCCACAGAGCCCGCGCTTTCGGGGTCTGCACGCACTGCGCCGTTATGAAAACGGCGAAGAGCGCTGCATCGCCTGCAAGCTGTGCGAAGCGGTGTGCCCGGCGCTCGCCATCACCATCGAATCGGAAGTGCGCGACGACGGCTCGCGCCGCACCACACGCTACGACATCGACTTGACCAAGTGCATCTTCTGCGGCTTCTGCGAAGAGAGCTGCCCGGTCGACGCGATCGTTGAAACCCACATCTTCGAGTACCACGGTGAAAAGCGGGGCGACCTGTACTTCACCAAAGACATGCTGCTCGCCGTGGGCGATCGCTACGAAAAAGAAATTGCGGCCAACAAGGAGGCTGACGCGCGCTACCGCTGAAGACCCGAAGGTCTTCCCGCCGGCCTGGTGCCGGTGAACCTGCGCTCAAGAACAACATGGCCACAACCACTGCGCTCTTTTACGTTTTTTCTGCTGTTCTGTTGGGGGCGTCATTTCGCGTCATCACAGCGCGCAGTGCGGTGCACTCCGCGCTCTTCCTCGTGCTCGCGTTCTTCTCGGCCTCTTGCGTATGGATGCTATTGCAGGCCGAGTTTTTGGCCATCTCGCTGGTGCTGGTGTATGTCGGCGCGGTGATGGTGCTGTTCTTGTTCGTGGTGATGATGTTGGACATCAACGTCGATGCCATGCGCGTGGGCTTCTGGAAGCACTTTCCAGTGGCCGCCGTGGTGGGCGTGATCATTGCGTTGGAGATGGCGCTGGTGCTCATCCCGGGCTTCGACCTGCGCTCGGCGCCGGTGCCCGATGCGAAGGCCATCGAGCTCGGCAACACCAAGCTGCTGGGCATCCAGATGTACACCCGCTACCTCTACCCGCTGCAGATCGCTGCGGTGATCCTGCTGGTGGCCATCATTGCGGCCATCGCACTCACGCTGCGCCAACGCAAAGACAGCAAGGCCATCAACCCGTCTGAAGCCGTCAAGGTCAAGAAGGCTGACCGCCTGCGTATCGTGAAGATGCAGCCCGTGATCGAGCCACCGCCCGCCCCGCCCACGGGAGAAACCAAATGAGCGCTCTGGCCCTGGGCCCCGTTTCGCTGGGTCACTACCTCACTCTGGGTGCGATTCTGTTTGCGCTGTCGGTGATCGGCATTTTCTTGAACCGCAAAAACCTGATCGTGCTGCTGATGGCCATCGAGTTGATGCTGCTGGCCGTCAACCTCAACTTCGTGGCGTTCTCGTACTACCTGGGAGACATGGCCGGTCAGGTGTTTGTGTTCTTCATCCTCACCGTGGCCGCGGCCGAGTCGGCCATTGGGTTGGCGATTCTGGTGGTGCTGTTCCGCAACCGTTCCAACATCAATGTCGACGAGCTCGACTCGCTGAAAGGCTGATGATGGCAACCCCCACGTCACTTCGTTCCTGCCCCCCGAGGGGGCGCTCAGCCGCTTTGGGGCGGCCCGGCACCGTCTGAGATTCATGGCCACCATTCTTGTTGTCGACGACGAACTGGGTATACGTGCCCTGCTGTCCGAAATCCTGGCCGATGAAGGCCACACCATCGAGCTGGCCGAAAACGCCGCGCAGGCACGCGCCTGCCGCGAGCGGATGCGCCCGGACCTCGTCCTGCTCGACATCTGGATGCCCGATGTCGACGGCATCACGCTGCTGAAGGAGTGGGGCGCGACCTCGATGCTGACGATGCCCGTCATCATGATGAGCGGCCACGGCACGATCGACACCGCGGTCGAGGCGACCAAGTTCGGCGCGATGGCCTTTCTCGAAAAGCCGATCACCTTGCAGAAGCTGCTGCGCGCCGTCGAGCAGGGCTTGGCCAAGCCGGCCTCGCGCGCGGCGGCGCAGCCGAATTCTCAGCACCACAGCGCGAGCGAAAACGGCTTGACGGTCGAAGCCGCAATGACCGGCGGCGTGATGCTGCCGACCGCGCCGATGATGCTCGGGCCGCAAGCCGAGCAGAGCTTCGACCTTGATCGCCCATTGCGCGAGGCGCGCGACGCGTTCGAGAAGAGCTACTTCGAGTTCCACCTTGCGCAA
>JBKJJF010000310.1:0-5071 GCA_046598195.1 Rhizobacter sp. | reverse complement strand
TTGCTCGTCGACATGTACTCGGCATAGGCCGCGCCGAAGTGCTGCAAACACTCGGCCTCGTCGCGCAGCGCGGTGATGACGAGCGCCGCGCTCGCCCCACCGGCCAGCGCCGTGCTGGCCGGCGAGATGTCTTTCAGCCAGGCGCCCCAGGCCAGGTAGAGCAGGGCGGCATACATCGGGTGGCGGATGTAGCGGAAGAGGCCGCTGGTCACGAGCTGTGAGGTTTTTTCGAACGCAAACAACTCGGCGCCTTGCCGTTCGGTGCTGGGCTGGCCGATTTTTTTCAGCAGCTGCACCGCATGCACCGCCAGCGCGATGGAGCTGGCCAGCAGCAACCACGAGACGATCTGCCGTGGCGAAAACGGGTCGACCGTCCACACGGGGAAGTTGATCAGCACCAGAGCCAGCATGCACTCCCACGCAATGAAACGGTAGAAGCCGTGTGAGCGGGGGTTGAGCAGCGCGCGTCGCGAGACGTAGGCGAAGAAGGTGGTGCCGGCGCAGAAGATCAGCAGTTCGGTCATGGCAGACAGGGTGACCCCAAAGAGGTGCCGCCAAACGAGAAGCGGCCCCTCAAAGGGCCGCAGTGTCTCATTTGCTGCGCGTGGCAGCCGGGGGTGCTCAGGCCTGGATCACACCGCTGCGCACGGCGCGCTCTGCGCCAGCGGTGGAGTAGACCGAGGCAGCGCGGTCGCGCGGCATCAGCACGTCAATCGCGCGGTCGAGGGCGGCGGTGGCGCGTGCGAGTGACTCGCGCTGTGAGGCCACCAGGCCGCTGGCGAGCTTCAGGCGCTCGCGCAGGGGTGGCGGCACCGGGCCGCTGCGTGCGGCGTGGGTGAAGTGGTCGACAGCACGCGCCAGTGCGCGGTGCAGTTCGGTGGCGTGGTGGTCAATCGCCACGCTGTCGTTGGCGCGCAGCGATTCGCCCAGCGAAGCGAGCTGGGTTTCCACCGCGGCGAGCGTGGTTTCGAGTTCAGGGCTAGCCGTGATGGGGGCTGGCGTGTTCATGGTCGGGTTCACCAAGGGTGAGCTGCGCGCTGGGGAGGCCAAAACGTTCAGTGTTGTGCCTTGCCCAGCACTTCATGTGCGTTGGCAATCAGCCGGTCGGCGATCTTTTCGGCGTTGATCTCGAACTTGCCGTCGCTGATGGCCTGGGCAATGCGGGCCACCTTGTCGGCGTCAAATTCCGAGTTGGCGCCAGTCGACAGCAACGAGGCTGCGGTGTTCGACAACTCGACCTTCGCGCTCGGGTCGGTGGTGCTGGCAGCCTTTTCCTGGGCCTTGGGGGCTTCGGCAGGCTGGTTGCGCGCCGGGCCAACGGGGCCGACGTTTGCGGGTTTGTCTGCGGGATTGCCGACTTTCATCATGTACTCCTTGGGCTGGGACGGGGCCCAAACCTTTCAACATGGACGGTGTATCGGCCCGTCCGGCGCTCGACTTTAGGTTTTTCTTTTGAATTGTGAGTGCGGCACCCAAATTTCACAATGCGATCTCCAGCTGACGCTCCGCCACTGGCATGCCCGACACCACGCGACCACTTTCGGTGCGCACACGGGCCGGCTGCCCTTCCATCCCGGCCGTGACGGCTTCACCCGACCCGGCCACCGCAAAACCTTGACCCGCCACGCGAATTTGCACCCGCTCGCCGGCGGCAAACCACTGGCGCGCTTTCAGGCTGCGCTCGCGCAGGCTTTGGCCAGGCGTGAGCGCTGTCGCGAGCGTGCGCCCGAGCAGCAGGCTCAGGTCGGTCACTGGCGGGTTCAATGTGTCTTCGGCCAGATTGATCTCGGCTTGACGGAAATCACCCGCCGCCAGCACATGGCCGGCGGGCAGGGCGGTGGTTGAGACCATCGCGGGGCCGAAGACGTTCACCGTCACGGGCAGGTAAACGTTCCAGGGTGTGACGCCTTTCACACAACGCAGGCCGACACGGGTTTTGCCCCACAGGCGCGCGCCGTTGGGCAGGAAGGGCTGCACCTGCTCGCAGGCGCCAAGGCGCAGGCGGGCGTCGAGCCGGCCGGTGCTCACTTCGACACGCGGCATGCCGGTGCCGGTGAGCTTGGCCATCACGAACTGGCGCACTTTTTCTATCAGGGGGTCGGTCTGCGCATGCGCGCTGCCGGCCACGGCACACAGCCAGGCGACGAGGAGCGAACGCAACAGGGGCAGGGTCTTTTCCACGCTGCCACTTTAGAAGGGGAGGCGCCAGCCCAGGCTCCGAAATGACCAAGAAAGGGGCCGCTATTCCCGCTTATGTTTCGATGCACGCTGCCCACAATGCTTTCACATCACCCCATGGGTTTTGTGGGACCACACCATGCTGAACAAGCTCACCAGTTCGCTCGACTTTCACGGCCAGGCCTTGAGCCTGCGCTCGGAACGGCAACGCCTGATCGCGAGCAACATCGCCAACGCCGACACGCCGGGTTATGTGGCCCGCGACATGGACTTTTCAGCCGCGTTGCGCCAGGCCACCGGCCAGATGCAAGGCGCCACAGCACTGGCCGCCAGCCAGCCGGGCCACATCGGTGGTGGCGGCACGGCGGCCGCCGCGCAGGCCCACCTGGTGTATGCCACGCCCAGCCAGACCAACCTCGACCGCAACACGGTCGACATGGACCGCGAGCGCGCCAACTTCGCCGACAACTCGGTGCGCTACGAAGCCACCTTGCGCTTCATCAACGGCAACGTGCGCACGATGCTCGATGCCATCCGGGGTCAATCATGAAGACGACTTCTAGCTTGCAGCCGGCCGAGCGCCGGGCCGCTCCCAAGCCGGCCGGCCTCCCCTCGGGGGAGTGGCCGATGTACCCATCGGACGAGGGGTTGTCATGAGCATGTTCCAGATTTTCAATGTCTCTGGGAGCGCGGTCAGCGCGCAGTCGCAGCGCCTCAACGTGGTGGCCTCCAACCTGGCCAACGCCGACACCGTGGCCGGCCCCGATGGCACGGCCTACAAGGCAAGGCAGGTCACGTTCCAGACCGAACTGATGGGCCAGGTCGGCCAAGCCAACGGCGGCGCCGCTGCTGGTGTGAAGGTCAGCAACATCAGCGAAGACCAGACCCCCGGGCGCCGTGTGCACGACCCCAAACACCCAAGCGCCGACGCTGAAGGCTACGTGACCTACAGCAACGTGAACGTGGTCGAAGAGATGGTCAACATGATCTCGGCCTCGCGCTCGTACCAGAACAACATCGAGGTCATGAACACGGCCAAAACGCTGCTGCTCAAGACTTTGCAAATGGGTCAGTGAAAACTTGATCTGACAAGGACACCCCACCATGCCCGTCACCAACGTTCAATCCACCTACGCCGCGCTCAACGACAAGAGCAGCGTGGTCACCGCCAACGAAGCCGGCAGCGCCGACCGCTTCTTGAAGCTCTTGGTCGCGCAGATGAAAAACCAAGACCCGCTGTCGCCGATGGACAACGCCCAGGTCACCAGCCAGATGGCGCAGATCAACACCGTCACCGGCATCGAAAAACTCAACGGCACCGTCAAGGGGTTGTCGGGCCAATTCATGCAGATGCAGGCGCTGCAAGGCGCCTCGCTGGTGGGGCGCGACGTGGTGGTGCCGGGCAACAAGATGAACATGAACAACGGCGCCGGTGTGGGTGGCTTCGAGCTGAACAGCGCGGCCGACAACGTGCGTGTTGAAGTGCTCGGCCCCGGCGGCCATGTGCTCGACACCCTGAACCTCGGCGCCCAGACCGCCGGCATGCACAGCTTCGATTGGGCGGCCGGGGCCAATGCGGCTGCCACCGGCGTGAGCTTCCGCGTGTCGGCCACCAGTGGCAGCGTCAAGCTGGATGCGACGGCGCTGATGCGCGACCGCGTCGAAGCCGTCAATACCTCGGGCGACACCCTGCAGCTTGAGCTGCAGAACTCCGGCAGCGTGGCCTACAGCCAAGTCAAAGCCTTCAACTGATTCCTGCTTCTTACAAGGACACCCCATGAGCTTCCAACAAGGTCTTTCCGGTCTGAACGCAGCGAGCAAGAACCTCGATGTGATCGGCAACAACATTGCCAACGCCAACACCTATGGCGCCAAGTCGTCGCGCGCCGAGTTTGGCGACATGTACGCCGCGGCGCTGGGTGCGGGCGGCAGCAGCAGCATCGGCATCGGTGTGAACCTGCAGGCGGTGACGCAGCAGTTCAGCCAGGGCAACATCACCACCACCGCCAACGGCCTGGACCTCGCCATCAACGGCTCGGGCTTCTTCGAGGTGAACAGTGGCGGCCAGACGCTCTACTCGCGCAACGGCCAGTTTCAGGTCAACAAAGATGGCTTCATCGTCAACAACCAGAGCGGCCAGTTGTTGGGCTACCCGGCCGATGCACAAGGCGTGATCCAGCCCGGCCTGGCCGTGCCGCTGCAGCTGCCCACCGCGGGCATCGACCCGGCGCCCACGACCGAGATCACGATGGAGATGAACCTCGACTCGCGCGCGGCCGTCACGCTGCCGGCGACCGCGCCGCTGGTCAACTTCAGTGACGCGACCACCTACAACAACGCCACCTCGCTCACCGTCTACGACGACCTGGGCCAGGACGTGGCGCTGACCTATTACTTCCAGAAGACGGACACCTCCACCTGGAACGTGTACGTCACGGCCAACGGCACCTCGGTGGCGGTGGATGGTGCGGGCGACCCGGCCCCGCTGACCACGATGGTCTTCCCGGCCAACGGGGGCTCGCCGACGGCGCCCGCTGGCGCGGTGACGCTCGACGTGCCGGCCTCGACCAACGCAGCCGGTGCTGTCACCTTGGCCATCCCCGGCGTCCAGCTCAGCCTGTCGGGTGCTTCGCAATTCGGTGCGGGTTTTGGTGTGACCAACCTGACACAAGACGGCTACGCGCCGGGTCAGCTCTCGGGCCTGTCGATTGAAAAAGACGGCATCGTGATGGCCACCTACTCCAACGGGCAGTCCAAGCCGGCCGGTCAGATCGAACTCTCGACCTTTCGCAACCCGCAGGGCTTGAAGCCGCTGGGCGGCAACCTGTGGGCGCGCACCTACGAGTCGGGTGACCCGATCGTGGGCACGCCGGGCCAGGGCAACCTGGGTGTG
>JBKJJF010000140.1:0-7861 GCA_046598195.1 Rhizobacter sp. | reverse complement strand
ACCCACCCGATCGCGATGAAGATCGGCAAGCCGGTGTTCAAGATGATGGCGAAAGACGAGCCCGACTACATCAGCTCCGACTGCCAGCTCGCCGGCCACCACATCGCACAGGGCATGACGCAGCAGGGTTCGCCGGAAACGAAGCTTGCGCACCCGTTGAGCCTGATGCGCATTGCTTATGGGCTTTAGTTGTGGGCTTTAGAGAAATCGCTGCCACACCTAACCGTTCGGGCTGAGAGGGTGAGAGTTTTTTAACTTCCGTTCGGGCTGAGCCTGTCGAAGCCAGCGCCTGTGCACGGCGCACCCTTCGACAGGCTCAGGGCGAACGGAGTGGGAAATCAAAAAACTCTCAGGCTCAGAGCGAACGGAGCTTGGTCGAGTTCAACCCGAACGGGGAGTGCTGGTTCAACGGCTCCACAAAGCGCTGCCGTATCCTTGCCGCCACTCAAGAAGGCAAGGGAGTTACTGCATGCACCGCTTTACCCAGCGCGCCGCCATCGTTGTCGCGTTCATCGCCGGCACCACCGCACACGCCGCCACCGTCACCAGCCTCACGCCACAAGGTGAAGTGGCGCAGGTGCGCCAGCTCGCCGTCAAATTTTCCGAAGCAGTCGTGCCCCTGGGTGACCTGCGTGCGGCCGACCCGTTCAAGCTCAGCTGCGAAGGTGCCGCGCCCAAGGGCAGCGGCCGCTGGGCCGACGAGCGTGTGTGGTTGTATGACTTTGACGAAGCATTGCCTCCCGGCACCCGCTGCGCCGTGACCGCGCGCGCCGAGTGGAAGCCGCTCACCGGCAGCCTGACCGGCACCACCCAGTTCAACTTCAACACCGGCGGCCCCGCGGTGGTCTCGACCCTGCCCTCCGGCGGCCAGATCGAAGAAGACCAGCACTTTTTGCTGCGCCTGAACGGCCCCGCCGTCGAGGCCACGGTGTTGGCCAACACCTCGTGCGAGATCGAAGGCATTGGCGAGCGTGTGCCCGTGCGGGTGGTGACCGGCACGGTGCGTGACGAGGTGCTGAAAGCACGCCGTCTGCAAAAGCAGGCCGCGCAATGGCTGATGCTCGCCTGCCAGCGCCCTTTGCCGGCGGACGCTTCCGTGCGCTTGGTCTGGGGCATGGGCATTGCCGCGCAGGCCAACCCCAAGATCGTGACGCGCAGCGAGCAGCGGTTTGACTTTCAGGTGCGCCCGGCGTTCACCGCCGAGTTCAGCTGCGAGCGTGAGCGTGCCGAGGCACCCTGCCTGCCGATTCGCCCGATGACGCTGCGCTTCTCATCGCCGGTGCCGCGTGCCGTGGCGCAAGGTGTGCGTTTGAAGCCTGCGTCAGGCGCCGCCTTGTCGGCCGTGTTCGACAAAGACGACAAGGCCGGCGAGGTGCGTGACCTGCGCTTTGCCACCCCCTTACCCGAAAACACCAGCTTCACCCTGGAGCTGCCGCGCGAGGTGAAAGACAGCACCGGGCGTTTGCTCACCAACGCGGCGAGCTTCCCGCTCAAGGTGGCCACCGGCGACGCCCCGCCGATTGCCAAGTTTGCCGCCGCGCCCTTTGGCGTGGTCGAGCTGCAAGGCGAGGCCATGCTGCCGCTCACGCTGCGCCATGTGCAGAGTGACTTGCGCCCGGCGGCCAAGGCCGGGTCGGTGCGCATCAAGACCTTGCGCAGCGACGCCGATGTGTTCGCCTGGCACCGCTTGCTGGCCACCCACCACGAGAGGCAGCTCAGCGCGCAAGAGGCGGGTTTGCCGCAGTCGCAGTGGTTCACCACCGAAAAAGTCACCGACTCCAAAGGCCGCAGCAAGCAGGTCAAGCAGGTGCGTTACCTGGCCTCGCGTGAGCTGTCGTTGCTCAACAAGGCCGCCGAGGTGCGCCGCCTTGACCTGCCGCAGCTCGAAGGCAAAGACCCACGCCCGTTCGAGGTGGTGGGCATCCCGCTGCCCGAGCCGGGCTACCACGTGGTTGAGATCGAATCGGGCCGCCTGGGTGAATCGCTGCTCGACAAAAAAGCGCCGATGTACGTGCGCACCGGCGTGCTGGTCACCAACCTGGGTGTGCACTTCAAGCTGGGCCGCGAGAGCAGCCTGGTCTGGGTGACCTCGCTCGACAAAGGCAAGCCGGTGGCCGACGCCGAGGTGGCGGTGAACGACTGCACCGGCCAGCGCCTGTGGGCCGGCCGCACTGATGCACAAGGGCTCGCGCGTGTCGACAAGGTGTTGCCGATGCAGCTGGGCGAATGCCCTGGCGAAGCGGGCTACTTCGTCACCGCACGAAAAGCCCAGGCCAAGGGCGCCACCGACATGGCCTTCATGTTCAGCAGCTGGCAAAAGGGCGTGGAGCCGTGGCGCTTCAACCAGCCCACCAGCAACGAGCCGCAGGCCGACCTGCGCGCCCACACCGTGTTTGACCGCACGCTGCTGCGCGCCGGCGAAACCGTGTCCATGAAACACTTCGTGCGGCGCGAGACGGCCAGCGGCTTGGCCTCACTCAAACCCGAAGAGCTGCCCACCCGCATGAAGATCGTGCACCAGGGCAGCGGCCAGGAGTTTGTGCAGCCACTCAAGTGGAACGGCGTGCGCAACGCCTCGGCCAGCTGGAACATCCCCGCCGCCGCCAAGCTCGGTGTGTACGAGGTGCTGCTGGAGCGCGAAGGCAGCGTTGACAAGAGCGGTGACAACACCCGCCGCAGCCGCTGGCGCAGCGGCGACTTTCGGGTCGAAGAGTTCCGCCTGCCCCTGGTCGACGCGCGTGTCAGCGGCCCCAAGGCGGTGGCGATCGCGCCCGCCGAGATGCCGCTCAGCGTGCAGCTCACCTACCTCTCTGGCGGCGGCATGGGCCAGGCCCCGGTGCGTTTGACGGCGATGCTGCGCGAGCGTGGCATCAGCTTCCCGGGCCACGACGGCTTCAGCTTCGGGCCGCCGCGTGACCTGAGCCAGAACGACGCCGAAGGCGACGAAGAACAGCCCCAAGTCAGCGGCAAACTTGTCGCCGACAAACAGCCGCTCACCACCGACCGCAACGGCGCCGCCAGCGTCACGCTGAAGGCCCTGCCCAAGCTCACCCGCGCCAGCGAGCTGCTCGCCGAAGCCACCTTCAACGACCCCAACGGTGAGGTGCAAACGGCAGCCACCCGCATCAACCTGTGGCCCAGCGCGGTGGTGCTGGGGGTGAAAGCCGGCTCGTGGGCCAGCAGCCGCGGCAAGGTGAAGTTCCAGGCCCTCGCGCTCGACACCACCGGCAAGCCGATCAAGGGCCAGCGGGTTGAGGTGCGCGGGCGTGCGGCGCAGGTCATCAGCAGCCGCAAGCGCATGGTCGGCGGCTTCTACGCCTACGACAACCGCACCGAAATCACCGACCTCGGCTCGTTGTGCAGCGGCAGCACCGATGACCGGGGCCTGCTGTTGTGCGAGGCCGAGTTGTCCACCGCCGGCCAGGTGGAGCTGATTGCGCAGGCGCAAGACGGCGCCGGCCACAAGGCCGAAGCCGCCGCCAGCGTGTGGGTCACGCGCCAGGGCGAGCTTTGGTTTGCGCAAGACAACGACGACCGCATCGACGTGCTGCCCGAGAAGAAGAGTTACGCGCCGGGTGAGACCGCACGCCTGCAGGTGCGCATGCCCTTTCGCGAAGCCACCGCGCTGGTGAGTGTGGAGCGTGAAGGTGTGCTCTCCACACAGGTGGTCACGCTGCGTGGCGACGACCCCACCATCGAGCTCAAGATCGCCAAAAACTGGGGCCCCAATGTTTACGTGAGTGTGCTCGCGCTGCGTGGGCGCATCCGCGAGGTGCCCTGGTATTCGTTCTTCACCTGGGGCTGGAAGGAGCCGGTGAACTGGGCGCGCTCGTTCTGGTACGAAGGCCGCGAGTACCAGGCGCCGACCGCGATGGTTGACTTGTCCAAGCCCGCTTTCAAGCTGGGTGTGGCGGCGCTCGAAGTGGGCCTGGCCGAGCACACGCTGCAGGTCAGTGTGACCGCTGACAAGCCGCAATACGCCATTCGCCAGAAGGCCATGGCGCGCATCAAGGTCACGTTTGAGGGCAAGCCCCTGGCCGGCGCCGAGGTGGCGTTTGCCGCGGTCGACGAAGGCCTGCTCGCGCTGCGGCCCAACGACTCGTGGGACTTGTTGCACGCAATGATCCAGCAGCGCCCCTGGGGTGTGGAAACCAGCACCGGCCAGAGCGAAATCATCGGCCGGCGGCACTATGGCCGCAAGGCGGTGGCGGCGGGCGGTGGGGGCGGCAAAAACGCCACGCGCGAGCTGTTTGACACCTTGTTGTTGTGGAAAGACCGTGTCGTGCTCGACGCCAACGGCGAGGCCGTGGTTGAGGTGCCGCTCAACGATTCACTCACGAGCTTCTCGCTGGTGGCGATTGCCGACGCCGGCGCGCAGCAGTTTGGCAGCGGCAGCACCAGCATCCGTGTGACGCAAGACCTGCAGCTGCTCGCCGGCCTGCCGCCGCTGGTGCGCGAGGGTGACCAGTTCACCGCCATGCTCACGCTGCGCAACACCACCGCGCGCGAGATGAAGGTGAGTGCCACGCTGCAAGGCACGGCCAACAGCGCGGCTGATGCAAAAGAAGAAATCACCCGCGCACCGTTGACCTTCGCACCGCAAGAAGTGGTGGTGGCCGCAGGGGCCGCCAAAGAGATCACCTGGGGGGTGGCGGTGCCGCCGGGAGCCTTCAGCATCACGTGGGAGGCCGCGGCCGAAGAGCTGGGGGGCGAGAAAACCAAAGACCGCTTGAAGATCACGCAGCTGGTCAGCCCCGCCGTGCCGGTGCGGGTGTTGCAAGCCACGCTGCAGCAGCTCGACGGGCCGTTCACGCTGCCGATTGCCGCGCCGGCCGATGCCTTGCCCGAAAGCGGCGTCAAACGTGGCGGCATCGTGGTGGCCGCGCAGCCCAAGCTGAGCGGCGCGCTGCCCGGCATGCGGCGTTACTTCGAGACCTACCCCTTCAGCTGCCTGGAGCAAAAAACCTCCAAGGCCGTGGGCCTGAAAGACGCGGCCCTGTGGAACGCGGTCGCCAACAACTTGCCCACCTACCTCGACAGCGATGGTTTGGCGAACTACTTCCCGCCACGCGCCGAAGACGGCGCGCGTGGCAGCGACCGGCTCACCGCCTATGTGCTGGCGGCCACGCACGAAGCGGGTTTTGTGTTGCCGGCCCCGGCGCAGGCGCAGATGCTAGATGGGCTGACGGCGTTTGTCGAAGGGCGCATCGAGCGCAAGTTCTGGTCACCGCGGGCGGATCTGGATGTGCGCAAGCTTGCTGCCATCGAAGCGCTGTCGCGCTACGGGCGTGCGCAACCCAAGATGCTGGGCTCGATCAACCTCACGCCCAACCTGTGGCCCACGGCGGCGGTGATCGACTGGTTCAACATCTTGAAGCGGGTGAAGGGTGTGCCCGAGCAATCCAAACGCCTGGCTGAAGCGCAGCAAATCTTGCGCAGCCGCCTCACTTACGCGGGCACCACCTTGCGCTTCAGCAACGAGGCTGATGACTTCTGGTGGTGGCTGATGGACAGCGCCGATGCCAACGCGGCCCGGCTCATCCTCGCGGTGCTCGACGAGCCCAGCTGGCGCGACGACATCCCGCGCATGGTGGTCGGCAGCCTCGCGCGCCAGCGTGCGGGTGCCTGGCTCACGACCACGGCCAACCTGTGGGGCTCGTTGGCGCTTGACAAGTTTTCGGCCAAGTTTGAATCAACCCCGGTGAGTGGCAAGACGCTCGCGAGCACCGGCGCCAAGCCACTGGTGATTGATTGGTCGGTGCAGGCCGCGGGTGGCGCGGTCAAACTCGCCTGGCCAGAAGCGGCGGGCACGTTGAGCGTCACACAAGAGGGTGCTGGCAAACCGTGGCTCACGGTGCAAAGCCTGGCCGCCATCCCGCTCAAAACGCCCTTGCGCGCCGGCTACACCCTCACGCGCAGCGTCAGCGCGGTGGAGCAAAAGGACAAGGCCAAATGGTCGCGTGGTGACGTGCTGCGCGTGCGGGTCGAGATCGAAGCCCAAAGCGACATGACCTGGGTGGTGCTGAGCGACCCGGTGCCGGGTGGCGCCACCTTGTTGGGCTCGGGGCTGGGGCGTGATTCGAGCATCGCGACCAGCGGCGAGAAGCGCGACACCACCGTGTGGCCCGCGTTCGAAGAGCGCAGCTTCGAGGCCTTCCGCAGCTACTACGAGTATTTGCCGCGTGGCAAACACGTGGTCGAGTACACCGTGCGTTTGAACAACCCCGGCAAGTTTTTGTTGCCACCGACCCGGGTGGAGGCGATGTATTCGCCCGAGACCTTTGGCGAGCTGCCGAACGCGGCGCTGGAGGTCGGGCCGTGAAAGCAAGTCCGTTCGGGCTGAGCTTGTCGAAGCCCGCGCGGTGCACCACCGGCCCTTCCTTCGACAGGCTCAGGACGATCGGGAATCCAGGCTCAGGGCGAACGGTGAAAGCTATCGTGGCTGTTGCACTGGCCTGGGCCGCAAGCAGTGCCCACGCAGCCCCCACCTTCACCGAAACCAAAGCCGCCCATCGCCCGTCCGACATCACCCTGCTCGACCGCCACGGCACACCGCTGCAAACCGTGCGTGTCGACAAAACCGTGCGCCGCCTGCCCTGGGTGGCCTTGAGCGACACCTCGCCTGCGCTGCTGCACGCCATCGTGCTCAGCGAAGACAAACGTTTTTACGAACACAGCGGTGTTGACTGGAGCGCGGTGGCACAAAGTGCCTGGGCCAATGTGTGGAACACGCGCACACGCGGCGCGTCGACCCTGACCATGCAGTTGGCCGGCCTGCTCGACGACGATTTGGCGCGCCCCGCCGGCGGGCGCAGCGTGGCGCAGAAGGTGAGCCAGGCTTTCACCGCCTCGCGGCTCGATGCCCGTTGGAAAAAGAGCGAGATCCTGGAGGCTTACCTCAACCGCGTGCCGTTTCGCGGCGAACTGGTCGGCATCAACGCGCTGTCGCAAACCTTGTTCGCCAAACACCCGAGCGGGCTCGATGCCCATGAAGCGGCCATCGCCGCCGCCTTGCTGCGTGGCCCCAACGCCAGCGCCGACAGCGTGGCCCAGCGTGCGTGTGGCTTGTTGAAGCTGCAGCAACTCGCCTGCGAAGGTGTCACCGGCCTCGCCCACAGCGCGCTCAACCGGCGTGGCGGCATGCCGCTGGGCGAACAGCTTGCGCCGCACTTTGCGCGGCAGCTTGCGTTGACCCACGTGCCGCAGCAAGCCACCACGCTCGACGCGCGGGTGCAGCGTTTTGCCATCCACACCCTGCGCCGCCAGCTCGCCGAGCTGAACGGGCGCAACGTCGAAGACGGCGCCATCGTCGTGCTCGACAACACAAGCGGCGAAGTGCGCGCCTGGGTCGGCTCCAGTGGCAGCTTTTCTGGCGCGGCCGAGGTCGATGGTGTGCTCGCACGCCGCCAGCCTGGCTCCACGCTCAAACCCTTCATCTACGGCCTGGCCTTCGAGCGCCGCCTCATCACCCCGGCCAGCCTGCTCGACGACTCGCCCGCACAGCTCAACACCGGCAATGGTTTGTACCTGCCGCAAAACTACGACAAGGCCTTCAAGGGCTGGGTCAGCGCCCGCAGCGCGCTGGGTGCAAGCCTCAACGTGCCAGCCGTGCGGGTCGGCGCGATGTTGGGCCCCGACGCGGTGTTGGCACGTTTGAACGCGTTGGGTCTGGGCCTGTCCGAATCGGGTGGCTACTACGGCCACGCGCTCGCACTCGGCGGGGCCGAGGTGAGCCTGCTCGCGCTGACCAACGCCTACCGCAGCCTGGCCAACGGCGGTGTGTTCACACCCGTGGCCTTGCGCGCCAATGCGGTGAAGCCGCAGCGTGTGGCCGATGCGGCGGCCAGTTACCTCGTCACCG
>JBKJJF010000216.1:0-3815 GCA_046598195.1 Rhizobacter sp. | reverse complement strand
ATCATGCCCGCTCACCACGCCAAAACGCGCCCGCTCGTCGTTGCAAATGCTCGCCATAGCCCGAGCTATGGCTGCGCTTGTGCGCCTAGATCGGACACCTTTTGGCGCGCTGCTCGGCCACGCTCGAAATACTCTCAGGCTCAGTGCGAACGGAACTTTTAGACCATGGCCTTCTGGAAGCGCAAACCTAAGGAGCCGGCCCGGGGTGACATGGCCTACATGGCCGACGTGCGCGCCGCGATGGTGGTTGACGCCATGCCCAAGACCACCTGGGCGCTGTACCTCATGGCCGCCGTTGTGGTTGCCGCCATCACGTGGGCGCAAGTGGCGCGCGTCGACGAGATCACCCGCGCCGATGCGCGCGTGATCCCCGACGGGCGCGAGCAGGTGATTGCCAGCCTGGAAGGCGGCATCCTGCGCGAGCTGCATGTGCGCGAAGGCCAGACGGTGTTCGAAGGGCAGGAGCTGGCCCAGCTCGACCCGACACGCTTCGAATCGCAGCAGAACGAAGGCCAGGCCAAGCGACTGGCCATCCTGGCCACCATCACCCGCCTCACCGCCGAGGCCAACGGGCGGGCGCTGCGGTTTCCCAAAGAAGTGGCCGACGTGCCGTCCGTCGTCGAAGGCGAAACCGATGCCTTCAACGCCCGCAAGCTGGGGCTCGACGAGGCCCTGCAGAGCAGCGCACGCAACGTGGTGTTGCTGATGAAAGAGCTGGGCGTGTCGGAGTCGATGGCCGCCAAGGGCTTGATGTCGGAAGTGGAAGTGATGCGCCTGCGCCGCCAGGTCAACGACCTGCAGCTGCAAAGCCGCGAGCGCATCAACAAGTTCAGGCAAGACGCCAGCACCGAGCTTGTGCGCGCGCAGACCGAGCTGGCCTTGCTCGACGAGCAACTGGTGGGCCGTGCCGATGTGCTGCGACGCACCGTGCTCACCTCGCCGGTGCGCGGGCTGGTGAAAAACATCCGCATCGGCACCATCGGCGGTGTGGTCGGGCCAGGCGCGCCGATCATGGAAATCGTGCCCATCGGCTCGCGGGTACTGATCGAGGCGCGCATCAAGCCGCGCGACATCGGTTTTGTGCGCGTGGGCCAGCCGGCCGAGGTGAAGCTCGCGGCCTACGACTACTCCACCTACGGCGGGCTGCACGGCAAGATCGAGTACATCAGCCCCGACGCGCTCGGTGACACCGAGCGCGCGGCGTCGGCTGATGCCACCTACTACCGCGTGATGCTTCGCACCGACCGCTCCTCGCTCAAGGAAAAGGGCAAGGCCTTGCCCATCCTGCCGGGCATGACGGGGCAGGTGGAGGTGCGTACCGGTGAGCGCTCGGTGCTGAGCTTCATTCTTCGGCCGATGTTGAAGTCGAAGGAAGCGTTTCGGGAGAGGTAGAGGAGGGGCCAGGTCTTTTTGGACGCAAAGAACGCGAAGAAAGACGCAAAGGTCGCAAAGAAGAAGGCAGGCTTTTTCTTCCTTCGCGTTCTTTGCGTCTTTCTTCGCGACCCTTGCGTCCAAAAAGACCTCGCCCTACCTCCGCCTCCCCGCGAATTGGCACCGAATTCGCCCCGCTTTCCGGCCATCAAGCCCCGCCCCCCAGCGGTCTACTGACGGGAATTGCTGCAACCCATCGCAGCCTCTCGCCAGGAGTTCGCCCCGATGAAATTCGCCCCCTCTCGTTTGTTGCCGCTGTGCGTCGCCCTGTTGGCTGCCGGCACGTTGTTGACCGCACAAGCCCGTTGCATCGACGAAGACAACGTCGAAATGCGCCCCAGCAGCAACAGCAACGGCGCCCCCCTCGACGCCGGCTCGGCCCGCGCCAACCTGCAAAACATGGTGCAGGAATCGCTGCGCCGCAGCCAAGCCATCGGCGCCGCCAAGCTGCTGGCCGAAGCCGCGGCGATCGATGTTTCCGAAGCCAGGTCGGGCCGCTTGCCCCAGCTCAGCGCCAATGGTTTTCTCGGCGGCAGCGAAACCAAGGTGGCCGACGTGGAAACAAGCCGCGGCAAACAAGGCCGGGCCGGCGTGACGCTGTCGATGCCGCTGTTTGATGGCGGGCGTACCACCGAGATCATCAGCTGGCGCAAGAGCCAGGCCGAAGCGGCCCGCCTGGGCCAGCTCAGCGCGCAAGAGCAAGTGGCCTTGCAGACCGTGTCGCTCGCCATCGAGCGCGGCCGCTACCGCCTGCAGGCGCAGGTGTACCAGCAATACGCACGCAAGATGAGCTGCTTGGTTGAGTCGCTCGAAACCATCGTGCGCGCCGACAAGGGCCGCGCCAGCGAACTCGTGCAGGCGCAAAAGACCTTGTTGCAAGCCGAGCTGTCGCAGGCACAAACGCTGTCGATGGTGCGCCAGACCGAAACCCGGCTACGCCGCTTCGTCGGTGATGGCCTGCCGCCCACCGATGGCCTGTCGTCTGTGCTGCTGACACCGCCCACGCTGCCCGATCTGCTGGCCCAAGTTGACAACGCGCCCGAGATCGCCCAGATCAGGGCACAGGTGCAAGTGGCCGAAGCCTACTCGCGCTCGGTGAGCGCTGCGCGCTGGCCGCAGGTGAGCCTGGTGGCCAACGGCAACCAAGTGCGCGGCGCAGGCGCCTCCACCAATTGGTCGGCTGGCGTCAACGTGAGCGTGCCGCTGTTCAACCTGCCGCAGGGCTACGCGGTCGACTCGTCGCAGAAGCGGGCCGAAGCGGTGAAGCTGCAGCTGGGTGACGCGATCGAGGCCCGCAAATTTCGCATGGCCGAAGTGCACGAGCAGGCGTTGTCGTCGTTCGACCGAGCCCGCCGCACGGTCGACGTGCTGCGCGACAGCGACCGCGTGCGCAACTTCACGCTGCAGCAGTGGCAGCAGCTCGGCCGCCGCTCCTTGTTCGACGTGATGGCGTCTGAAGGCGAGCACTATGGCCTGCGCGTGTCGTATGTCAACGCGTTGTACGACGCCCAGCAATCCACCGCGCTGCTGTGGTCGCTCGGTCTGGGCGTGCAAGAGAAGCTGCAATGAGCGTGACGCTGAGTGGCGAGTTCGTCACCCTGCGCCCGCTGGTTCCTGCCGATGCCGAGCTGACCATGGCCTGGCGCCAGAGCGAACGCGCGATCAACCTCAACCGCGGTGCGCAAAACGTGGTGCAGCAGGCGGCGTGGATCGCCTCGCGCCCGGCCAGCGAATACAACTTCATGATCGTGCTCAAGAGCGGCGTTGCCGTCGGCATGGTCTCGTTGATCAACATCGACACCGAACACCGCCACGCCGAGCCGGCGCGCTTTCTGATCGGTGACGAAGACGCGGTGCGCGGCATCCCGGCCGCGGTGGAAGCCATGAAACTGCTCTACGAGCTGGCCTTCGACCGGCTTGAGTTGCTGCGGGTGTACGGTGTGGTCGTGTCCGACAACCGGCTGATGCTCAAGTGGCAAAAATTCCTCGGCATGCAGGAAGAAGGGCGGCAGAGGCAGCACTTATTCATCAATGGCCACTTCCAGGATTCGGTGATGCTGGGCATGTTGGCCGATGAGTACCGGAAAAACGCCCTGCCGCGCATGAAGATGCTGATCGCGGCCGGGCGAAGCCGAACCCGAACCCCAGCGCGGGCCCCGGCGTGAACACACAGGAGAGAACGAACGTGGAAAACATCACACAAGACAAAGAAGCCGCCGTGCTGGAGTGCATCTACAAGGCGGTGCGCTCGCTCAACGAAGAGCGTGGTGCCGACGAGCAGATCGCGCTCAGCCCCGACACCTGCTTCTTTGGCGAGGGCTCGGCCCTCGATTCCTTGTCGCTGGTCTCGGTGATCGTCGACCTGGAAACGCTGGTGTCCGATG
>JBKJJF010000094.1:0-38375 GCA_046598195.1 Rhizobacter sp. | reverse complement strand
CACCGCCATGACCGGCGACGGCATCAACGATGCGCCCGCCCTGGCACAGGCCGACATCGGCGTGGCCATGGGAGCGGCCGGCACCGACACCGCCATGGAAGCCGCCGACGTGGTGGTCATGAACGACGACCTGCGCCGCATCGCCGAGACCGTGCGCCTGTCGCGTGCCACCCACGCCGTGCTGTGGCAAAACATCAGCCTTGCGCTGGGCATCAAGGCGGTGTTCCTGGTGCTGGCGGTATTCGGCTATGCCTCCATGTGGATGGCCGTGTTCGCAGACATGGGCGCCAGCCTCTTGGTGGTTGGCAATGGCCTGCGCTTGCTGCGCAAGACGGAGACAGGCCCATGAACGCGCCCTCACGCCGCGATGGCGGCTGCCACGCTGCGCTTGCGTGCGGTTGACCCCGGCCGGCGCCTACGGCAGCAGCGCAGCCGCCCCGGCCAGGCAGCTGATGCTGGCCACCACCGTCAGCTGCCATCGCATGGGCAACCAGGCCTGCAGCTGGTAGCGCGAATACAGAACCCGGTCCACCGCCAAGCAGGCCCAAAGCAAAGCCGCCATCAGCAACAGCCCCGGTGCGGGGCCCAGCAGCAATGCCACCCAACCCAGCAGGCTGGGCACCACGCCCCAAAGCAGCGACGGCACAGGCTGGGCAGGCCCCTCACGCATCACCAAGCCCCAATGAATGGCCCCCAAAAAGCTGGCGATGGTCGCGCCGTACCCCAGCAGTGACATCCCTGCCATCGGCCAGCCCTCTGGCCGCGCCATCCAGAGCACCGCGGCCAAGCTCACAAATGGAATCAGCCCGGCGAAGCCCAGTCGCCGCGCCCACAGCGAAGGGCCTGGCTTGCTCGCCTTCATGCGTGCTCGTACTTCGGCTGCGGCGCCGTCGTCATTTCACCAGGGGCCGCACGGTCGTGAAGCCGCCGTCCACCGCGATCACCTGGCCGGTGAGGCGCGCCGCGCCGTCGCCGAGCAGCCAGGCCATCACGTCGGCCACCTGGTCGGCCGTCTGCACGCCGCCCAGCGGGTACTGGCGCGCAGCGCCCTCGCGCATGGCGGGCAGCTTGAGCATGCCGGCGGTCATCGGCGTCTCGGTCATGCCCGGGGCCACGGCGTTGATGCGCAGGCCCTGTGCCGCATAGGTGGCCGCCGCGCTGCGCACCAGGGCTTCGACGCCACCCTTGGCCGCGGCGATGGCTTCGTGGTTGGCCACGCCGATGCGCGCCACCACCGAACTCGCGAACACGGCGGCGCCGGGCCCGCCCTGCAGCGCCACGATCCAGGCCTGCAGCATGAACACCGCGCTGTCGAGGTTGACACGCATCAGCTCGCGGTAGGCGTCTGCGCGGGTGCGGTGCAGCGGCGCGATCAGCGTGCTGCCCACGCAGTGCGCCAGCAGCGTGGGCGCGGCGCCGAGCGCTTCTTGGCAGGCGGCGATGGCCAGCGCGGCGCCTTCGGGTGTGGTGGTGTCGGCGGCGATGCAAACGGCCGCCTCCACGTCGGCCAGGCGGCTGGCATCGCGGCCCACCGCGGCGACGCGGCAGCCTTGAGCGTGCAACTGGCGCGCCAAGGCACGGCCGATGCCGCCGCTGGCACCGGTGATGAGGGCAATCGTGGTCATGGTGTGGGCTCCGAAAAAGAAGTTGCTGGGATCAGCGCCGAGCCCGTCACAAGGCCGGCACTTCGTTGATGGCCAGCAGATCCGCGGCCGAGTCCAGGCCGCGTGAGGCGCTGGCCCACCATCGCGAAAAAGAATCACAGCGCTGGTCGACCGGCGGAAACAGCGCCGGCGCGGCCTGGCATTGCGCCCAGCGCGCCAGCCACGGCGCGAGGTGGGGCTCAGTGATGCTGCGCACGCTGCGCGCGCCCTTCAACGCGGCGCCGATGCTGATGGCGTCGCCGTGCCATCGCTCGGTGGTGAGTTCGGCCATGCGGCTGCCCGCGAAGTGCCAGCGGCGCTCGCTCCACGGCCAGGCGCGGTGAAAGTCGGCCACGAAGAGGCCGATCACCACCGTGCCAGCCGGCAACGCGGGCGGCAGCTCACCCAGGCCCCAAGGGTGCACGAGCCAGACGTCGCGGCCTGCGGCGACGGCGGTGTCGGGAGTTGTCAAGCCGAGTGCTTCTGGCGGCTCTGCGCCAAGGCGTGGCTCGATGCGCGACGGGCTGCCGGGCGGTGCGTCGTGTTGGCCCTGCACGCAGGAAGCGGGCTGGTGCGCGATGCGCTCGAGCGCCTCGTAAGACGTGTCGATCACGGTGCCAGGGCTGTGCCACGAAGCGGGCGCGTAGCGGGCCACGTTGTCGGCATTGAAGAGGTAGGGCTTGCGGCTGCCCGGGCCGGCCACCCACTGCCAGCTGAGGTGGTTGCTGGCGAGGTCTCCGTCGAGCAGGTGGCCGTAGAGCCAATCGGCAGCGACGCGCCAATGCACCTTGCGCAAATGCACCACATAGCTGGCCAGCCACATGCGCGCGTGGTTGTGCAGCATGCCGGTGGCGTAGAGCGCACGCACCGCCTCGTCGACCACGGGCACGCCGGTGCAAGCCTCGCGAATGTCGGCGGGCACTTGGCGGCCGTAAGCGTCGTCGGGCAGCGGGCCGGGGTGCAAGGACTGCAAGATGGCATCGCCCCGGTGCTGCCAGACATGGCGAAAGTAGGCACGCCAGCCAAGCTCGAACACAAACTTGTGCTGCACGCTCAGCGGGTGGTGCGCGGCCACGCCGCGCAACACGTCGGCGAGCGTCACAAAACCGTGGGTGATGTAAGGCGACAGGCCGCTGACGGCGCCGTCGAGTGCGTTGCGTGTGCGCGCATAGGCGGCTGGCCGCACGGCGGCAATGCGAGCCTGTGCCGCGGCGAGCGTGGGGGCGAACGATTCATCCATGAACGGCACCGACCTCACCTTGGCGAATCGCCGCCGCGCGTTCCATCACCGCCTGCTTTTGTTCATCGGTCAGCCGCGCCACGTTTTTCACCTGCAGCGCCATGCGCGGGTTTTTGGCCAGCATGGTTTGATGGCGCATCAGGAAATCCCAGTACAGCGTGGTGAACGGGCAGGCGCTGTCGCCGCTGCGCTGCGCCGGGTCGTAGCGGCAGCCCTTGCAGTGCGGGCTCGTGCGCTGGATGTACTTGCCGGTGGCGATGTAGGGCTTGCTGCCCATCACGCCACCGTCGGCGTACTGGCTCATGCCCAGCGTGTTGGGCAGCTCGACCCACTCCACCGCATCGACGTACACCGCCAGGTACCACTCGTGAACCTGCTTCGGCTGCACGCCGAGCATCAACGTGTACAGGCCAGTGACCATCAACCGCTGAATGTGGTTGGCATAGCCGTGCGTGAGCGTTTGCGCAAGCGCGTCGCGCAAGCAGGCCATGTCGGTCGTGCCGGTCCAGTACCACGCGGGCAGATTCGCCTGGGCATCGAGCGCGTTGCGTTCGGCGTAATCCGGCATCTGCGTCCAGTAGATGCCACGCACGTACTCGCGCCAGCCGAGAATCTGGCGAATGAAACCTTCAACGCTTGCAAGCGGCGCGTGACCATCGCGGTGCGCAGCTTCGGCGGCGGCCACCACCTCGCGTGGGTTGAGCAGCTTCAGGTTGAGTGCGGCCGACAGATACGAGTGGTACAGCCACGGGTCGCCCGGCCACATCGCATCTTGGTAGCGGCCGAACAGCGGCAGGCGGTGCTGGACAAAAAGCTGCAAGGCCTGCAGCGCCTGCTCGCGTGTGACGGGCCAGGCGAAGCTGTCCAGCTGGCCAGGGTGTTGAGCGAAGCGGGTGTTGACGAGCGCAATCACCTCGCGCGTGATCGTGTCGGGCTCGAAGCTTGTGCGCTGCGGCACGGCGCCGGGGCCGGCAGCGCCAAACGCCTCGCGGTTGTCGGCGTCGAAGTTCCACTGGCCGCCGACCGGCTCATCGCCTTGCCCATCGCCTTGCCCATCGCCTTGCATCAGCACACGTTGCCGCTTGCGCTGCTCACGGTAGCAGTACTCCATGCGCAAAGACTTGCGGCCTTTCGCATGGGCCGCGAACTCGCGCACGCTGACGAAGAAGTGGCGGTCCTCGCGAATATCCAACGGCAAGCCGTTGAACTCGGCCACGGCCTTGATCGCCTGCAACACACGCCAGTCGCCCGGCGCGGTCATCACCAAGCGGGTTGGCTGCAAGCGCTCGATGTCGGCCTGCAACTGCGCACCGAGACCCCCGCTGTTGCCAGGCGCATCGAGGTGGGCGTAGTGCAGCGCTCGGCCGGCCGCCTTGAGCGCGAGCGCGAAGTGACGCATCGCGGCCAGAAACATCACCGTGCGCGGCTTGCTCGACCAGACGTGGGTGGACTCTTCAGCCACCTCGGCCATCCAGACGGCATCGACACCCGCATCAAACCCATCGAACGCCGACGCGTCAAGATCGAGCTGGTCACCCAGCACCACGATCAGCGAGCGCAGCTCAGCCATGCGCCGCCTTGTTGCACCGGCAGGCGTTTGAGCAGTACTTCACTTCGGCCCAGTTCTTCGCCCAGCGGCGCCGCCAGCTCATGGCCAGGCCGCAGGCCGCGCAGGGCTTGCTCGGCAACGCGGCCTTGTTGCCGCGAAAGCTCGCGCTCGGCGCAGCGTTCACGCCTTCTTCGCCCATGCGCTGCACCAGCCGGGGCCTGCCACCTGCTTGCCGGCGAACAGCGGGCAGCCACCAGCCTTGTCGGTGGCCTTGCCCTGGTAAAGCGCGCAGTTGCTGCAGTTCTGGCCGGCAGCAAATTTCGGGTACTTCTTGGCGTCCACGCGCTTGGCGTCGGCGACGTAGCCGAGCGCGGCGGCCTGGGGGTCTTTTTCATCGACGACGGCCTGGGCCTGGGCGCGGGTGGCCAGCGCAGCGCCAGATGCGGCCAGCGTGATCAGAAACACGCGGCGAGGAAGGGGCTGATGCATGTGGAACTCCTTGGGTGGGTGATGTAAAAAACGGTCAAGCGACAAGTCGCCGGGCCTCCGGGTGAGCCGTCGGCTCGCGGGCACGCTGTGACAGCGCCGCAGACAGCGACTGCGCAGACAACCAGGCGCCTTCGACACCCGAGCCGCCGAAAAAGTCACCGCAGACGCCCAGGCCCTGGGCCGCATCCCACCAGCAGGGCTCGGCCGGTGCACCCCGTTGCGCCTGCGGCAGCGCATAGCGCCAGCGGTGCACTGCGCAGTGATGCCAGTCGACCGGCCGGCCCAGGCAGTCGGCCAGCGCGGCCTGCATTTGCAGCAACACCCAATCGGGCGGTTGTTCGAGGTGCCGGCGGCTCCAGCCTGCTCGGGCATGCGCGACCCAATGCGCCTGCCCGGGCACACGCACGCGGCCGGGGCGCGCGTCATTGCGCATCACCCAGGCCAAGGGGCCTGTGGGCGGGCGCGACAAGTCCCAGCCCATGGCAGCCGGCTCAGGCTCGCTGGCCACGCCCATCAGCGTCCAACATGGCTGCATCGCGGCAACAGACGCGCGCCGCGCCCAGTCGCGCCGGTGAGGGCTGAGCAGGGGCGCAGCCTGCGCGGGCGGCACCGCCAGCACGACGGCGTCGAACAGCGTGCCGTGGCGCTCGCCACCGGCCTCCAGCTGCCAGCCGGCCGGGCCCTTGTGCAGGCCGTCAACGGCATGAGACCACGTGGCAACAGCGCCATCCAACAGGCGGCGACACAGCTCAGGCATGTCCGGCACAGGCACTTGGAGCGGCGTACCGCCGTCGAGCGGCAAGCTGCCAGGGGCCAGCGCAGGCGACCACGTGGCCAGCCACCCGGCATGCAAGGCGTGGTCGACGAAAGTTTGAAACGCCTGGGAACGGGCCGTGAAGCCCAAGGCGCCATGGTCGAGCCGCGTCGTGCAGGCTTGCCCGCATTGGTCAACCCATTCCACGTGGCGAGTGGCCAGGCGCCCGCCCGGCCCACGCGACTTGTCGGACACATGCACGGCGTGACCGGCCTGCATCAGCACTTGCGCGCAGCTGGCCCCGGCGATGCCGGCGCCGATCACCGCAACTTGCTGAGTTTTGCTGACTGCCATGCGAGCGATACTACTTATTTCCGATTCATAACGTGTTCATTCTGTTCATACGCCTTCCTGCCTCTCTGCTACTCGGCGTCAAACCCGATTCGACCGTGATCCCCACATGACCCAGCGCAAACCATCGCCGCCGCCCACCCAGCCACCCGCGAGCACGGTGCACCCGTCACTCCACCGCAGCGGCGCCGTGGCGCGCATGCTGCGCATGCCGGTGGCGACGCTGCGCGTTTGGGAGCGCCGCTACGGCGTGACGCAACCCGAGCTGACTCCGAGCGGCCAGCGCCTTTACTCGGCGGAAGACGTGCGGCGGCTCGCGCTGATCAAGCAGCTCACCGACCTCGGTCACGCCATCGGGAGCCTGGCGCCGCTGGACATGCCGCAGCTGCAGCGTGTGGCCTCGACACACGCCAACACGCTGGCGTCTGCGCAGGCGGGCGTGCGTTCGGCAGCCGCCAGTTCATCGCCCGGCCGAGCTTGGCGGGTCGTGGTGATCGGTGCTGCGCTGGGCACGCGCTTGCAACGGCCCGCGCTGGTGCGCCGGCTGGGCCGGCCCGTGGCGCTGCTGGGGCCGTTCGACAACGCCGCGCAGGCGGCCGCCGCGTTGCAGGGATCGAACGTTGACGCCATGCTGATTCACGAACCGCGGCTGCACGAGGGCTGGCTGGCGTCCATCGACACGGCTGCACCGGGCTGGGTGCACGTGCCGAAAGCGGTGCTCTACCGCTTTGCGGCCGACGCCGTGAGCGAAGCCTTGGCCAACGCCGGCACCGCCTTGCTGCGCGAGCCGCAACCCGACGCGGTGCTGGCGCAATGGCTCAACAGCCTCGCGATGGCGGCCCAGCCGCCGCTGCTCACGGCAGGCAAGCACCGGCCACCGAGCGAACCCGTGCCGCCGCGCCGCTGGGACGATACGGCCCTGGCCGACTTCGCGGGCCTGTCGACGACGATCGCCTGCGAATGCCCACGCCATGTGGCCGAGCTGCTGGTGCAGCTGTCGCACTTCGAGGCCTACAGCGCCGAGTGCGAGCAGCGCAGCGCGGCCGATGCCGAGCTGCACGCCCACCTGAGGCAAGTGGCCGGCGGCTCGCGCGCTCGTTTCGAGTCGGCACTCGAACACGTGGCTTTGCACGAGGGTTTGATCTTGCCGCCATCGCCGGCTCAATACGGGGCGGTGCCGCCGAGCGCGCGAGCGCACCCCGTTGTGGCCCCTGAGCGCCTTGCCGCTACGACGGCAAAAAGTCGACCGGCCAGGTGACCACGATCTGCTCGACCGCCTTGGCGCCAAAGTCAAACTGTTTGATGCGGGCCAGCAGCTTGCGCTCCAGCTCCGGGCTCTTCAGCTCACTCGACTCGATGCGCACGTCGACCACCTCGCCCGAGGGCGCAATGGTCAGCTTGAGCACCACCTTGCCTTGCAGGCTGGGGTCTTCACGCAGTGCGCGGTTGTAGATGGCGTAGATCGAGCCCTTGTTGCGCTCGAAAACGAGTTTGATCTCTTCAATCGAACGCGAGGCCTTGCCACCGGTCGCACGTTGCAGCGAGCCGCCCTTGCCGCCGCCACCGCCCTGGCCTGAGCCAGCGCCTGTGCCACCCGCACCACCGCCGCCTGCGCCACCGCCGCCACCACCACCTGCCACACCCTCGACCAAGGTGGTGGCACGGCCTGCCAGGCCACCGCCGCCGGTGTTGCGGCTGTAGGCCGCGGTGTTGATGCCGCCGCTGCCGCCGGCCGCGTTGGAGGTGATCATCGAACGGTCTGGGGTGCCTTGGTCGGTGCCCGCCCCGACGCCCACGCCCACGCCAGCACCCACGCCGGGGCCCTGTTTGACGGGAGCCAACTGCACGGCCGTGGGAGCGCCGCGCATCTCGGCCAGGGTGTCCTTCATCGCCAGCAAGCCCACCCCCGCGGCCTTGCGGCGCGCACCTTCAATTTCACCCGGTGGCCGGTTCGGTTGCGGCACGCGGGCCTCGGGCACGGGTGCCGCCTTCTTGGGCGGCTCGTTTTTCACCGGCTCGGGCGTGCCGGGCAACTTGGTGTCTTGTTCCTTGGTGACTTCGGGCTGCTTGACCACCGGCTTCGGCGGCGGCTCACGCTGTTCGATCAGCAGCTTGGCCAGGCGCGGCGACAGGTCGGGCGGCGCGGCGCGGTCAACCTTCGGTGTGGGCATCAACAGAAGAAACAGGCACACCAGCGCCACGGCAATCAACACCGTGTTCAAGATGCGCTGGTAACGCTTGTCGTCTTCGGGCACGCCGGCCCAGGCCAGCACCGACGGGCGGAAAGTGATTGCGAGGGCAGCCATGGTCAGGTCTTCCTCTGCACGGCAAACGCGATTTCGGTGAAGTTGGCGCGAGCGCTGGTGTACATCACCTTGCGCAGCAGGCTGTAAGGCAAGGCCTTGTCACCCATGATGGTCACGGCCTTGGAGCTGCCGTCTTTGTCGGCGCCCATCACCTGGCGGCTGGCCAGCAGATCAAGCTCGGCCTTGAGGCCGGGGATCAGGTCACCTTGTATCGCGTTGGCCTCGGCCACGCTGGCCACCTTGCGGCCATCGACCACGATGTCGGTGTCGCTCACCGCCACCACGATGGTCTGGCGCGGTGCCTTCTCGGCGGTCGAGATCGGCAGCTTGACGGCGCGCGCGTTGGTCAGCACCTCGATGCCGGTGCTCGACATCAGGAAGAAAATCAGGATGGTGAAGATGTCAATCAGCGCCACCAGGTTCATGTCGAGCCCGGACTGATTGCGCGCCTTGCGTGCGGCGCGCTTCTGGAGCGGGGTCAGTTTCATGCGATGCCCTTGCCTACTTTTTGACGACGCTCGTCGGCGCATCGCCGATCGAGATGTCGGGGAACAGCTCGAAGCTCGGCGCCTTGGCTGCGGTGCCCGGCGGGCGCACCTCACGCGTTGCGTCCATCACCTGCACCAGCACGTCATACGCCGTGGTGGGCTGGGCCAGCACACTGGCGGCCTTGGTGTTGGGGTACTTCGCCTTGATCTGCTGCAAGAGCGCCGAGAGGCCGGCGAGGTCGTAACCCTGGGGGGTGTTGTTGAAGCGCTGGATCAAGCCGCCGATGCGGTCACCCACCTCGATCGCGTCGGGGCGTATCACGATTTCAAGCTTGAGATCGTCGGTCTTGAGCTGCTCGACGCCTGAGTTTTTGGCAGGCAACGAGAGCTCCATCACCGCGAGGTGCGAGAACACCGCCGTGGACAGCAAGAAGGGCACGAGCACCACGATCACGTTGATGAACGCGGTGACTTCGAGGTGCGCCGATTCCTTGCGCAGGCGTCTGACAGGCATGGTCAGGCCTCCAGGAGTTGTGCGGCCGTGGCCATGATCAACGCGCTCCGGCTTGCTGCTCGGCCTTCAGGCGCCCGGTCACGTTCAGGAAGCTGATCTTGGCGGCTTCGAGCCCGTCGACGATCTCGCTGGTGCGCGCCTGCAAGAAGGCGTGAATCAGCAAGAAGGGAATGGCCACCGACAGCGCAAACGCGGTGTTGTTCATGGCAATCGAGATCGAGGCCGACAACAGCTCGGCCTTCTCGGCCGGGTTGACCGCCGCCACCGCCGTGAAGCCCTTGATCAGGCCAATGATGGTGCCCAACAGGCCCACCAGCGTGATCACGTTGGCGAGTGTTGCGATGTAGTGGGTGCGCTTTTCAAGGCGCGGCACGATTTCCATCATGCCCTCTTCCATGGCGGCGTCGATGTCTTCGCGGCGGGCCGGGCTTTGCATGCGCTCCAGGCCATTGGCGACGATCTTGCCGATGGCGGCGTCAGAGCCGGCGGCCACGCTGTGCACCTCTTTGAACTTGCCACTTTGCAGCATGGGCAGCACCTTCGCCCACACCTTGCGGTTTTCACTGCGCGCTCGGCGCAAGAAGACAAACCGCTCAATGGCGATCGCCACCCCCACCGCCATGATCGCGACGCTGAAGTAGATGGCAACGCCGCTGTCCTGGAAGAACTTGATGGCGAAATCGAGGGAACTCATGGGCTTCTCCTGTAACGACTGATTCGAAGGGTTTATTGGGGATTCACCGGCGCGGTAGGCGCCGGTTGAAGGGCGCCGGCAGCGGCCTTGGCCGCCACGAGCTGGGTGTCGTACTGAACCTGGCGGCGAAACACATCGCGGTCGATCGGGGCCAGCGCTTCGTCGAGCACGCTCGCCACCGGGCGGCCCGAAAGTTCGCTCGGCACCGGCTTTTTCCAGGGCACGATGTACAACACCTTGGGCAACTCGCGGTTGCCGATGATCTGGGTGCGGTCGATGTTGGCGCGGTCTTGCGCCAGCGTGGGCGCTGCAACAAGGCACACAACAAGGCCCACCACTACCGTTCGGGCTGACCCTTCGACTGAGCTCAGGACTGAAGGCCTTGTCGAAGCCTTGGTGCCATGCGAACAGCCCTTCGACAGGCTCAGGGCGAACGGAGATTTCGGAGCGTTGGGTTTCATTCCTTCTCCTTGCGCTCGGCGGCCGGTGCGGCCTGGGCCGCCTTGTTGCGGTTCTTCAGGTCGGCCACCCACTTGGTGACCGTGGCATCGCCGCCCGGCGTGAGCGCGAGGTAGCGATCGTATAACTCCAGCGCACGTTTTCCGTCCCACAAATACAGGTCGGTCAAGATGCCCAGGTTGAGCGTGGCCGTGGCGTATTCAGGGTTGAGGTCGATGGCACGTTCATACGCCTCACGCGCCTTGGCAAACTGGCCTTGCAAGCGGTAGGTGATACCCAGCTGGTTGAAGTAGACCGGCTGGCGCGGGCTGGTCTTGACCGCCAGCTCCAGCTCGGCCACGGCTTCGGGCAGCTTGTTGGCTTGGCGGTAGATCACACCCAGGTTGGCGTGTGCGCCACCCAGCTCGGGGTGGAACTGGATCACCGACTTGAAGCCACGCTCGGCTTCGTCCATGCGGCCGGCGCGCATGGCGCGGCGGGCATCGTCAAACGCACGCTGCGCGGCTGCTGGCACGGCGGCGGCTTCGGCTTCGATGGGCTTGGCGGCCGCAACCGAAGCCGCCGGCGCCGGCGCCGGCGCAGCCACAGACTTGGCAGCCACGGGCGCCCGGGTGGTGGAAGGTTTCGGCTCGGCGGGCGCAGACGCACAGCCCGCCACCGCCCCGCAGCACAGCGCGGCGAGCCACACGGAACGGGCCACTTCAGCGGATCGCATCGACTGAGACCTCCGCGCGTTCCGTCTTGCCATAACGCAACGGGCGCAAGTCTTTGAGTGCATCAAAACTGCGCTTGACCCATGGGTCATAGATGCCTTCTTTGGTGCGCCTGGCGTTCACCTCGTGCAGCTCGGTCGATTTTTCAGCGAATGGATCGGCCTGCTCTTCGAGCATCAGGTTGTATTGCTCAAGCTCCAGCTTGGAAAGTTTCTTGGGGCGCTGTGAACCCATCAAGGCCTTGCCGAAATCTTGGTACAGCGCGGCAATGTGGTACGTCGCGGTGGTGGTCACATCGGCCACGCCATAGTTGGCAGCCACGCCATAAGCCTTGAGCACGTCGTCCATCTTGACCTTCTTGAGCTTGAGGTTCTTGGCCAGCGGCTCGACCAACGTCACCTTGCGGTAAGCCTCCAGAGTGGGCTCGGCCATGGCCAGTGCGCCCATCGCGGCGAGGTAGCGGGTGCGGTTGGTGCGTGCCCCACCGGCGCGCTGGTCGGCCATGAAGATCTCTTGCATCAGCGCCATCTCACGCTTGCTGTTGCCGTCTTTTTTGGCGATCTGCGCCAGGCGGTAGCGGGCTTCGAGACTGGTTTCAAACGGGTCGGGGTACTGTTTGAGGTAGCGCTCATAGGCCTTGGTCGCCAAGGCGAGTGCGCCGCCCTTTTCGTGCAGCTCGGCGGCTTGCCACAAGGCACCACGCGCGACCTTCGGGTCGGCGCTCGCGGCCGACAGGCGCTCGAACTCACCCGCCGCCTGGCTCCAGTTGCCCTTTTCCATGTAGGCCACGGCGAGCTTGCCACCCACCTCGGCTTGCAGCGGGTGCTTGGGGTAACGCTGGCGGAAGTCTTCAAGCGAGCGTGCGGCGCCGTCCCAGTCTTTCAAGGCGATCAGCGCAGCAGCGGCATCAAACTGCGCCGTGGCGCGCACCGCCGACAAGGGCGCCACCACCGCCACGCGGTTGAAGTGGCCCACCGCGTCGCGCAGCTGGCCGGCAGCACGTGCCTTCTCGCCTTGTTTGTAGACCGTGGCGGCCAGGCGCTCGACCAGCTCGTTGCGACCGGCTTCTTTTTCGGGCGTCAGCGCCAGCACTTCGACATAAGCCCGCTCGGCGCGCTCAAACGCACCACTGTCGAACGAGGTGTGGGCCACCACCGTCCAGGCCACACGCCGCTGCGCGGTGGAGGCCGGTGGCTCCAAGGCCAGCACCTGCTGGGCCACAGCCACGGCACGCTCGTCGCGCAAGGCGAAGAGCTTCTCGGCCGTGTTGGTGAGCACCGTGGCCGCGCGGGTGTCGCTCGGGAAGGCCTTGGCAAAACGCAGCGCGCTCTCGACACCGGTGCGCTGCAGCTCGGCCACCTGGGCCGGCTGCGCGGTTTTCTCGATCGCCGCATAACTCAGCAGCGCGGCGTAGCCGGCATCGGCGCTCTTGGCATGCACCGGGTACTGGTAGGCGGCTTTTTCGTACTCGGCGGCGGCTTCGCTGAAGCGCTTGTCTTCGTACAGCAGCTCGGCCAGCAGGAAGTTGTTTTGCGCCGCTGCGGGGTCGCTGGGGAAGGCACTCAGGTAAGCGCGGTACCACTTCACCGCCTCCTGGTAGTCGCCGCTCAGCTTGCTCTTTTGTGCGAGCGCATGGTGGTGGCGCGCCAGCTCGGCCATGTGGGTCTTGACCAGCGGCTGTGCGGCCTCCCAGCCCTCGGGGTTGGCTTTGCGGAACTCGCTTTCCACACCGTAACGCGACACGTAGTCTTTTTTCGCATCGAGCGCCAGGTTGGCGAAGCCGTTGGCCTGGTAGATGTCGATCACGCGGGCTTGCAGCTGCGGCGCCTGGGCGTGCAGCGGCGCGCGTTTGGCAAAGGTGCCGAAGGTGTCGGCGGCGTCTTTGATGCGGTCTTGTTTGATGTAGAGCTCACCGAGCTGCTGGTAGACGCGGAACTCGTAGGTGCGGCGTGCGTCGGTCGTCACGTAGGCGGGGATCGACTCCGCGCCTTGCAGGTTGGCCAGCGACAGGCTGGCCACGCGGAAGGTGTCTTCGACCAGCTCGCGGTCGCCGCGTGTCAGGCCTTCCAGGCTTTCAAGCTCGGCGCCGCCAGCGCGGTTGGCCACCTTCACATCGAGCACACCGAAGAAGGAGCCCAGCGCCTCTTCGACCTTGGCTTGCTTGAACAGCGACCAGCCGTGCATGTAGAGCGCACGGTCGTGGTACGCGCCCTTGGTGTCGCCCTTCAGCACGGTGGCGTAGGCCTGCTCGGCGCGGGCGTAGTTCTGTGTCGTGAAAAGCAGCTCGCCACGGCGGAACTGGGCTTCGGCCATGTAGCTGGTCTGCGGGTACTTCGCCACCAGGCCATCGAGCGTCTTGAGCGCCGTCTCCAGGTCACCGCCCTGCTCGTGGGCACGGGCGATCTGGTAGTAGACGCGGTCGTTGCCCGGGTCGTTGGGGAAGGTCTTCAAATAGTCTTCGTAGCGTGCGATGGCGGCCTTGTAGTCGGGCGTGGCCGGGCCGTCGGCGCTGGCGAGCTTGTTGTCGGCGGTGTCCATTTCAAGGTCACCCAAACGGCGCATGGCTTCGGAGCGCTGCGGCGCGTTGGGCGCCACTTCCAAAAACTTTCGGTAGGCGGCAATGGCTTTTTCTTCGCTGCCGGTCACACCCTGGTCGGCCTGCACGTCGATCTGGCGGCCGGCCAGGCTCTTGAGCGTGAGCGGCTCGGGTTGTTGGCTCGCACGTTTGCCCGCGCAAGCGCACAGGCCACACAGCAGCAGCGCATAAACGAGTGGGCGCAAGGCGGCCTTACTTGGGTGCATTTTCTGCATCCTTGGGGCTGGCCGGCTTGGGCTCGGGTTCTTTGGGTTTGTTGGCCCGGTCGTAGAGCTGGGCCACGGCAAAACGCGCTTGTGTGGAATAGGCGGCGAGGCGGTCTTTCTGCTGCGTGAGCTCGGCCACGGCCAACTCTTGCAGCGCCCCTTGTTGCTCTTTGCTCAGCGCCGCCACCAGCGGGATCAGCGCCTGAATGCGTTTGTCGAGCTCGGCAAGGCGCAGCGCAAATTGGTCAAAGCGGGCGGGCTCATCGCGCTGGGCCTGCACCAGTGCGGCTTCGCGTTGCCGGGCTTCGCTGATGCCTGCATCAAGCGTTTGCAGCGCACGTTTGGCTTCGTACAGACGGGCCGGGTACGACTGGGCCAGTTGCCATGTCAGCGCCCCCGCGACCAGGCGCTGGCGCTCGCGCGCCGCCGTGGCATCGGGCGTGTCACCCAGAGCCTTGAGGTTGGCTTGCACGCCGTCGAGCCGCTCCAGCAGCTCGCGCTCCTTGGTGTCGGCGAAGGCTGCGCCGTCGCCCTGCACTTCGGCCCCTTGCAGCTCGGCGGCGAGCGTGGCACCACGCAGCGAGAGTTGATTGACGCCGGTGTCGCGCGCCTTCGCCAGAAACTGCGGCAATCGTTCTGAGTAGGCCTTGCGGCGGTTGTCGAGCATGTCGCCAAACACCACCAGGCTGTCTTTCCACTGCTGCAGGTTGCGGGTGAGGAACTGCAGGTCGCGGTAGTTTTTGAAGGCTTCCTGGAACTCGTGTTGCGACAGCACCTGCGTCAGGTGGCCACCGTGCGGCATGTGCGGCAGCTCACGAATGCTCCAGAACCAGCCCATCTCTTCGCCCGGGTTGCGCTCGAGCAGGCCGTCGATCAGCTTGCCTGCGCGGATGGCGGCGATGGATTCATCAAGCCCGGTGTTTTCGCGTTCGAACACGGTGATGGCGGCGTTGTAACGCTCCAGCGCCTGGCCATAGGCGCCAAGCTGGCCAAAGGCATACGGCAGCGCAATGCTGGCTTCGAGCACGGCCGAGTCGCTGGTGTCGCGTTGGCTCAGCTCGGTCCAGGGCACCAGGGCTTGTTTGTGGTTCTTCAGCGAGGCCGAGGCCCAGCCGAAGCCGAGCAAGGCCTTGTTTGACTGCGAACCGTTCAGGCGCACACGCTCCAGGTAAGGGCCGGCTGCCTCAGGCCGGTTGTCTTGCAAGGCGGTGAAGCCCAGCGCCACGTTGGCCTTGTCGCGCAGGCTGCGGAATTCTTCGCTCGCTTGCGGCGGCGTGGGGGCCTTGCCCAGCTGATCCAACAAGGCGCTGCCGCCCGCGGGGTTGCCGCTGCGCACCAGGGCCACGCCCAAGTTGTAGCGGGCGTACAGGCTCGCGCTCGTCGTGCCCTTGGAGATTTCTTGGGTGGGGTCGGCCATGCTGTTGAGCACGGTCACGGCGGTGGCGTAGTCGCCGCGCGCCATCGCCACATGGGCCTTGAGCAGCACACGCTCTTCTTCAAGCTCGGGTGGCAGGTTCTTTTCGATGCGGCCGAGCGCGTCGTCGGCTTCGGCATAAAAACCGCGTTGGTAACGGATCTTGGCCAGGAAGAACCAGGCCCGATCACGCACCGGCGGTGCGGCGCCCCGCTCGATCAGCAACGCAAAGATTTCACCCGCCTCTTTGTGCATGCCGTAGGAGAGCAGCAGGCCGCCACGCAAGACCTCGGCTTGGTCGGCGTGCTTGGGCACGCGCTTGAAGTGCTGCGACACCATCAGGCTGGTGACCGAGGTGAAGTAATGGTCTTGATAAAAGTGGAACAAGGTGTCGCCGTAATGCGGGTCCTTGACCAGGCCATCGGGTTTGTCAGCGGCCGAGGCCGCGCCACACACGGCCAACGCAAGGGCCGCGGCAACGCCGAGGTGGCGCAGCACTCTCTTCGGAGAAATCCGCAGGCGCATGTTCGCTTACTGCTTTCGGCTTGTCGTGCGCTTCACTGCCAGACCTTGACCACGAACTCCGGCTGCAGCTTGCCAGCGGAATCCTTGATCTGCAGCTCGATGTATTTGGGTTCGGTGCCCTTGTCAAACTTCACCGTGGCGCCCCGTTTGTAATCGCGAAAGTGCGGCCCACCACCCGTGAACAGCGCCACGATCTCGTGCGTGCCCGATTTCAAGTTGCCGAGGTACATGCGTTGCACGCCACCACGGTGCAGGGCTTTCACTTCGAGCGGGGTGTAGAGGTAGTTGGCAACGATCTTGTCATCAAGCTTGACCTGCACCGAACCCAGCTCGAAGAGCTTGCCCACGTCCATCGACAAGAACACCGCCACTTGGGTGTTGGCCGGGAAGAGCAACTCTTCTTCGAGCACCAGCAGGTCACGGTTGAGGCGAATCACGTCGCCCTTGGCCTCTTGGATGCGGGTGTCCAGGCTGGCCGCCGAGGCGGCGGCGGCTGGCACGCTGGCAGCAGCGGCGGGGGCCGATGCAGCAGCGGCTGCTGCGGGTGCGCTCGCAGCGCCAGCGGGCGCGTCTGCGGCCCAGGCTGCCGATGCGGCGAGCAGCAGACTGGCAGCAAGCCATTGGCAGCGGTGATGGAAGTACATGGGGCGAACCTTCTTCAGAATGTGGCCGACACAAACAGCTGGATGATGCTGGCGTCGTGCTCGTAGGGCTTGCCGGTGCGCACGTCGGTGAAATCGGCGAACTTAAAACGCACCCTCTCGAACGCGGCGTTGAGCTTGATCTCGTAGCTGCCGGGCACGCGCTTGGCGGTGTACGACATCTTGGCGCCCAGGCTCATCGACTTGAAGGTGCTGAGCTGGCGGTTGCGCGACAGGTAGGTGGTCTGGCTGGTGGCGTTGTCGGTGTAGAACAGGGCACGGTTTTGTGTGTAGTAACGCCCATACCAGTCGACCAGCCAGGGGTCACCGATCTGGCGGCTGTAGCCGAACTCGGTGGTGTGGGCCTTGATGTCCCAGGTATCCCAGAAGTAGCGGTATTCGGCGCGCACCGCGTTGCCCGGAGTCACCTCGCCCAGCACACGAACCTTGACGGCACGGCTGGAGCGTGTGCGTGGGTTGCTCTCGGGCACGGTGGTGTCGAAGGCGCGTGCGGCGCGGTAAGGGCTGCCGAGAAAGCCGTCGTCAGACACCGTTTCCATGTTCAGGCTGGCCAGCCAGCTGGGCGACAGGATCTGCGTCACGCCAAAGCGGTAGCGCCAGTGGGTGGCGTTGTCGATGAAGCCTTCGCCCTTGCGGCCCACCAGGTCGTGGGCGCGGGTGTAACCCAGGCTGAGCGAGGTCATGCCGCCAAACACTTCTTGCGCGATGTCGATGCTGGTGGCCGCGGCGATGTAGTCGGGCTCTTTGCTGTGCGAGGTGCTCACGCTGATGGTGGCATCGCGCACGATGTAGTCGGCGCCGAGGTTGTACTCGTTGCGCGTTTCCTTGTAGGGGCTGGCGGTGGTCACGACGTCGATCGACGCGTTGCTGACCATGTCGATGTAGTACGAGCCCGAGAGCGAAAGGTTTTCGCCGAGCTTCTTGCGCACCAGCACGGCGGGGCCATACGCCTTGAGGCCGCCGCCGTTGTAGACGTGGTAAATCGCATCGGCCCGGTCTTCGGGCAAGGTGGGTGCCGCATGGGCCACACCACCGGCCAAGGCACCACCCAGCAGGCCAGCGGCCTGGGCGGCATGCACGCGGTTGCGGCGCAGCGCCGCCAGCAGGCGCAGCAGGCCGCGCCAGGCATGCACCACCGAGCGCCGCCAAAGCGCGCGCGCTTCAGTTGCAGCCACAGCCGCCCCCTTGCACGCCGGTGGCACCACGGCCAGCTTCGCGCACTTCGCGCACGTGTTCGTAGTGTTTGTCAGACAAGCCGTTGCGCGAGAACTGCATGATCGGTGAGGCCAGGCGCTCACGTTCATACGGCTTCACCCAGGGCTCGATGCTGCCGCACCCCGACAGCAGCAGCACGCAAGCCGCGAGCGCTGCGAGGGTTGCCACACGGGCGGGTGACAGAAGCTTGGGCATGTTCATTCCTTCAGCAGGTCGCGAATCTGCTTGTCGTACAGGTCTTCGTAGCCGTCTTGATACCCGCGGTGCACGAAGCGCACTTTGCCGCTGCGGTCGATGACCATGGTCGAGGGCATGCTGTTGAGGTCGTACAGGCGGCTCACCTTCTTGTCGGTGTCAAGCAGCACCGGGAACTTGACGCCCAGCTTGGCCGCGAGGTCGGCCGCGTTGCGCACGTCGTCGTCGACATTCACACCCAGCAACACCAGGCCCGCGGATTTGTACTTGTCGGCGATGCGGTTCAGGTGCGGCATCTCCTTGCGGCACGGGCCACACCAAGTGGCCCAGAAGTTCACCAGCACCACCTGGCCCCGCTGCTCTTGCAGGCGCATGTTGCTGCCGCTCAGGGTGCGCAGGGTGAAATCAGGGGCGGCGGCGCCCACCGTGGCCACCGCGTTGGCCAGCGAGGCGCTGGCCAGCATCAGCAGGCCCAGAACGGCACGCATGGAAAAGAATGTTCGCGAGGTCGTCATGAAGCACCTGTCAGAAGAAGAAGGTTGCACCCAGGGTCATCTCTAAGTTCTGGGTTCGCTGGCGTTTGCCGAGCAGGTCAAGTTCGAACATGTGGTTGCGCATGTCGACTTGCAGCGCGGCCCAATCGGCCAGGAACACACGCGCGCCGAAGCCGAAGTTGAAGGTCTGCTTGCGCTGGTCATCAAAGCCGATGCGCAGGCTGGTGTTGCCGATGCCGCCGATGATGTAGAGCGCCGAAGTTTTGGCCCAGTTGCGGCCGACAAATACCTCGCCGGGCAGCACGTTGTAGCCAATCGACAGGTTGTAGTACTTGAGCTTCTCTTCAGCCGAGATGAAGATGCCGCCCGGCAGGATCTGGCGGAAGGCTTCGTCGCTCACCTTGGTTTGGCCGTAAGCGCCTTCGACGAAAAAGTCTTCGGTCACGTGGTAACCCAGGCGCACGCCGCTGACCGAGTTGGAGCCGAAATTCTGGGTGGCGTAGGTGCCGGTAAAAAGGCCTAGTTCGAAGTCGTTCGACGGGATCTTGGGCACCTTCACGTTGCGCCGCTCGACCTGCGGCACGATCACCTGCTCGTTGGCTGGTTTCTGATCCTTGGCGTCTTTTTCTTCGGCGGCTCGGGCGGCCGTGGCCGCGGCAAACAGCGCGGCAAACAGCGAGGCGATCAACAGCAGGTGGGCAAATGGCTTGGTGTGCATGGGGTCGTCCGTAAGAGCCCGTCAGAAGAAGAACGATATGCCGGCCGCGACCGCACGGTACTCACCCACCCGGGTGTCGCCGAGGAAGGCGGTGTAGAAGGTGTAGTCGACACGGGCCACAAAACGGTCGCTCAGGTGGTAGCGCAGGCCCACGGCGGCATTGGCCATGTTGACCTTGGTCGTTTGTGCGCTCACCAGGCTGGCGTTGGGAATGTTCTTGAACTTGCCCACACCGATGCTGAGAAACGGCGACAGGCGTCGGTGCGACCAGGGCTCGGAGTTGAGGTTGATGTGCCAGAAGTCGGTGCCGGAAAACACACCCTGCACTTGGCCGATGGTGGCTTCGAACGACAAGGTGTCAGAGACGCGGTAACCCGTCCAGACCTTGAGCAGCGGTTCTTTCTTGAAGCGGCCCCAGCCCGCGCCCAGCTCAAGCTTGCGGGCGAGGTAGTCGTCGAGCAGCACATCGCGGAAAGTCTTTTGGCTGCCGGCTTCAGTGAGGGTGCGCTCCAGTTGTTGGCGAACCACCCAACCGACCGATCCCTTGCCAGTGCGCACCTTGAACCAGTCGGTGTGGCGCGACTCGATCTCGATCCAGTCTTCACGCTCAACCACATGAAACACCGGGAAGCCACGGCCCGGGCCGGTGCGCACTTCGAGATAAGGGTCGGCCACCTTGAGGCGCTCAAGCGGCGCATCGGCAGCGTGGGCCGGTGCCACGGCCCAGGTGGCACCCAACAACAGGGCGCCCCAGACCATCACCCTGCGCAACACAGTCAGACCCGCGGGGAGAAGGCTCATTGGGTAGGGCACGCCCCGGGTGCTGGGTCGTAGCTGAATTCGCTCTGCCCCACCGGCGCGGGGTGCGTCATCCAGTACTGGATCAACCTCACGTTGTTGTCGAGGTCGGTCGCGAAGATCAGGCCGCCACCGTGCAGCACGTTGCGCACCAGCGGCTTGGTGATCAAACGGCTCTGGGCGATGGCGGTGAAAACCACTTCGCCCTGAGACGAGTAGAAGTTTTTGTACATGTCCGTGTTGCGGATCACGTCTGGAGTGTTGGCCGGGTTGGTGAGGTCGACGTTCTGAGCCGAGGGGATGACCCGGAAAGCGCCTCCGGTGCCAGCGGCATTGTCATGGCAACCAGAGCCGGCGCAGGTGTTGGTCGTGCCCACGGGCGCGCCCGGGATGGGCAACTGCGCGATGAAGATGGGGTTGATGCAGCGCTGGAAGTAGGCGAAAGACAGGCTTTGCCCGCCCCGCGCCGCCTCATTGTTCACATTCGGTGGGTTGCCGAGCGGGCTGCCCCCGCCGCAACCCGTGCTGAAGCTTGCCACCGCGGCGCACACACCCGCCCATTTGAGGAGGGCGGGCGTGCGCCGCGCTGAAACTTGCTCTAACGTCATCGGCATCCCGCCGCAATCCAGGCCGCGATGGTGTTGTATGCCGTGCCGCCCAAAGGCAACACCGCCGCCGTGCCACCCAGGGGGTGCGGCGCCGTCGACGGCCTGCTGAGCAGGTAGTTCGAGCTGGCGTTGCAGGTGTCAGAGATCATCGACAAGGTCACGTTGAAATCACCCTCGGCGCTGCCGGTCAGCACAAAACGATTGTCGCGGAAGGCGGTGCCCGTGGGGGTGCCTTCGTCACTGCCGACGGCCATGTGGCAGCTGGCCGCGCAGGTCGAGCGCAGGATCGGGTGAATCGTGGTCTCGAACACCGTTTCGCTCAAGCCATTGACCGAGCGCACGCCACCAGCGGGGTCAAACGGGTCGTTGTAGTACTGGCCACCCAGGTCCATCCATTCGACCAGCACACGCTTTTCAGCGGCATTGAGCATCGTGGCGTGGTTGACCGCCGGGGTCGGGTGCTCGGTGCGGGCACCGGCGCCAGCCAGCAGGGTTTCGCCGAACAGAATTTCGGTCAGGCGGCTCTTGCGGGCGATACCGGCCGAGTTGGCAAAGCCCGAGCTGGCTTCCACCAGCGGAGCACCGCGCACGATCATCGGCACGCCGTTTTCAAGGCGAATCTGCGGCAGGCCGGTGGTGCCGTCGAGTACCGGGTCGCCCAGCAGCAGCTCTTCATACGAGGTCACGCGGCCGGTGCCGGCGATCGTGCCACGCAGGTCGAGCGCGGCCGAGTCGGCGTGGCAGCCGGTGCAGGTGTTGGCACCAGCCACCCCACGCGAGCGTGTCCACAGCGGCTGGATGTGCTCGGGGTAATTGATGATGCCGCGGCGCACACCGGAGATGGCGGGAGCAGCCGTCGCCAGGTCATCGGCCGGGTTGGCGTTGCCGGTGTAGCGAATGTTGATGGCCGGGCGAGCCATGACACCAGACTGCGTGGTGTCGGCCCAGACGTCGGTGAAGCTCATGTCGGGAGACAGGCTCAGCAGCGTGGAGTTCCCGCGGGTGCGGGTCGAGGCCATGGTTTCACCCGACCGGTGGGTGCCCGCCAGCGATGCAACCAGGGCTGCTGGCAGGGTGTTGACCACCACGCCAGAGTTCAGCGAAGCGCCACGGCGCGGGCTGTGGCAGCCGTCGCAGGTGCGGCGCTCGCCCGGGCGAACCTGGATCCAGTTGGTGTGCGTCTGGATGCCACGGCCCTTGCTGTCGATGATCGACAGCGCGATCGGGGTGTCGGCCGGCACGTGCAGCTTGAACGAACCATCGGGCTCGACCGGCGCGTAGCCAAGAATCTGCTGTTGTTCGAACTCGGTTTCACCGATCGAGCCACGCAGGCCGGTCATGCCGGAGGGCGGCGCCACCGCACGCGTGACACGCACAAAACGCACCGGCGAGCAGCCGTAGGCCGCGTCGGCCGGGTTCTTCATGCGAACCAGATCAGCCACCATCGAGCGCGTTTCGGTCGGCTCGGTGGGCGCCGCGGTCAGGGCGATACCGGTGGCGCAGCCCGCTGGGCGATCCACGGCGGTCAGCATGCCTTCACCCATGCGGCCGAGACCGTCGGTGTCATAGACGCTGCGCACTTCGATCAGGGCCATGTTTTGCGCGGCCAGGGCAGCATCAACAGCAGTCGGCTGCGTGGCGTTCGGCTCAGCACGCGCTTGCAGCGGGATCGGGTCGGTGTACATGAAGCCAGGCGGCGGAGCGGCCACGATCAGCCAAGTCTGGTTGGCCGGGTTGAACATGTAGACGGCGTAGGCGGCAGGCGCGTTGTCGCGCAGCGAGTCACCGGCCACGGCGGCAGCCATGCGGTTGCGGTTGCCCAGGCGGGCCTTTTCGGCGTCGGTCAGGGTGGCACAAGAAACGACGATGCCTTCACGCGTCACTTCACACGGGCGGTACGACACCAGCACGCGGTTGCTGCCGTCCCACAGCGGGTACGGCGTGGTGATGCGGCCGAATTCAGACAGGCCGCCGCCCGCGTTGAGGGCTTGCGCCGTCACCGAGCGCTGGCCACCTTGTGCGGGCACCGTGGTGTTGGCAGGGGTGTTGTTCTCGGAGTAGTCGGTTGCGTTGATGAACATCATCGCGCCGCCTTCTTGCGTGCGCGAGAGCGGCATCAACGAGGTGGCGAGGTGACCGCGGTACGGGCCGTTCGGATCCATGTCACGCGGGTGCAAGAAGCTGTTGCCCGGGCTCTGGGCGCCGTAGAGCACGAACATGTCGGTGCCATCGGGCTTGGCGCGGAAGATGGCGAAGCGGTTGCGGTCACCCACGTGCTCCCAGCGCGAGAACATGATGTCGCCGTTCGGGCGCACCACCGGGTTGCGGTCGTGGCTCTGGTTGAACGAGATCTGCTGGATGTTGGCGCCGGTGGCGTCCATGGTGTGCAGGTTCAGCACCGCCTCGCGCTCGTATTCGTCGAGCGCCTTGTAGTTCTGGCCCAGCGCCTGGTTGACGCGCGACTTGGCCTGGCGGTTGGACGCAAACACAAAGCCGGCGCCGGCCGGCAGGTAGGCCGGGTCGACGTCATCGTCTTGCGTCGAGCTGGTCAGGCGACGCAGCGTGCCGCCGGCGAGGCCGCCGGTGGTCATGTCGTATTCCCAGATGTTCCAGCGGCCGGTACAGGCCGCCACGCCACCCACGGTCGAGGTGTTCGATGTGGGGCAACGCAGCGAGAACACGATCTTCTTGCCGTCGTAGGAGGCCTCGGGGTCGGAGGCGTCACCACGGCCCTGCGTGATGGAGGCGGTGATGTTGCGCTCGGGCGCACTGGGCGACGACTTCTCGCGCACCATCAGGTCACCGCCAGGGGCGGAGTTGGTGCCGTCGGTCGGGTTCATGCTCAGCGTGGTCGAGCGTTTCGCGTAGGCCAGTGGCACATCGCCCGCGACCGTGACGGTGCTGCCACCATCGCTGCTGCCGCTGCCGCAACCCACGAGCAAAACGCTCGCTGCAGCAGACACACACGCCAGTGCACACATTTTTGTCAGGACTTTTTTCATATTCGCCTCCATGCGAGTCCGATCAATCACAAACGACATGCTGGTCATTGGTGGCGCGGCTGCGAAGCCCCGCTCAACAACCCAGCCGAGTAGTGCAAGACACCGGACGCGTCTACCACCACCGCATCAACACCAGGCAGCGACTCGACGAGCCGCATGCCCTTTTCCAAACCCATCACAAACACACACTTCGACAACCCCTCGGTGGTCAGCCCGTCATCCGCGAGGATGGTCACGCTGCACACCGCGCTCGGCGACTGGCCGGTCTTGGGGTCGATCAGGTGGTGAAAACGAACGCCGCCTTCTTCAAAGAAGCGCTCGTAGTCACCTGAAGTTGAAATCGCCACGTCTTCCAGCGGCAGCACTGCCACCACCTCGCCGGCACGGCGTGGGTCGCGGATACCGATGGTCCAGGGGCGGCCACCACGGTCGCCCATCACGTGGCTGTCGCCGCCCGCCGCCACGGTGGCGTTGACGATGCCGTGGCGCCGCAGGATGGCCACGCTGTTGTCCACCGCATGGCCCTTGGCAAAGCCGCCCAGGTCGATGCGCACACCTTCTCGGGCAAAGCGCAGCGTGCGGGCCTTGCGATCGAGAATCAGGTGGCGGTAGCCGACGCTGGCGCGTGCGCGCTCCAGGGCTTCGTCGCTGGGCTTGATGCCCAGGCGGTAGTCGAAGAGCTGGCCAATGCCGGCGAAGGTGATGTCAAACGCGCCGTCCGACAACTCAGAGAACTCGATCGCCCGCGAGATCAGTCGCGTCATCTCGCCGCTGAGCGGCACCGCATGCTGAGCCGCTTCGCGGTTGATCACCGACAGCTCGGAGTCGTGCTGGTGTGGGCTCATCGTGCGGTCGATGCGGTGCATCTCTGCCATCACGGCGTCGATCGCAGCCTCGCCGGCAGCGCGGCTGTCGCTCAACAGCTCGACACGAATCGCCGTGCCCATGATGGCTTCTTCGCGGCTGTACCAGGCCCCCTGCGCCGATGCGCGCCCCAACCCACGGTCGAGTTCGACCGCGCGGGGGGTGGGCTTGGTGGCGCCGAACAGCATGGTTACTCCAGGCTCTCCGACAGTTCACGATGAAGATTCAAGGCTGGCTCCGTTTTCATTTTTTGAGAGGCCTTCAAACGCTGTGCGCCATTCGGGCCTTGCTTGTTCCGGCCGCATCATCAGGCCTCACAACCCAAAAAATAACGTCAATAGTTGGCAAACGGCGACGACCTTACATACGGTCTCAGAAGATACGGCGGTCGCTATTCGAGTCAGCGGGCTGGTGCTACAAGTGCGGAACTCGCAAGCCGCCCGAGGGACATACGGGGTGCGCAGATAATCCGGCGGTTGATGGCCCGCTTGCCGGCCGTCTTGCCCACAGCTTCACGAACTAACGCGAGCCCCCGCTCACATGTCTTGCACTGCCCTGCCTGGCCCCGCCCAGGCGCTCACGCCCCCCGTTCAACACTTCTGCTCGCCGCACCCGGTGAGGCCGTTGCCATGAAGCCACGCCACAAACGCATTGCCATCATCGTGGGGGCGCTTGCCGGCCTCGGCGTTGCCGCTGGCCTGGTGCTCAACGCCTTGCAAAGCAATGTCGCCTTCTTCTTCACGCCCACCCAGGTGCTCGGCGGCGAGGCGCCCAAGCACAAGACCTTCCGCGTGGGCGGCATGGTGCGCGAGGGCAGCATCAAGCGCGACCAGATGACGGTGCACTTCGTCATCACCGACACCGCCCGCGACGTGCCGGTCAGCTACACCGGCATCCTCCCCGACCTCTTCAAAGAGGGCAAAGGCGCGGTGGTGCAAGGCAAGCTCGGCAGCAACGGCGAGTTCGTCGCCACCGAGGTGTTGGCCAAGCACGACGAGAACTACATGCCGCCCGAGGCGCAACACGCAGTCGATCAGGCCAAGAAGGCCGGGGGAAATGTGAAATGACGCCTGAACTCGGCCACCTCGCCCTCATCCTCGCCCTGTTGGTTTCCATCACCCAGAGCGTTTTGCCGTTGATCGGCGCGCACCGCGGCCATGCTGGCTGGATTGCCCTGGCCCGACCAGCGGCGCAGACACAGTTCGTGTTGGTGGCGTTCGCCTTCGGTTGCCTGATGCAGGCCTTTCTGGCCAACGACTTCTCGGTGGCCTACGTCACCAACCACTCCAACTCCAAGATGCCCTCGGTCTTGCGCGCCGCCGCGGTCTGGGGCGGGCACGAAGGCTCGCTGTTGTTGTGGCTCTTGATGCTGACCGGCTGGGCGTTTGCGGTGAGCTTGTTCTCGCGCCAGCTGCCGCAGGCCATGGTGGCGCGGGTGCTGGCGGTGCTCGGCCTGGTGGGCACGGGTTTCCTGCTCTTCATGCTGCTCACCTCCAACCCGTTCGAGCGCATGTTGCCCGCCGCCGCCGATGGCCGTGACCTCAACCCGCTGCTGCAAGACCCGGGGCTCATCATTCACCCGCCCATGCTCTACATGGGCTACGTGGGCTTCTCGGTGGCGTTTGCCTTCGCCATCGCCGCCCTGCTGGCCGGCCGGCTCGACGCCGCCTGGGCCCGCTGGTCGCGCCCCTGGACCAATGCCGCCTGGGTTTTTCTCACCATCGGCATCGCGCTCGGCTCTTACTGGGCCTATTACGAGCTGGGCTGGGGCGGCTGGTGGTTCTGGGACCCGGTCGAAAACGCCTCCTTCATGCCCTGGCTGGTGGGCACGGCGCTGATCCACTCGCTGGCCGTCACTGAAAAGCGCGGCAGCTTCAAGAACTGGACCGTGCTGCTCGCCATCTGCGCGTTTTCGCTCTCGCTGCTGGGCACTTTTCTCGTGCGCTCGGGCGTGCTGACCTCGGTGCACGCCTTTGCCACCGACCCCAAGCGCGGCGTTTTCATCCTCGCCTTCTTGGTGGTGGTGATCGGCGGCTCGCTGCTGCTCTTTGCCTGGCGCGCCCCCAAGGTCAGCATGGGCGGCGCCTTCGCCCTGTTCTCGCGCGAGACGCTGCTGCTGGTCAACAACGTGCTGCTGGTGGTGGCTTGCGGCTCGGTGCTGCTCGGCACGCTCTACCCGCTGCTGATCGACGCGCTCGGCATGGGCAAGCTCTCGGTCGGGCCGCCCTACTTCAACTCGGTGTTCGTGCCGATCATGGTGCCGCTGCTGTTCTTGATGGCTGTCGGCCCGCTCGCCCGCTGGAAACACGCCGACGCGCGTGACATGGCGCAGCGCCTGCGCCTGGCCGCCGTGATCGCGGTGCTGGCCGGCATCGGCCTGCCCTTCCTGGCGGGCAGCTGGAGCCCGCTGGTCGCGCTGGGCCTGCTGCTGGCGGTGTGGATCATCGCGAGCAGCGCCTTTCAGATCCGCGAGCGCATCAAGACGGGCTGGCCACCACGCGCTTACTGGGGCATGCACCTGGCCCACGTGGGCATGGCGGTGTTTGTCATCGGTGTCACCCTGGTCAAGGGTTATGAGGTCGAAAAAGACGTGCGCATGGCCATTGGTGAAAGCGTCGAAATGGGCGGCTACAGCGTGCGCCTGCGCGGCGTGCAGCAGGTGCCCGGCCCCAACTACATCGCCCAGCGCGGCGACATTGAGCTCTCGAAAAACGGCCAATTGCTGCGCGAAATGCACCCCGAGAAGCGCAGTTACTTTTCGTCGCAAATGCCGATGACCGAAACCGCCATCGACAGCGGCTTCACCCGTGACCTGTATGTCTCGCTCGGCGAGCCGCTCGACCCGCAAGGCTCGGCCTGGAGCGTGCGTGTGTACTACAAGCCTTTCATCAACTGGATCTGGGGCGGCTGCCTGCTGATGGCCCTGGGCGGCGGGCTCGCCGCGGCCGACCGCCGCTACCGCCTGAAGAAAACGCAGGGCGCCGTCACGCAGGGAGCGGCGGCATGAAACGCTTCCTGATCCCGCTGGCGCTGTTTGTGGCGCTGGCGGTCTTTCTCGGCGTCGGCCTCAACCGCGACCCGCATGAGGTGCCCTCGCCCCTGGTGGGCAAGGCCGCACCGGCCTTCACGCTGCCGCAGCTTGATGTCGACACCCCCTTCAGCCCCAAAGACATGGCTGGCAAGGTGTGGCTGTTCAATGTGTGGGCCTCGTGGTGCGTGTCGTGCCGACAAGAGCACCCGATCCTGGTCGACTTTGCCAAGACGAAGCTCGCACCCCTGATCGGGCTCGACTACAAAGACAAGCGCGACGACGCCCGCGCCTGGCTTAAGCGCTATGGCAACCCCTACGACTTTTCGGTGGTTGACGCCGATGGGCGTGTGGGCATCGACTACGGCGTCTACGGCGTGCCCGAGACCTACGTGATCGACAAGGCCGGCATCATCCGCTTCAAGCAGATCGGCCCGGTCACGGCCGCGGTGATGCAAAACAAGATCGTGCCCTTGATCAAAGAACTGCAGAAATGAAAATCCTCTGGGCCTCGATGCTGGCGCTGGCCACATTCACCGCACAAGCCAACCAAGCCACCCCACTGGCCGAAGACCCGGTGCTGGAGCAGCGCCTCGTGCACATTGCCGAAGAGCTGCGCTGCCTGGTGTGCCAAAACGAATCGCTCGCCGGCTCGCGGGCCGACCTGGCGCTCGATCTCAAGCGCGAGATTCGCCAGCTCATCAAACAAGGCAAGACCGACCAGGAAGTGCGCGACTTTCTCGTCACACGTTATGGTGACTACGTGCTCTACCGCCCGCCCGTCAAACCCACCACCTGGCTGCTGTGGGGCGGGCCTTTTGTGCTGCTGGCCGGGGGGCTGGCAGGCTTGATCGTGTTCTTGCGCAAACGCCGGCCGGTGAACGCGGCGCTGTCGCCCGAAGACCAACGCAGGGCTGAAGCCTTGCTCAATGACGAGGGCCAGGACAAGCCCTTGCCCAAGGGAGATTCGTGATGGGTGGTTTTGTGTTGGCTGCGGCGGTGCTCGTCGCGGTCACCCTGTTGTTGTTGTTGCGCCCGTGGCGCCGCACCCCGGCCACCGCTGTGGCGAGCACACCTGAGGTCAACGCCGGTGTCTACCGCGACCAGATGCACGAGCTTGACCGTGACCTTGCCGCCGGCACGCTCTCGGCCGAAGACCATGCCCAGGCCCGCGCCGAGTTGCAGCGCCGCTTGCTCGACGACGCCGCCAACAGCGACGCCCAGGCCACTGCTCCTTTCGGCATGCGCGCCACCACGCTCGCGCTGGCTGTGCTGATGCCGCTGGCCGCCGCCGGGCTCTACGCGGTGCTGGGCACGCCGGCCGCGCTCGACCCCATGGCCAAGCGCGAGCCCACGCCACAAGACGTTGAAAAGATGGTGACCGAGCTGGCGGCCCGCATGGCAAAGAACCCCGGCGACACCAAGGGCTGGGTCGTGCTCGCACGTTCTTACCGCGCGATGAACCGCCTGCCCGAAGCTGAAAACGCCTTCAACAAGATCGGCGACACGCTCTACCAAAACGCCACCTTGCTGGCCGAATACGGCGACGTGCTGGCCACACGCGCGATGGGCAACTTCGACGGCAAGCCGATGGAGATCGTGCAACGCGCGCTCAAGCTCGAGCCCGAGAACCCGATGGCGCTCTCGCTCGCCGCCACCGCGGCCTACAACCGCAACGACTTTGTGCAGGCCGTGGCCTATTGGGAGCAGCTGCTGAAGATCGTTCCGCCCGGTTCCGAAGACGCCAACTGGTTGACGCAGGCCATCACCAAGACGCGCGAACAAATGGCTGGCCTGCCTGCCGCGACCCCATCGGCTCAGAAAGCACCTGCCGCTGTTGCCGCTGTTGCCGCCGTCACCGCCGTCACCGCCGTCACCGGCCGCGTGAGCCTCGCGCCGGCCCTGGCCGCTCAGGTGCAACCCACCGACACCGTGTTCATCTTTGCCCGCGCCCCTCAAGGCTCGCGCATGCCGCTGGCTGTGCAGCGCGCCAAGGTGTCAGAGCTGCCGCTCAACTTCAAGCTCGACGACTCCATGGCCATGAGCCCCGAGTTCAAGCTCTCCAGCGCCACCGAGGTTCGTATCGAAGCGCGCATCTCCAAGAGCGGCAGCGCCACACCTGGCCCGGGTGACCTGATCGGCATGGGCCCGGTGGTCAAGCCGGGGGCGAAGCAGGTGGTGGTGCAGATTGACCAGGTGCGGCCGTGACCTATCGGCGCAGCGCCTGGTAAGTGCCCTCGCCATGGGGCGCGGCGATGAACTCGGGCAGCATGGTTTCGGCGTTCAGCGACAGCGACTGAAGCGCCGGGTGCGCCGAGGCGGCCACGACACCGGGCAGCAGCTGCTGCGTGAAATGCCAGACCACAGCCGCCGTCACGCCCGCCTGGCCGATGGTGCGGCTGGTGACAACCGGCGGCTCGCGCTGAAGCTCCAACTCCAGCGCCGCATACGCCGCCAACAACTGGCCGGTGACTCGTTCAAGCCACGGCTGGTGCTGCTTCTCGGGCGGGCGCAAATTGTGCTCATAGACGATCTGCACGCTCTTCTCGCACGCGGCCAGCGCCAGGCCGATCGCGCGCAAGGCTCGCAAGCGCTCGGGCAAGCTGCCAGGCATCAAGCTGCGGGCCGGCGCGGCCAGCGCTTCGGCGTAATCGAGCATGAGCGTGGAATCCATCAGCACGCCGCCGTCGTCGCACATCAGCGTGGGGGCCTTGACCACCGGGTTGATCTGGCGGAACTGATCAAAACCACGAAACACCGAAACCGACCGGTGCTCGAAGGGCACGCCGAGCAACTGCAACGAGATCGCGACTCGTCGCACATAAGGTGAATCGAGCATTCCGATGAGCTGCATGTTCATTCCTTGGGTTCTGTGTGGCGGGTGATCAACATGTTCAGGCACGCTCGAAGTCGATGAAGCGCTGCTCAAGGTCCACGCTGCGCAGCTTCACCCGCAGCGTATCGCCCACGTCGAGCCCTTCGAAGCCACTCACCACCCTGCCCTCGACCAGCGGCGAGGTGATGCGCACGAAGGTGCCCTTGGGTGCGGCGCCGGTCACGATGGCATCAAAGTGCTCGCCAATGCGGTCGTGCAGCAAGTAAGCCGCGGCCGCCTTGAGCACGCGGCGTTCTACGGCCGAAGCGCTGTCTTCCTGCACGGTGCAGTGCTGGGCGATGGCATCAAGTTGCTCAATGGAGTAAGGCGGCGCCCGCCGCGCCAGCGTGGCCTTCAGCAGGCGCTGCGTCACCAGATCGACGAAGCGGCGGTTGGGCGCGGTGGAGTGGGCGTAGTCGTTCACCGCCAACCCGAAGTGGCCGGCCCCCGGGGCGCCTGCGGGCAAGGCCGCATAAGCGCCCGAGCCCAGCATCTTCACCACCGACAGCGAGAGGTCTTCAAACCCGGCCGGGTCGGCCCGGCGGCGCTCGGTCAAAAACTTGTCGAGCGCAAGGGCATCGGGCGCTGGCGGCAGGCTGGCACCGTGCTGCGCGGCGAGCAGCACCAGGCGGTCCCAGCGCCTTGGCTCCTGCAACACGCGGCGCAACGAAGGCTGGCCCTGCTCAGAGAGATAGCGCGCCGTGGCGCCGTTGGTGGCGATCATCAGGTCGGCGATCAGGTCTTTCGCGCGGTTCTTGTGGTCAGCGCGCAAGTCGATCAGTTGGCCGTCGACGAACAGCGGGCGAGCCTGCGCCGTGCTCACGTTCAAGGCCCCGCGACGATGCCGCCATTGGCGCAGAGACAGCGCCACCTGGTCGTGCAGGTGAATCTGGGCTTGCAGGGCCGCACTCGCCGCGACCACAGGCGGCGCCGGTGCGCGGGCGTCAAGCCAGGCCGCCACGCTGTCGTAGGCGAGCTTGGCCTGGTTGAGCACCAGCGCCCGATAGAGCTGCGCCCCGGTGATTTCACCGCCGCCACTGATTTCCATTTCAACCACCACGGCCAAACGTTCTTCGCCTTCGTGCAACGAGGTGAGTCCGTTCGACAGCAGCGGAGGCAGCATCGAGAACACACCTGCCGCCGTGTAGACCGAGGTGGTGTTGGCCGCGGCATGAGCGTCGACCGCGCCGCCGGGGCGCACCTTGGCATCGACATCGGCCACCGCCACGGCAAGCCGAACGCCGCCGCCGGGCAGGGCCTCGGCCCAGCTCAGCTGGTCGAGGTCGAGCGTGTCGTCGTTGTCAATCGAAAACCACAGGCGTGATCGCATGTCGCGAACGTCGGCGCCGTGCTCCACACCACCGTCGGTGGCCGAACGCTCGGCCTCGTGCAGCGCCTCGGGCGCAAACACGGGTTGCAGGCCGTGGCTTTTCATTTCGAGCTCGGCGATCCGGGCCAGGTCGGCAGCATCCATGGGCAAGTGCAGAAATTGACGCGCTTCCATTGTGGGGGCAACACGCGGGTCGCAGGCACAAAGGTATCCTCAAGCGAACACCCTCCCGGGCCCGACCCATGCGCTGCGAAGACATCGCCTCCCACCCTGACTTTCGCCCCCTGTCATCGATCGCGCACATCGCAGTCGACCTGCGCTACGCGAGCGTGCACAACTTCGTCGGCCGCAACCTCTATGGCTCGCTCGACTGCAGCTGGCTGCACCACCTGGCCGCCGCCGGGCTGGAGCGCGCGGTGGCGCAGCTTGCGAGCGACGCTCCGGGTCACCGGTTTCTGGTGCTTGATGCGCTGCGCCCGCACCGCGTGCAGGTGCTGCTGTGGGACCACCTCGACGGCACCGGCTTGCGCCAGTACGTGGCCGACCCGGCACGTGGCTCCATCCACTCTTTCGGCATGGCACTCGACACCACCCTCACCGACACCCAAGGCCACGAGCTCGACATGGGCAGCGGCTTTGACGAGATGACCGAGATGTCGCACCCGCGCCTGGAGGCCGAGCACCTCGCGCACGGCCGGCTCACACCCGCGCAGATCCAGAACCGCGAGTGGCTGCGCCGCGCGATGGCGGCCGGCGGCTTCACCGGTGTTGACAACGAGTGGTGGCACTTCGACATGCTGGAGCGCAGCCACGTGCGGCAGCACTTCGTGCGGGTGAACTGACTCTGAACTGAAGGGGGCGCAGCAGCTCGCCCCGGGCTTCGCGTCTGCTACCCTTCGCCCGCCCTTTTCAACCCCTGATTCGAGTCCACCATGCGCCACCTGCTCTGTGCACTGAGCCTGCTCACCGCCGCATCGGCCACCCAAGCCGCTGATTTCAAGCTCGCCTTGAGCAACAAGGTCATCGCCGCCGACTACACCAGCCCGCAAATCGGCCAGGGGCTCGAGCTCACGCTGGGCGGCCTGCACCACACCGACAACGGCAACGTATTCACCAGCGGTATCCAGGTGTCGCAGCAAGTCAACAACGATTTGAGCGTTGGGCTGGGTGGCAAGCTGTTCTTCGTTCAGAACGACGTCAAGAACGCCTCGGCGCTCGCGCTGGGTGGTCAGTTTGATGTGGCCTTGCCCGGTCTGTCGCAGATTCACGTGGGCGCGCACGGCTGGTTTGCGCCCAGGGTGACGAGCTTCAACGACAGCAAAAACCTGCAAGACATCGGTGCCTTCGTTTCTTACCGAGTGCTCAGCAATGCAGAAGTGTTTGTCTCTTACCGCCGTGTTCGCATCGACTTCGAAAACCGCGGCGGCGTGACGGTGCAAAGCGGCGCGCTGTTGGGCATGAAGCTTTTCTTCTGAACGCCTCAGTCTTTTCAATCAACCTCGTCCCAAGGACAACCCCATGAGCAAACTCAAACACACAATTATTCTGGCCAGCGCAGCCTCACTGCTGGCCCTCAGCGCCTGCGGTGGCGGCAAAGGCGCCACGCCCGCAGCCACGGCCGCCAGCGGCCCGCTGGTCGCCACGGTGAACGGCACCGCCATCAACCAGGGCACGGTCGACCTGATCCTCAAGCAGCGCGGCGGCTCGGGTCAACCCGACTCGCCGGAGTCGCGCAAGGCCATCCTCGACAGCCTGACGCTGCAAATGGTGATCGCCCAGGAAGCGGCCAAACAAGGCCTCGACAAGACACCTGAGTTTTTGCAACAAGTGGAAGCGATCAAACAATCGGTGCTGGCCAACGCCTACGTCGAGGACTACATCAAGAAGAACCCCGTCACCGACGAGATGGTGAAGGCCGAGTACGAGCGCATCAAGACCGTGTCGGGCGGCTCCGAGTACAAGGCGCGCCACATCTTGGTGGCCACTGAAGCCGAGGCCAAAGACATCATCGCCACCCTCAAGAAGACCCCGGCGGCTTTTGCCAAGCTGGCCAGCACCAAAACCAAAGACCCGGGCTCCAAGTCGAGCGGCGGCGACCTTGGCTGGTTTGATGCCCAAAGAATGGTGCCCGAGTTCGGCGCCGCTGTGCGCACGCTCGAAAAAGGCAAGTTCACCGAAGTGCCGGTCAAGACCCAATTCGGTTACCACGTGATCCTGCTCGAAGACTCACGCGCCATCGAAGCCCCGCCCATCGACTCGCTCAAGCCCCAACTGAGCCAGCAGCTGCAACAGCAAAACATGCGCAAACAGCTCGACACCCTGAAGGCCGCAGCCAAGATCGACGTGGTGGGCGCCTCGGCCCCCGCCTCGGCCCCCGCCTCGGCCCCCGTCTCGGCGCCGGCCTCCGCAGCCTCGAAGTAAGTCAGTCGGTGTGAAACGGCTGCGGCGGCGCCTCGCTGCCGCGGCCGATGCGCTCGTATTCAGAGATCACCTGCGCGCCAAACAGCAGCAGCGCCGCCGCGATCTCCAGGCTTAGCAACACCACGATCGCCGTGGTGAGCGAGCCGTAGACCACGTTCACCTGCGACAGCGAGCTGAAGTACCAGACCAGCACGTGGCGCGTGATTTCCCACAGCAGCGCAGCGGTGATGGCGCCGATCAGCGCATGCCGCAGCGCCAGCCGCCCCACCGGCATCACCAGGTAGACCGAGGTCAGCACAAACACCTCGCCCACCAGGCCCAGCAGGTACAGCAGCAGCCCTGACACCCCCCTCAGCGACCACTCGCGGCCGAGGAAGCTGAAGCTCTCTTCGCCCAGCACCTGCAAGCTGCCCGCCACCAGCGTGACCAGCAGCAGGCCGGCCCCCAGCGACAAGATGTAGCCATAGGGCAGCAGCGCCGACACCAAAAAGTGCCGCCGCCGCACCGCCACCCGGTGCAAGAAGATCACCGACATTGCGTTCTCCAGCACGGTGAACGCGAGCGAACTGAAAAACAGCATCGTCGCGAGCAACACCCAGCCGATGACATCGCGGTGCATCAGAAAGTTGGCCAGCTCGCCCACGATGGCGCGCGACTGGCCCGGAATCAGCCACTCCAGATAGCGCCCGACCGTGGTCAGCAACTCGGCCTGGTCGATCACGTGCGAGAGCACGATCACGCTCAAGATCAGCAGCGGCACGATGGACAGAAGCGCGTAATACGCCACCGCCCCGGCCAGCAGCAGGCCCTGGTTGGCACGAAAGGCCTTCACCGTTTGCCACAAGAAGCGGCCGGGGTGGGCGAGAACATAGCGGGCGGGCGAGCCGAGCAGGTGCATGCCCCCGACCTTAGCGCGTCTGGGCCCTACGGCTGCGGCGTCGCCTTGCCCGGCGCCTCGCGCAGCTCGCGCGGCGAGGCGCCGAACCAGCGGCGCACGGTGCGGCTGAAGTTGGAGGTGTCGACGTAGCCCAGGCGTGCCGCGATCTCCTCCACCGGCTCGGCCGTGTGCATCAGCATCCACAGCGCGCGCTGCTTGCGGGCCGCGTCGAGCAGCTGCTGGAACGTGGCGCCGTCCTCGTGCAGACGGCGGATCAGCGTGCGCGGCGAGATGCCGCAGCGCACGGCGACGTCGGCCATGCGCGGGTAGGCACCCTCGTCGACGCTGGCCAGCAGCCCCGCCACGCGTTGCGCCATGCCGGCCCCGGCGGACTCGGCGAGCGCCTCCTCGCACTCGCGGCAGGCGCTTGCGTGCGCCTTCGCGTCGGCGCCGATGCACGGCAGCGCCAGGTCGCGCTGCGCAAAATGGAACGCGAAGGCCGGTCGGTCGAACGACACCTCGGCGACGCCGAAGCGCTGGTACTGCCCGCGCCACGCCGGCGCCGGCAGCGGCAGCTCAATGCGCAGGCTCGCGGGAACCTGGCCCACCGCGGCCTCGATCATGCGCAAGACCGCACCGAGCACGGTGTCGATGACGAAGCCGCGCACACGGCCGAGGTCGGTGCGTTCGGTGGCGTGCACCGTCAAGCCGTCGCGGGTGTCGCTGCAGGCCCACGCCATGGCGTCGTTGCGCGTGGTGCCGTAGCGCGCCATCGTCAGCATCGCCTCGCGCAGGTTGCGGCTGGTGACGACGGCGTAGCCCAGCGCGCCGTGTGCCGACACCGGCGCGCCGCCGCCCAGATCCAGGCCCAGCCACGGGCGGCGCGTGGCGGCCATCGCGGCTTCGGCCAGGCGCACGATGGTGTCGCGGCCGAGGCGCTTGTCGTCGGTCACCAGCGTGGCCCAGTTGAGGCCGGCGGCGGCGAGCACGCCGTCTACGTCGACCTCGGCGTGTTGCAGCAGCATGCGCAGCAGGCGGGCGTAGATCACCGGCACGAGCGAGCCGGGCTGCGGCAGCGGGGGGTGAGCGATGACAGGGCGAGACATGGTGCGTGGCGATGCAGACGTCTCAGTGTCTTCCCTTGAATGGGGCACCTGGCGCCGTCTTTGTCACTTTATGACGATTCGTTGGCAGCCGCATCGGTGTCAGCCCGGGACGCGGCCAGCCACACTGGCCATCACCATGAACATGACCACCACGCCCGTTCCGCCTGTGCCTTATGTCGACCGCAAGCGGCATGCGTGGGTGCTCTCGCTGCTCGTGCCGACGTTGGTCGGGCTCGGCCCGCTGCTCTACAGCGCCTGGCCGATGGCGCTGATGCTGTGGCTTCCGGTGATCTTCGTCTACGGCGTGGCGCCTCTGATCGACCTCACGCTCGGGGCCGACACCAGCAATCCGCCCGAGGAGGCCGTGCCGCGGCTCGATGCCGATCCGTTCTACCGCCGTGTGACCTATGCGCTGGTGCCGCTGCTGTGGGGCGCGTTCGTGTACGGGGCGTGGTTCTACGCGAGCACGCCGCTTTCGTGGTCGGGCCAGCTGGCCATCGTGATGACCACGGGCATGGTGGGCGGCTTTTGCATCAACCTGGGCCACGAGCTGGGCCACAAAAAATCGCGCCTCGAACGCTGGCTCGCGAAGATCGTGCTGGCGCCCACGTTCTACGGCCATTTCACGATCGAGCACAACCGCGGCCACCACCGCGACGTGGCGACGGCCGCCGACCCGGCTTCATCGCGCATGGGCGAAGGCATCTGGCGCTTCGCGCTGCGCGAGATGCCCGGCGCATTCCGGCGTGCGTGGCAGCTCGAGCGCGCGCGCATGAAGGCCGACGGCCTGCCGTTCTGGTCGCTGCACAACGAACTGCTGCAGCCCGCGCTGATCACCGTTGCGCTGTGGTCGACGCTGACCGTGTGGCTGGGCCCGCAGGTGCTTGTGTTCCTGCTGGCGGCCTCGCTGTGGGCCAACTTCCAGCTCACCACGGCCAACTACATCGAGCACTACGGGCTGCTGCGCAACCTCGGCCCCGGCGGCCGGGTCGAACCCTGTGCGCCGCAACATTCGTGGAACAGCAACCACGTCTTCTCCAACTGGGCCGTGTTCCACCTGCAGCGGCACTCGGATCATCACGCCCACCCGATGCGGCGCTATCAGTCGTTGCGCCATTTTGACGACGCACCCCAGCTGCCCAACGGCTACTTCGGCATGTTCACGATCGCCTACTTGCCCCCGCTCTGGTTTGCGCTGATGGATGCGCGGCTCGTCGCGGCCGTTCACGGCGATGCGTCGCGCATCAACTTTTTGCCTCACCGACGGGCCGCGTTGATGCGCCGGCATGGGCTGGTCGATTCCGCTGCTGCGGCCACCTGAGCACGCGCAAGATTGCCAACCCGGTTGTCGGGGGCTGGCCTCCAAAAAAGAGACCAGCGAGTCAGCGAATAGGGCGCTCTAAGGCGCGAGGCTGGTGCGCACCAGCGAGTTGGCAACGCCGGGCTGGGCGATGTAGATCTCGTCTTCCATGGCCGAGCTGCCTTGGCGCAGGCCCCGGGCATGGATCACAAGTGGGCTGTCAAAGAACGCTACCAAGCTGAACCCGGCGCCCAGGGTGTCCCAGCTGGTGTACTGGCCTGCGTGCGACAACTGGCCGAGCGTGGTGGTGACCCCGGTGCTGATCTTGTACTGCTTGACAGTGCCGTTGCGGCAATTGGTGTCGCCCGCAGCACGCTCGCACCACCAGAAGCCGTCCAGGGGAACGTTGCGGTTGAAGGACCACTCGCGTTGATAGATGCCCCTCGCGGATTGGTCGGCGCTGGCCACGATCACGGTGTCATTGCTGCCGTCCAGGTTGACGCGGTGGGTGCTTGATGTGAAGCTGAAACCGGCTGACCACACAGCGGACTGATAGAACACGCTGTTGTCGGTGGAGCCCAAGGGGTAGGTGCTGGGCGCAGTGACGAGCGTGTGCAAGACATTGCCCTGCCTGGCCAGGCTCAGAATGCTGTCGCTCCCGCCTGCGGTGCTGCTTGACTGCCGCAAGATCAGATGTGTGGGCAACACGGCTGCGATTTCCAGCTGGTCGCCCAGGGTGGGGCTCAGCGTTGTGATCAGCTCCGCGGCACCCATGCCTACCATGCGGCGAATCGCCAGCCCGTCTGTGAAGTAGAGGGTGTTGCCGTCAATTCTCAAATCGAGCGAGTCACCGGTGGGCGTGCTGGTGAATGTGTACAGGCTGGCTTGCAGCGTGGCGCCGGTGGCCGACCAGCTCAGGCGCCGCAGCGTGTTGTCGGTGT
>JBKJJF010000070.1:0-11520 GCA_046598195.1 Rhizobacter sp. | reverse complement strand
CTGGCGGCGGCGCGCATGGGCGTGAGCACCTTGCTGCTGACGCACAACATCGAAACGCTCGGCCAGATGAGCTGCAACCCGTCGATCGGCGGCATCGGCAAGGGCCACTTGGTCAAGGAGATCGATGCCTTGGGCGGCGCCATGGCCGCGGCCACCGACGAATCGGGCATCCAGTTCCGCATCTTGAATGGCTCCAAGGGGCCGGCCGTGCGGGCGACCCGGGCGCAGGCCGACCGCATCTTGTACAAGGCCGCCATCCGCCACCGGTTGGAAAACCAGCCGAACCTCACGCTGTTTCAGCAAGCGGTCGACGACCTGATGGTCGAGGGCGACCGTGTGGTAGGGGCTGTCACGCAAGTTGGCATTCGCTTCCGTGGCAAAACTGTGGTGCTGACGGCGGGCACCTTCCTCGACGGCAAGATCCACGTCGGCTTGCAAAGCCATGCGGCAGGGCGGGCGGGTGACCCGCCGGCGGTGCGTCTGTCAGCGCGGCTGAAAGAGCTGAAGCTGCCGCAAGGCCGCTTGAAGACTGGCACACCGCCGCGCCTGGATGGGCGCAGCATCGATTTCAGTGTGCTCACCGAACAACCGGGTGACGGCGTGCCCTCGGCAGACGGCACGCCTGCAGACCGCCCGGTGCCGGTGTTCAGCTTCATGGGCCATGCCTCACAGCACCCGCAGCAAGTGCCGTGCTGGATCACCCACACCAACGAACGCACCCACGAAATCATCCGTTCGGGCTTTGATCGCAGCCCCATGTTCACCGGTGTGATCGAAGGCGTGGGGCCGCGTTATTGCCCGAGCATCGAAGACAAGGTCAACCGCTTTGCCGACAAAGACTCGCACCAGATCTTTCTGGAGCCCGAGGGCCTGACCACGCACGAGTTCTACCCGAATGGCATCAGCACCAGCTTGCCGTTCGACATTCAGCTCGCCGCCGTGCGCTCGATGCGCGGGCTCGAAAACGCCCACATCCTGCGCCCCGGTTATGCCATCGAGTACGACTACTTCGACCCGCGTGCCCTGAAAGCCAGCTTCGAAACCAAGTCAATCGCTGGCCTGTTCTTCGCCGGCCAGATCAACGGCACCACCGGCTATGAAGAGGCGGGGGCCCAAGGCCTCTTCGCCGGCATCAACGCCGCGCTGCAGGTGCAAGGCAAAGACGCCTGGACACCGCGCCGCGACCAAGCCTACCTGGGCGTGTTGGTCGATGACCTCATCACCAAGGGCGTGACCGAGCCGTACCGCATGTTCACCAGCCGCGCTGAGTTCCGGCTGCAGCTGCGCGAAGACAACGCCGACATGCGGCTGACCGAGATCGGCCGCGAGTTGGGTTTGGTCGATGACGCTCGCTGGAATGCCTTCAACCGCAAACGTGATGCCGTCGCACGCGAAACTGAGCGCCTCAAGTCGACCTGGGTGCACCCCAACAACCTGCCCGATGCCGATGCTGAGCGTCTGCTGGGCAAGGCCATCGACCACGAATACAGCCTGGCCGACCTGCTGCGCCGCCCGGGAGTTAGCTTTGACGCTTTGGCGGCAGTGGCCGCGATCGCCAAACCCGAGGCCGGTGTTTCACGTGAAACACTGCAGTCAGAGCTGGGCGCCGAGTTGGCCCATGTGGTGATCGAGCAAGCCGAGATCAGCATCAAGTACGCCGGCTACATCGACAAGCAAAACGAAGAAGTGGAGCGTGTCGTTCACTTCGAAGGCCTGCGCCTGCCGGCCGAGCTGGACTATGCGCAGGTCACCGCGCTCAGCTTTGAGGCCCGGCAGAAACTCACCACCCACCGGCCCGAAACCTTGGGCCAGGCCTCGCGCATCTCGGGCATCACCCCGGCGACCATTTCGCTGCTGCTGATCCACCTGAAGAAGGGTCGCTTCAAGGGCCTTGCTGCCAACGAACTGCCGGGCCGCAATGCCGCTTGAGCAGCGTGAGTTGCTGAAACAAGGTGCGCAGGTGCTCGGCCTGCCGCTGAGTGACGCCCAATGCGACAGCTTGCTCGCTTACCAGGCGCTGCTGAGCAAGTGGAACCAGGTTTACAACCTGACGGCTGTGCGCAAGCCGGCCGAGATGTTGACCCACCACTTGCTCGACAGCCTGGCGGCGCTGCCCCCCTTGTTGCGCCACCTCGGTGACCGGCCGGCACGTTTGCTCGACGTGGGCAGTGGCGGTGGTTTGCCTGGCGTGGTGCTGGCGGCGCTGGTGCCCAGCCTGAGCGTGACCTGCGTCGACACCGTCGGCAAGAAGGCGAGTTTTATACGGCAGGCGGCGGCCGAGTTGAAGCTGCCCAACCTGAGTGCGGCCCACGCCCGGGTGGAAGACCTGCGCCTGAAACCGTTTGACGTGATCACCTCGCGGGCCTTTGCCTCGTTGGTTGACTTCACCCGCTTGACCCGGCAGTTGTTGGCCGACGACGGTGTCTGGATGGCGATGAAAGGCAAGGACCCCAGCGATGAAATCGCTGCCGTGCCCCCAGAATGGGATGTGTTTCACGTGGAACAACTGACGGTGCCTGGCTTGGATGCCGAGCGCTGCCTGGTTTGGATTCGACGCGCCCCTTCGCTGTGAGATCGCCATGACCTTGTTCGGCATTTCTGACTACGGCACCTTCTGCTTCTCGATCCTGGTGTTTCTGGCCTTGCCCGGGCCGGGCACGTTTGCGCTGCTCACGTCCACGGCCAAGGGCGGGTTTCGTGCCGGTGTCGCCGCCACCTTGGGGGTGATCGTCGGTGACCAGATCTTGTTGTGGCTGGCGGTGGCGGGGGTGGCGGCTTTGTTGGCGGCGCACCCGCTGGCGTTTCGGGTGGTGCAGTACGCCGGGGCGGCTTACCTGGCCTGGGTCGGCCTGCGGCTCATCTTGGCGAAGGAGGGCGATGCGTCGTCGCCCATTCGCATCGAGCCACACCACTACCTTCGCCAAGCCTTGCTGATCACCTTGCTCAACCCCAAGGCGATCGTGTTTTACATGGCCTTCTTTCCGCTCTTCATCAACCCGGCCACCCACCTGGGTGCGGTGACCTTTGCGGCGATGGCCGCCACGATCGCTCTCATCACCGCTGTTTACTGCCTCAGCCTGTGTGCCTTTGCCGGCGCGGTGTCGAGCCGGGTCAAGTCCCACAAGCGCCTGGCACGCTGGCTCGAAAAGCTGGCGGGCGTGTTCCTGGTCGGCTTCGGCGTGCGCCTGGCCAGCCATTGACGATGTCCTTTTTCTTTCAATCACCGGATCGCCCATGACCCGCATCTTCTGCGTTGCCAACCAAAAGGGCGGTGTTGGCAAAACCACCACCACCGTCAACCTCGCCGCTGGGTTGGCCAAGGTCGGCCAGCGTGTGCTGGTGATCGACCTCGACCCGCAAGGCAATGCCACCATGGGCTCGGGGGTCGACAAGCGTGCCCTGCAGCTGACGGTGTATGACGTGCTGCTTGAATCGGCCAGCATCGCCGAAGCCCGAGTGCACAACGAGAAGGTCGGCTACGACGTGCTGGGTGCCAACCGCGAGCTGGCTGGCGCCGAGGTGGAGCTGGTCGATCTGGAGCGGCGTGACAAGCGTCTCAAGGGGGCCATCGCCGCCGTGGCCACTGACTACGACTTTGTGCTGATCGACTGCCCACCGTCCTTGAGCCTGCTCACGCTCAACGGCTTGTGCAGCGCTCACGGGGTGGTGGTGCCGATGCAGTGTGAGTACTTCGCGCTCGAAGGGCTCTCCGACCTGGTCAACACCATCAAGCAGGTGCACGCCAACCTCAACCCCGACCTGCAAATCATCGGTTTGCTGCGGGTGATGTTCGACCCGCGCATCACGCTGCAGCAGCAGGTGAGCGAGCAGCTCAAGGCACACTTTGGCGACAAGGTGTTCAACACCGTGATCCCGCGCAACGTGCGCCTGGCCGAGGCGCCGAGCTACGGCCTGCCGGGGGTGGTGTTCGACCCGGCGTCCAAGGGCGCGCAGTCCTTCATGGAGTTTGCACAAGAGATGGTGCAGCGCGTCGAGGCGAGCTGATGCAACTGGCGCCGCACGCCCTCAACCCGCATTTCGACCCAAGCTTGTTGTCGCGGGTCGAAGACGCTGGGCTCAACGCCAGCGCGCCGCCCCAACAGCGTTGGGTCGACGGCTGGTTGGTGCGCTTTTCGGCCGGCAAGGCCAAACGGGCCCGTTGTGTGAACGCCGTGGCCGACGGTCGGCTCACCGTGGGCGAGCGCCTGGCCTTGTGCGAACAGGTGTTCAAGCAGGCCAACCTGCCGCTGGTGATCCGCATCACGCCTTTCACGCGGCCGGCCCACCTCGACGCCACGCTGGCCACGATGGGCCTGAACAGCATTGACGACACCCGGGTGATGGTGCGCGCCGGCTTGAACGATTTGCCGCCACTGAGCTTTCCCGCCGACCTGTCGGTGCAGGGCGTCGGCCTCGATCCGTTTGCACAGCGGGTGGGCGCCCTGCGCGGCTCACCCTTGTCACAGCGCCAAGCGCACGCCGAGCGGCTGCTGCACTCGCCGGTGCCGTTTCACGCCTTCGAGCTGCGCTCTCACGGCGAGGTGTTGGCCTGCGGCCAGTACGCCATTGAGGCCGATCTGGTGGGTTTGTACGACGTGTTCACCGCGCCCGCCGCACGGGGCAGGGGCTGTGCGCGCCTGCTGTGCCAACACATGCTGCTGCATGCGCGGGAGCACGGTGCACGCCATGCGTATTTGCAGGTCGAGGGTGACAACCACCCGGCGCGGGCTGTTTACCACCGGCTCGGGTTCACCGATGGCTACGCCTATCACTACAGGGCTTCAGCCCCCTAGTCGCGGCGCTCCTGCCCCCAGGGGGCGCCGCCCGGCGCTGTTGACCTTTCAGACCAACCCCAGCGATTCGTCCACACCCAGGTGCACGTTCATCGACTGCACCGCCGCACCGCTGGCGCCTTTGCCCAGGTTGTCGAGCCGGGCCATCAGGATGGCTTGGGTCTCGTTGGCAAACACGAAGATGTCAACACGGTTGGTGTCGTTGCAGGCCTGGACGTCAAAAAACCCTGCTTCCACAGCCGCCGGGTCACGCAACGGCAAAACGCGGATGAAGCGCTCGCCGGCATAACGCTCGGCCAGCGTTTGTTGCAGTTTTTCAGCCGTGGTGCCTGGAGAAAGTTGCGACAGATGCAAGGGCACACTCACACTCAAACCCTTGAAAAACCTACCGACGATGGGCATGAAGACGGGTTTGTGCAGCAGGCCGGTGTGGGCCGCCATCTCGGGGATGTGTTTGTGCGCCAGCGTCAGCCCATAAGGCCGGGGTGAGTCCAGCAGCGGGTCGGGGCCGGCTTCGTACTGCTCGATCATCTTCTTGCCGCCGCCCGAGTAGCCGGTGATCGAGCTGGCGCTGATGGGCAGGCCCGCAGGCACCAGCCCGGTATCGACCAGCGGGCGCAGCAACAGAATGAAGGCGCTGGAATGGCACCCAGGGTTGGAGATGCGTTTGTTGGCGCGCAGCTTGGCGCGTTGGTCGGCTGCCAGCTCGGGCAGGCCGAAGGCCCAATCGGGCGAGGTGCGGTGCGCGGTGCTCGCATCGATGATGCAAGTCTTGGGGTTGTTGACCAGGGCCGCGGCTTCTTTGGCGGCAGCGTCGGGCAGGCAGAGGAAGGCCACGTCGGCGGCGTTGAGCAAGCGGGCGCGTTCATCGGCATCTTTGCGGCGCTCGGGCGCGATGCGCAGCACCTCGATGTCAGCGCGGCTGGCGAGATACTCGTTGATGCGCAGCCCGGTGGTGCCTTCTTGGCCGTCCACAAACACCCGGTAAGTCATGGTCTTCACCTTCAAATCGACGAGCCCCGAGGATAAATCACCCGCATGGCAAACACTGAGGTTTTCCCTGTGACTCACTGGCGCGTGCTGTTGCTGCCCGGCTGGCTCAACTCCGACGCTGCCCATTGGCAAAGCCGCTGGGAACAATTGCATGGCGACCAGCGTGTCGAGCAAGACGATTGGTTGTGGCCCAAACGTGGCGACTGGATGGCCCGGCTTGAAGAGGTGCTGCTGCAAAGCGACACGCCGGCCGTGCTGGTGGCGCACAGCCTGGGCTGCCAACTGGTGGCCGCCTGGGCCGCACACTCGCAGCACACACATCGGGTGAGGGCGGCGATGTTGGTGGCCTTGCCCGACGTCGAGCGTGACGACATGCCGCCTCAGCTGGCCCCGTGGCGGCCCCTGCTGCGCAAGCGCCTGCCGTTCAAAAGCATGGCCGTGGTCAGCAGCAACGACCCCTATGGCGCACCCGACCGCGCCGCGCAGATGGCGGCCGACTGGGGCAGCGAGCTGATGTCGGTGGGCGCGCGCGGCCACATCAACGGCGAGTCGGGCCTGGGTGACTGGCCGCAGGGCCGCGCGATGTTGCACGCTCTGATCGAGGCCGCGGCCTGATCGGCCAGAATCCCCGCATGGTCACCAAAAAACCCAAAGGCCTCGGCCTCGGCCTCGAAGCTCTGCTCGGCCCCAAAGTCAACGACAACCCGACTCCCGCCAACGACGGCGCGCCACGTGTCTTGAAGCTCGCGCAACTGCAGCCCGGAAAGTACCAGCCCCGCACACGCATGGACGAAGGCTCGCTCTACGAGCTGGCCGAAAGCATCAAGGCGCAGGGCATCATGCAGCCCATCCTCGTGCGGCCGGTGGGTGAAAACCGCTTCGAGATCATCGCGGGTGAGCGCCGCGTACGCGCGGCCAAACTCGCGGGCCTCGATGAAGTGCCGGTGCTCGTGAAAGACGTGCCCGATGAAGCCGCCGCCGCGATGGCGCTGATTGAAAACATCCAGCGCGAAGACCTCAACCCGCTCGAAGAAGCACAAGGCATTGCGCGCCTGGTCAACGAATTCCACCTCACGCACGAGCAAGCCGCGCAGGCCGTGGGCCGCTCGCGCAGTGCAGCAAGCAACCTGCTGCGCCTGCTCAACCTGGCCGAGCCGGTGCAACAAATGTTGATGGCCGGCGACATCGACATGGGCCATGCACGCGCGTTGTTGCCGCTCGAAGGTGCGCAGCAAATACTCAGCGCCGCCGAGATCGTCGGCAAAAAACTCAGCGTGCGCGAGGCCGAAAAGCTGGTCGCGAGGGCCATGACCTCGCGTCAAAAGCCCCTGCTGCGCGTGGCCAAAGAGAAATCACGCGATATTTCACGCATCGAAGAAGAACTTTCCGACGCCTTGACGGCTCAAGTAGAAATCCGCGTTAAAAAAAGAACCAAGCGTGGCGAACAAGGTGAGGTGGCGATTCAGTTCGGTTCGCTCGATGAACTCAATGGCCTGCTCGAAAAACTTGGCTTGTCGAACGCATAGGCGTATCTTGGGCAGCGGTGAGGAGCGATCGGCACACTCCTTGCAAAGCTCAAACAACGGTGATATTTCGCTTCTTCTCAAGACCTGATTGCTCTCACAATGACTCAAGCTTGATCACAAGCAGCTGAGACAGCTGACAAAAAGGAAAGCTCTGATGAAGCCTGACGCGGGCTTCATCAGAACTTCCCCAGACGATTGCCGAGGTGGCCCCCGGCACTTGTCTTCCTGAGATCTAGGAGGTCAGCATGGATGTGATCAGCCATTTCGCCGCTCGATTCGAGCGCACGCGTGAAGAGGAACTCTCACTCGAGGAGTACCTCGCCGAATGCAAGCGCAACCCGATTGCGTATGCCACCGCCGCCGAGCGCATGCTCAGGGCCATCGGTGAGCCTCAAAGCATCGACACACGCAACGACCAGCGCCTCTCGCGCTTGTTCGCCAACAAGGTCATCAAGATCTACCCCGCCTTCGCCGAGTTTTACGGCATGGAAGACGCCATCGAACAGGTGGTCTCTTACTTCCGCCATGCGGCGCAGGGGCTGGAAGAAAGGAAGCAGATTCTTTATCTGCTGGGGCCGGTGGGTGGCGGCAAGTCGTCGATTGCGGAGCGACTCAAGTCGCTGATGCAAGAGGTGCCGTTCTACGCCATCAAGGGCTCGCCCGTGAACGAGTCGCCACTCGGCTTGTTTGATGCGATCGAAGACGGGCCCATTCTCGAAAAGGAATACGGCATTCCGCGTCGCTACCTGCAACGCATCTTGTCACCTTGGGCCGTGAAACGTCTCGACGAGTTTGGCGGTGACATCCGTAAGTTCAAGGTCGTCAAGCGCTTCCCCTCGGTGCTCAAACAAGTGGGCATCGCCAAGACCGAGCCGGGTGACGAAAACAACCAAGACATCAGCTCGCTGGTGGGCAAGGTCGACATCCGCAAGCTCGAAACCTACGCACAAGACGACCCCGATGCGTACAGCTACTCCGGCGGCCTGTGCCTGGCCAACCAGGGCCTGCTGGAGTTCGTTGAAATGTTCAAGGCGCCGATCAAGGTGCTGCACCCCTTGCTGACCGCCACGCAAGAAGGCAACTACAAAGGCACTGAAGGCTTTGGCGCCATCCCGTTCGACGGCATCGTGCTTGCGCACAGCAACGAGAGCGAGTGGAAGACCTTTCGCAACAACAAGAACAACGAAGCCTTCCTCGACCGCATTTACATCGTGAAGGTGCCGTACTGCCTGCGTGTGAGCGAAGAGGTGAAGATCTACGAAAAACTTCTGCGCGGCTCGTCGCTGGCGCAAGCCACCTGCGCGCCCGGCACGCTGAAGATGATGAGCCAGTTTGCCTCGCTCACGCGCTTGAAGGAGCCTGAGAACTCGTCGCTCTATTCCAAGATGCTGGTGTATGACGGTGAAAACCTCAAAGACACCGACCCGCGCGCCAAGAGCTTCCAGGAGTACCGCGACTACGCGGGTGTGGATGAAGGCATGAGCGGTGTCTCGACACGCTTCGCCTTCAAGATCATCAGCAAGGTTTTCAACTTCGATAGCACCGAAGTCGCCGCCAACCCGGTGCACCTGATGTACGTGCTTGAGCAGCAGATCGAACGCGAGCAGTTCCCGGCCGAGCTAGAGCAGAAGTACCTCGCGTTCATCAAGGAGCATCTGTCGACCAAATATGCCGAGTTCATCGGCAAGGAAATCCAGACGGCGTACCTCGAGTCCTATTCCGAGTACGGCCAGAACATCTTCGACCGTTACGTGACGTATGCCGACTTCTGGATCCAGGACCAGGAGTTCCGCGACACCGACACCGGCGAGATCTTCGACCGCGGCGCGTTGAATGCGGAACTCGAGAAGATCGAGAAGCCGGCCGGCCTGTCGAACCCGAAGGACTTCCGCAACGAGATCGTCAACTTCGTGCTACGGGCCCGCGCCAGCAACGCCGGCAAGAACCCGGTCTGGACCAGCTACGAAAAGCTGCGCACGGTGATCGAGAAGAAGATGTTCTCCAACACCGAAGACCTGCTGCCGGTGATCTCGTTCAACGCCAAGGCCAGCGCCGACGAGCAGAAGAAGCACGAGGACTTCGTCAACCGGATGGTCGAGAAGGGCTACACGCACCGCCAGGTCCGCCTGCTGTGCGAGTGGTACCTGCGCGTGCGCAAGAGTTCCTGAAGAAGGATCGGAGAAACCAGCAGTGCCCACCAGCCGCCGGGAGACCCCCATGCTGCACCAGGTGATCGATCGGCGCCTGTCGGGAAAGAACAAGTCCATCGGCAACCGCGAGCGCTTCCTGCGCCGCTACCGCGACCAGATCAAGGACGCGGTGCGCAAGGCGGTGGGCGACCGCAGCATCCGCGACATCGAGGAGGGCACGGACATCACGCTGCCGCGGCGCGATGTGTCCGAGCCGACCTTCAACCACGGCCCGGGCGGCACCCGCGAGATGGTCCACCCCGGCAACCAGGAATACGTAAAGGGCGACCGCATCGCCAAGCCGCAGGGGGGAGGCAGCGGCCAGGGACAAGGCGCCTCGGCCGACGGCAGCGGCGAAGACGACTTCGTCTTTCGCATCAGCCGCGAAGAGTTCATGAACTATTTCTTTGACGACCTGGCCCTGCCGCGGCTGATCCGCACCCAGCTGCTGGCCGACGCCCCGGAGTGGAAGTCGCGCCGCGCCGGCTACGTCTCGGAAGGCAATCCCACCAGCCTGCACGTGGTGCGTTCGATGCGCACCGCACTGGGGCGCCGGATCGCCATGGGCGGCGACGCCCGGATCGAACTGCGCAAGCTGCAGGACTACCTCAGGCAACTGGAGGAGCGTGGCGACGCGCCCGCAGCCGAACTCGCCGCCGTCAAGGTCGAGATCCAGGCGCTCAAGGACAGGCTCAAGCGCGTCCCGTTCCTGGACCCATTTGACCTGCGTTACCGCAACCGGGTGCGCGAGCCGGTGCCCACCAGCAAGGCCGCGATGTTCTGCCTGATGGACGTCTCGGGTTCGATGGACGAAGCGCGCAAGGACCTGGCCAAGCGCTTCTTCATCCTGCTGTACCTGTTCCTCTCGCGCCACTACCAGCAGACCGACGTGATCTTCATCCGGCACCACACCCAGGCCGCGGAAGTGACCGAGGACGAGTTCTTCCACGCCACCGAGAGCGGCGGCACCGTGGTTTCCAGCGCGCTGACGCTCATGCACGAGGTGATCCGGACGCGATACAACTCCAGCGAATGGAATATCTACGGCGCCCAGGCCTCGGACGGCGACAACTGGCAGCAGGATTCGTCCAAGTGCCGAGAACTGCTGGACGACAAGCTGTTGCCGCTGTGCCGCTACTTCGCCTACGTCCAGGTCGCCGACGAGGACCAGAACCTGTGGGAGGAGTACACCCGGGTGCGCGACGCCAACCCGCACTTCGCGATGCAGAAAATCGTCACGCCGTCGCAGATCTTTCCGGTGTTTCGCGACCTGTTCAAGAAAACCCCGGCCCCGGCCTGAGCCGGCGAGGAGGCCTTATGAGCGAGCCAGTCGTCACCCGCCACGAGCGCATGCCCAGTCCGTCCGACTGGACCTTCGAGCTGATCGAAACCTACTTCGAGGAAATCAAGAAGACGGCCCAGGGCTTCGGCCTCGACACCTACCCGGTGCAGCTGGAGCTGATCTCCGCCGAACAGATGCTCGATGCCTATGCCTCGGTCGGCATGCCCGTGAACTACCGGCACTGGTCGTTCGGCAAGCAGTTTATCTCCAGCGAGAAGAATTACCGGCGCGGCCACATGGGCCTGGCCTACGAGATCGTGATCAATTCCGATCCCTGCATCGCCTACCTGATGGAAGAAAACACCATGCCGATGCAGGCACTGGTGATGGCCCATGCCTGCTTCGGCCACAACTCGTTCTTCAAGGGCAACTACCTGTTCCGGATGTGGACCGACGCCAGCTCGATCGTCGATTACCTGGTCTACGCCAAGGCCTACATCGCCGAGTGCGAGGAGCGCCACGGCCTGGACACGGTGGAGGAAATCCTGGACGGTTGCCACGCGCTGATGCATTACGGCGTCGACCGCTATCGCCGGCCGCAGAAGCTGTCGCTGGTGGAGGAGGAATTGCGGCGCAAGGACCGCGAGGCCTACCTGCAGCAGCAGATCAACGACATGTGGCGCACGCTGCCGAAGTCGCCGGGCAAGCAATCCAGGAAGGAGCAGCGCCGCTTTCCG
>JBKJJF010000046.1:0-5978 GCA_046598195.1 Rhizobacter sp. | reverse complement strand
CTCAAGACCAAGCCCCCCGCGCGCTACACCGAAGCCACGCTGCTGAGCGCCATGGAAGGCGCCGGCAAGCTGATCGACGACGAAGAGTTTCGCGAGGCCATGCAGGAGAAGGGCCTGGGCACGCCAGCCACGCGCGCGGCCATCATCGAAGGCCTGTTGATGGAGAAATACATCTACCGCGACGGCCGCGAGCTCGTCCCCACGGCCAAGGCCTTCCAGCTCACCACGCTGTTGCGCGGCCTGGGGGTGGAAGACCTGACCAAGCCCGAACTCACCGGCAACTGGGAGTACCAGTTGTCCGAGATGGAAAAGGGCAAGCTGAGCCGCGAAACCTTCATGGCCGAGATCGCGGCCATGACGCAGCGCATCGTGGCCAAGGCCAAGGAATACGACCGCGACACCATCCCCGGTGACTACGCCACGCTCAAAACCCCGTGCCCGCAGTGCGGCGGTGTGGTGAAAGAAAACTACCGCCGTTTCACCTGCAGTGGCAAAACGGGCGACGCCGAAGGCTGCGGTTTTTCCATCGGCAAGATCCCCGGCAGCCGCAGCTTCGAGTTGCCCGAGGTCGAAGAATTTTTGGCCAACAAGAAGATCGGCCCGCTCGAAGGGTTTCGCTCCAAGGCGGGTTGGCCTTTCACGGCCGAGCTCAAGCTGGTGTTCGACGACGAGATCAAAAACTGGAAGCTCGAATTCGACTTTGGCGAAGACGCCAAAAAAGAAGGTGAGTCGGGCGAGCCCATCGACTTCTCGGCACAAGAGTCGCTCGGCGCCTGCCCCAAGGACCAGGGGCGGGTGTTCGAACACGGCAGCAGCTACGTGTGTGAACACGCGGTGGGTGCCAGCGTCAGCTGCGACTTCAAGAGCTGCAAGATGATCTTGCCGCAGCCGGTGGCGCGTGAGCAGATGAGCAAGCTGCTCAGCACCGGCAAGACCGATCTGCTGGAGAACTTCGTCTCCAACAAAACGCGGCGCAAGTTCAAGGCCTTCCTGGCGTTCGACAAAAAAGAAGGCAAGGTGAGCTTCGAATTCCAGCCGCGTGTGGCCAAGGCACCGGCGGCGAAAAAAGCGGCCGCCAAAAAGGCCGCTTGAGACCCTGCGGCACAATCCCTAGGCCCTGCGACGCGCCTCATCAAACGGCGCGCGTGGGGTTTCAATTAACACATCATCTAGGGGATTTTCATGAAAAAGAGCATTGCCTGCGCCGCCATCGGCCTGGCCATGGCGGGGGGAGCGTTTGCCGAAGGCGTGCAGGTGCGGCCGCTGATTGGCATGGGTTTCACTTTCGGCGGTGACACCATCGCCACCGTCACCTACACCGATGGCGAAACCGCCAGAGTGCATGCGGGGGGACTGATAGCGTTCAACGGCGGCTTGGAGCTGCAGTTCACACCGTTGGTGTCGGCCCAGGTCATGGTCAGTTACCACCAGGATCGTGCCAACGCGTCCAACGGCAGCGTGCGCTTCGAACGCACGCCGGTGGAGTTTCTGGGTCACTTCCGGTTGAACGATGTGTTCCGGTTGGGTGGTGGCGCACGCTACACCTCGGCTGCCAAGACACGCGCTTCCGGCGCCGCCAGCGGTGCGATCGTCAACGAAGACTTCAAGCCCACCTGGGGCACGGTGGTCGAAGGTGAGTTCTTCGTGTCGCGCTCGTTTGGCATCAAGCTGCGCTACGTGTCGGAGAAGTTCAAGTCCAAGACCTACCCCTTCCTCAGCGACGTGGACGGCAGCCACGGCGGCGTCTACGGGATCTATTACTTCAACTGAGTTGCGTTGAGCGCACGGCGGGCCTGGCCCGCCGTGCCAGCCCGCCCTGAATGTTTTCAGTCATCCTGTTCAAGCTGCTCGCCATCATGGGCGTGGTGGTGATCGGCTATGTGGTCGGGCGCAAGGGCTGGCTCGGCCACAACGACCCGGCGCGTGTGCTGGGTTACGCGGCCTTCTACATCTTTGTGCCGGCGCTGCTGTTTCGCACCACCTCGCGCATTGAATTTGCCAGCATGCCCTGGGGCACGCTGGCGGCGTTTTTTGTGCCGGTGGTGGCGCTGATGTTGGGCGTGTACGCCTGGCAGCGCCGCCGCGGTGGCTTGCCGGTTGCCGCGCCCAGCGTGCGCGCCATCACAGCCACCTTCGGCAACACGGTGCAGCTGGGCATCCCGATGGCGGTGGCCATGTTCGGCGAGGCCGGCCTGTCGATCCACGTCACCATCGTGAGCCTGCATGCGCTCACCTTGCTGACCGTGCTCACCGCCTTGGTCGAGAGGGATCTGGCGCGCGAGCGTGCCGCCCAAGGCGCGGCCGATGCGCACGTCGGCCGCATGCTGATGGACACCGCACGCAAGACCATCATCCATCCGGTGGTGCTGCCCATCCTCGCCGGCCTGGCGTGGAATGCGCTGGGCGCGCCCACGCCCGCGGTGGTCGACGAAATGCTGGTGCAACTGGGCCAGGCGGTGGTGCCGCTGTGCCTGGTGCTGATTGGTTTGTCGCTGGCGCAATACGGGGTGAAGGCGGCGGCCAAGGGGGCCATCACCTTGTCGCTGCTCAAGCTGGTGCTGCTGCCGGCGGTGGTGCTGGTGGTGGGGCACTGGGGTTTTGGCTTGAACGGCCTGCCGCTGTCGGTGGTGGTGATGGCGGCGGCGCTGCCGGTGGGCAACAACGCGCTGATCTTTGCGCAGCGTTATGAAACACAAGAAGGCGAGTCGACCGCCGCGATTGCGCTGTCGACCTTTGCCTTCGCGCTCACCGCACCGGCCTGGTTGTGGGTGGTGAGCCACCTGCCTTGAGCGACGCGTTGGCCAGCGAGACACGCATCACCACGCTTTCTTTTTCCTGACTAGCGACCTACCTCAGCCAAACCAAACGATCAGCATGGCCTCGCTCACCACCCACAAACGCTCGGCCGCCGCGCGGTCGCGGATGTGCGGCACGTAGCCGAAGCGGCGCTCGCCTTCGGGTGAGGGGATGGCCTCGTTGCAGTCTTCGAGGTAGAGCCCGCCATGGCCTTGTAGCTCAGGCGCGGTGGCGGCCCACACGCTGGTGGCAGCGCCTTGTTCGGCGTTCTTGAAACCCGGCGGGATGGTGCCCGGCGCATCGCCCGCCTTGATCCAGCCCATGGCCTCCATCTCTTCGCGCGGCAGGTAGCGCGACAGGCCGGTGTGGATGCCGCCCGGGTGCACGGCGTTGGCGGTGAGGCCGTCTTTGGCGTGCAGCGTGTCGAGGTGCAGCGCCATCAACGCGTTGGCTGTTTTGGCCTGGCCGTAGGCCTTCCATTTGTTGTACTCGCGGCGCTCGAAATGAATGTCGTCGAATTGAACCGGGCTCAAGCGGTGACCCGTCGAGCTGAGCGCCACCACACGCGGTGCATCGGCCCTCAACAGCGAAGGCAGCAGCGCGCGTGTGAGCGCAAAGTGCCCCAGGTGGTTGGTGGCGAACTGCGTCTCCCAGCCGAGCGCCGTGCGCGTGAGCGGGCAGGCCATGATGCCGGCGTTGTTGATCAACACGTGCAGCGGCTCGCCGCGTGCCTGCCACGCATCGGCAAAGCGCTGCACGCTGGTGAGGTCGGCCAGGTCGAGCAAGGCCACGCGGATGTCGCGGTGGCCGGTTTCTTCGCCGATCTTGTTGACGGCCTCGTCACCTTGCGCTGCGTTGCGCACACCCAGCGTCAACGACGCGCCGGCCTTGGCGAGCGCGCGCGAGGTCTCGAAGCCGAGGCCCGAGGCGCCGCCGGTGACGATGACGTTGCGGCCTCGCAGGTCGATGCCCTCGATCACCTCCCCGGCCGTGCTCTTGCGGTTGAAGCGGGAGGTGATGCGCGCGGTGGGGTGGTCAGTGCTCATGCCGTCTCCTGGCGGGGTGGGGGAAGCGCACTTTACCGCTGGCGGGCCCAGCCCGGTCGGTGTCAGCCCCGCGCGCTCACGCTCAACAACAGTTGGGCCAGTGACTGCGGTGCGGGCATGTCTTCGGTGCGGTGCACGAGGCGCGCGCGGCGGTCGAAGATGAAGGCCTGCGCGGTGTGGCGGTCGGGCCCCACGGCGCGGCCACGCAGAAAGTCGAGCAGGGGGTCGACCTGTTGCATCGAGGGCAGGGCCGCCGTCCAGCGCTGCGGCTGCGCGCCGTGGCGGCCGAGCCAAGCGCGCAGGCCCTTCACGTCATCGCCCAGCGGGTCGATCGAGACCGAGAGCAGGCGGATGTCGCCACCGGCATGCGCCAGCAGCGCCTGCGTCTGCGCGAACACCGCACCCTGGATCGGGCAGGTGGCGCTGCAGCCGGTGTAGATCAGCTGCAGCGCGGTCACTTGGCCTTTTAAGGCGCCGGCCAGGTCGAAGGTTTTGCCGTCCATGCCGGTGACCTGCAGCCTGGGCGCTGGCTGTTCCGGCTGCACCGGGCCAAAGCTCGCATGCGCTGCTGCACGCTCGGCGCGCAGCAGCGCGGCCACGCCGAGCACCAGGGCCATGCGGCGCGGCAAGGGCAGGTTGTAGATGAGAGACATAGGTTTGGCTCCTCAAGGCAATCGGTTCAGGTGCAGCCACAGGCCGCGGCAATCGGTGTCGGCCAACTCGTAGCGCGGCATCTCGCGCGGGATCAGCACATAGGCCGGGTCGATGCCGGTGCGCAGCAGCCGGCAGAACGAGGCTTCGTCGTACGCGGAAGGCGGCCCGCCGCGGCGCGCAATGCGCTGCGTGAGCCGCTCGCGTGTGAGCAAGGGGCCAAACGAACGCGGGGCGGGAGACGACACCGACGCTGCACGCGCCGGCCCCGCCGAGCCGAGCGCATGGCAATTGATGCAACGCGCCGCGGAGGGCGGCAACGGCGCCGCGTGGCCGGTGATCGTGCCTTGCAGCGGTGCGGCGCCTGCGTAGAGCTGCAGGCCGCGCTGCACGGCCGCGTCGTTTGGCGCTGCGGCTCCGGGTGTGGCCAGCACCGCAGCCATGGCTGCGGTGCTGGCCCACGCGGTGAACCCCCACGGGCTCATCACGTCACGCCTTCACTTGACGACCACGCTGTACATGTTGTGCCCAGTCGCTGCCCCTCCCAGGCTCACCGTGCCGGCCGAAAAGTTCTTGCGGTACAGCGTCAGCGGCCGCGGCGTGGCCTCGTTGTTGACCAGCTTGATGCCGGTCGACGCCCAACCCGCCGTCATCCAGCCGAAGGGCGCGCCGATGCGGTCATCGATGGCCACGTACACATCGGCCGAGCGGTTGATGGTGAAGCTGACGGTCGGGTTGCCGGCAAAGCCCTTGGAGTCGTTGGCGCTGCGGATCCACACCGAGCCCGCCACCTGCGAGGGCACCGTGGCCCAGGTGAAGGTGCGGTCGGTGAACTGCAGGTTGCCGACCTGCAGGTTGTTTTGCACTGACCAGTCGGCGGCGTTGGCGGTGTCGGCCACCGTGAGGCCATTCACCACCAGCGTGGGTGCTGGCGAGGCCGTTTCTTCACGGCCGATCTGCGCCACGTAGGCCGACACGTCGTTCACTTGCGTCGTCGTCAGCGTGAGCCCCGTGTGGGCGCGCACCGCATCGGCCAGCGTGGCGGCCGAGCCGTCGTGCAGGTAGGGCGCGGTGGCCCACACGTCGCGCAGCGTGGGCGTGTCGATGCCGGCGAGCGGCGCGCCCGAGCGTTGGCCGCTGCTGGCCTTGAGCGTGCCGATGTTGCGCAGCGTGGCCGCGCCGCTTTCGGTGAAGGCTGTGCCCGAGTGGCAGGAGACGCAGTGGTTGACGAACACCGTGCGGCCGGCGGTGGCCGCCGCGGTCAGGCTGCCGTCGCCATTGCGCAGCGGGCTCAGCGCAAACTGGTTCAGCGAGGCGAGGTAAGCGGCGAGCGAATCGAGATCGGCACTCACACCGGCCTTGGCGTCACCCAAGGGCTGCGAGCGGGTGCCGGTGTTGAACTGCGCATCCGTCATCAGCCCACGGCCACCCGCCAGCGTGCGGATCTGGCCTTCGAAGTCTTGTGTCTCGTCGAAGTTGGCGCTC
>JBKJJF010000015.1:0-5375 GCA_046598195.1 Rhizobacter sp. | reverse complement strand
GTCGTCATGGGCGAGGCGTTCAAGGCGCTCGGCTGGCCGCGCCTCAACTACGTCGTCTCGACCAAGTTCTTCTGGGGCCTCGACCGCGACGGCAACGCCGCCAACCGCAAGGACACGCTCAACCGCAAGTACCTGATGCAGGCGATCGACGGCTCGCTGAAGCGACTGCAGCTCGACTTCGTCGACCTGGTCTACTGCCACCGACCGGATCCGAAGACGCCGGTCGAGGAGACGGTCTGGGCGATGAGCGACATCATCGCCAGCGGCAAGGCGCACTACTGGGGCACGAGCGAATGGTCGGCCGCGGAGATCAAGGCAGCCTGGGACGTGGCCGAGAAGCACCACCTGAGAAAGCCGGTGATGGAGCAGCCGCAGTACCACCTGTTCCACCGCCAGCGGGTCGAGCAGGAATATGCGCCGCTCTACGACACGACCGGCCTTGGTCTCACCACCTGGAGCCCGCTGGCGAGCGGCCTGCTCACCGGCAAGTACAAGGCCGGCGTGCCCGACGACAGCCGCGCCGCGCGGCGCGACATGGCCTTCATCGTCGAGAGCGTCACCGACCAGGCCAAGAACGCCGCCGTGGCCAAGCTTGAGGTGGTGGCCGCCGACCTCGGCTGCAGCATGGCGCAGCTGGCGATTGCCTGGGCCGCCAAGAATCCGCGCGTGAGCACGGTGATCACCGGCGCCTCCAAGATCAGCCAGCTGCAAAGCAACCTCGCGGCAGCCGAGTTCATCCCCAAGCTGACGCCCGAGGTGCTGCAGCGCATCGACCTCATTGCCCTGCCGCACGCCGCCTGAGCCTGGCCTTCGGAGAAGCCTTTTTCTTTCTTGCTTTCAGCGCCCGTGCCCCCATACTTGCAAAGCAAGGTGGGGCGTACCCGCCATTTCAGAGAACCCGCATGAAACGAATTCTGTTCAGCCTGTTCGTGGCCTTTTTGAGCCTGAGCTTCGTCACCACCCACGTCGAGGCCAAGCGCCTGGGCGGGGGCGGCTCTTCGGGCATGCAGCGCCAAACACCGCCGCCGTCCCCGTCGGTGCCAGCGAAGCCAGCGGCCACACCCGGTGCCACTGCGCCGGGCGCTGCTGCCGCCGCACCCAAGCGCTCGTGGATGGGCCCGCTCGCCGGCCTCGCCGCCGGCCTTGGCATCGCCGCGCTGATGAGCCATATGGGCATGGGCGCCGAAATGGGCAACATCCTCACCATGATCCTGTTGGCCGTGGCTGCGGTGTTCCTGGTGCGCTTTCTGATGCGCCGCTTCGGGCCCCAGGCCGCAGCGAACAACGCCCCACAAGGCATGCAGTTCGCCGGTGCCGGGCCTTCGCTCAACAACAACGCCCCCGCGTTTGGTTCAGGCAGCGCCGCCGCTCCGGTGGGCGCCGTGGAGCCCGGCCTGGCCCCGGTGAGCAACCTGCCCGCAGGTTTTGATGCGCCCGCCTTCGAGCGCATCGCCAAGCTCATCTTCATCCGCATGCAAGCGGCCAACGATGCGGCCAACCTCGACGACCTGCGCCAGTTCGCCACGCCCGAGATGTTTGCCACCTTCCGGCTCGACCTGCAAGACCGCAAGGCCAGCACCACCCAGCAAACCGACGTGGTGCAGCTCAACGCCCAGGTGCTCGACTTCGCTCAAGAGTCTGAACGCCAGATCGTCAGCGTGCGCTTCCACGGCCTGATCCGCGAAGAAAAAGACGCGGCCACGACCACGTTTGACGAGATCTGGCACCTGGTCAAGCCGGCCGACGGCAGCCGCGAGTGGGCCATCGCCGGCATCGGCCAAAGCAACTTCAGCTGAAGCTTTGGTCAGAGCTGCGGGCTTTCCCAGCCCAGCAGCTCGGCCAGCCGGCGCAGCACCCACTGCGCCTCGGCCGCATTCACACCCGCCTCGCCCGCGAGCAGGCCGCTGTGAATGCGTGCCAGCACATCGCCCTCGGTGATGCCCAGCTCCCACAGCCGGCTCTGCGCTATTTCGGTGAGCATGCTCGCGAAGTCTTCGCAAAACTCATAACGCTGCTGGATCTCGGCACGCGACGCGTTCGGCTTGATGCGCCCCGGCTCGACAAAGAGTGCGATGAACGAGGGCGGCACCTCGATCTGGTTGTCGTCTGACATGGATTCGCTCAGAGCCTGTGAATGAATTCGGCGCGCCCGAGCGGGTGCCCCAAGCGGTGTCGATCTAGGCGCAAAGCGCACCCGTAGCTCGGGCTACGGGGAGCATTTGCAACGACGAGCGGCGCCGTTTGGGGCGCACGAGCGGGTCTGTCGGATTTGTTCACAGGCTCTCAGGCCGCGCCCGCCTCACGCGGCCGCTCGTTGAATTGCCAGATGCGCCCGCCATCCACCACCAGGTCATGGCAATTGACGAAGCTGCCTTCGTCACTCGCGAGAAACAATGCCGCGTTGGCAATGTCATCGGCCACACCCGAGCGCGGCGTGGGCGTGGCGTGCGCGAGGTTGGTCTGAAGCTTGGCCAGGCGCTTCTGGTTCACCTCGTCGGTGGTGGTGCTGGCGCCGCCCCAGAAGATGGGCGTGGCGATGGCGCCCGGCGAAATCGAGTTGACCCGAATGCCTTGCGGCCCCAGCTGCACACCCATCAAGCGCGTGAGATGGCTCACCGCCGCCTTGGCACACGAATACAACATGGCGCCTTGCGCCAGGCGGTGCGCGGCAATGCTGGAGTTGTTGATGATGCTTCCGCCGCCGTTACCAGCCATCACCCGCGCCGCGTGTTTGATACCAAAGAGCGCGCTGCCGTAGAGCAGCTTCATCGCGTAGTCGACCTCTTGTTCGGTCACCGACTCCAGCGCGCCTGGGGTGTTTCCACCCGCGTTGTTGAACATGCAGTCGAGCCGACCGAAGCGCGCCTGGGCGGTGTCGACCAGGGCAGCAATGTCGGCTTCGCGCATCACGTCAGCGGCTTGGAACACGGCCTGCTCGCCCAGCTCTTTGGCCAGCGCCTGGCCCCGCTCCACACTGCGCCCGGCCATGATCACGGTGGCGCCTTCGGCCACAAAACGGCGTGCGGTGGCTTCGCCAATGCCACTGGTGGCCCCCGTGATGATCGCAACCTTGCCCTGCAGTCTGTTGCCCATGAATGTCTCCGAATGTGGGGGTGTGCAAAAGATGCAGCCTACTGCACCGGCGGCAGCACGAAACCGGCCCTGTCCTACAGCGTCATCGGAACTGCCGTGCGAGGCTCGGCCTCCAATGCCTTTGGCTGCACCCGCTGGAAGACTTTTGCCGATGACTCACCGATGACCCACAAGCCCTTGCTTCACCCCGCCTGGCTGCTGTTGGCCGCCACGCTGCTGCTCACCTGCCTGCCCGTGCGGGCGGCCGACCCTGACTCAGCCGCGTCCTTGCGCGAGCGCCATGCCGAGCTGGCCCCACGGCTTGATCGCAGCCCGTTTCAGCGCCCCCTGGCGCTCGACAGCAGCGAGACCGGCTCGCAGCTGCAAGGCAGCATCGACGCCGTCGTCTCACAGCCGTTTGCCTTGATGCGCGAACAGCTGCAGCGGCCCGCCGCGTGGTGCGAAATCTTGATGCTGCACATCAACACCAAGCAGTGCACCGTGAGCGGCCACGCACTGGCCGTGCACATCGGCCGAAAACACGACCAGCCACTGAGCGAGGCCTACCGCGTGGCTTTCACGCTCAAGCCCGAAGCCGTCAGCGCCGATTACCTCGATGTTCGGATTGGTGCCGAGACCGGCCCCTTCTCAACCCGCGACTACCGCATCCAACTGCAAGCCATTCCGCTTGATGGTGGAAGCAAGACCTTCTTGCACCTGCGTTATGCCTACAGCTACGGCCTCGCCGCCAAGCTGGCCATGCAGGGGTACCTGGCGACGTTGGGCGCCGGCAAGGTGGGGTTCACAAAAAGCGGCAGCACGGGCCACATTGGCGGCCTTCGTGGTGCGATCGAACGCAACACCATGCGCTACTACCTGGCGATCGACACCTACCTCGCGTCACCGGGAGCGCAGCAGCGAACCCGCAGGCTGGAAAGCTGGTTCACAGCGACCGAGCAGTACGCGCCACAACTGCATGAGGTGGAGCGTGCGGACTACCTGGCGATGAAGCAGAGCGAGTTCCGGCGTTTGCCGGTCAGCAGCTTGCCTTCAGGATGACGGCGCTCGTTGACTCAAAGGGCTGAGCAGCCATCTGGTTCAAAGCTGTGGCCTTTCAAGCCCTTGGCGCTGTGACGTAGGGCGGAACGTATCCCCCGTGAGCCAAGGTGCTTGCCACCTGAACCATCAGTTCGAGATCGACCTGCGCCGGATCGCGTGGTACCAAATCGTAGTGGCACAAGGTTCCAAAGATCTCGCCCAGCTCATTCATCACGGGTACACCGCAGTAAGAAAAGACCGTGTCTCGCGCAGGGTGGCCCTCGGTGCGAGGGTCCAGCAGGGCGTGCGCCGTCATAAACGCACCCTTGCTGTTGCGCACGTAGCAGCAATAGGTGGCGGTGTCTGGAACTTCCTGCGCGTGCAGGACGGTCGGGTTCTCCCGGTCATAGTGAACGGCTGCATTGGCAAGCCCATTCTGGAATCGCCAGATGCCGATGAAGCGATAGTCGGTCAGCCTGAGCAGGTAGGCCAGACTCTCGCGCACGCCACGGGCTTTCAGGGTGGTAGAAAATGTCTCGAACGCTTCCTGAGAGTTGGTCGGACGTTGCATCGTCTCTTTCATTCGGGTTGCCTCGAGAGCTTCGAGGTGTGGTGCCAGAACGGAACTCATGGAGTCACGTTTTCCCCACGTTAATCTGTCTATTCGAGAGACTCCGAAAACATCTCGAATGCTTCAACACGCGCCCTGAGCATTGCCGCCGCAATGCTCGCCATCTCGCAAAGCGAGTCGAGCTGGCGTCTTTCCATGCGGCGCGGAACGTAGTCCAACACACAAACGGTGCCCACGCCAATTCCGTTGTGCATGATCGGAGCGCCCGCGTGATACCGGAGGCCGAACTCGCCGATGACCAGAGGGTTCGCCGCAAAACGCGGATCGACCCGAGGGTCGGGCACTTCGAGCAAGCGCCCTGAATTCGCCGCCTCGCAGCAAAAGGAGTTGCTGCTCGCCATGATCCGCGTTCCGATCCCGTGGACGGATTTGAACCACAAGCGGTCACCGTCAATCAGACTGACGACTGCGACCGGGGTGGCACAAACTTTCGCGGCCAAGCGAGTCAATGCGTCAAACCCTTCTTCCGGGGGCGTGTCCAGGATACCCATCGCTTGCAGCGCCGCGACCCGCTTGCGAACTCCCTCGGATGAGATTCCCGTGAACATCTGGTCGTCCCTTCAAAGCGGCGGTCGAAAAAGAACCGCTGAAATCATAATAACTTCAAGCGCTTGAGTCCGTGCGCTGGCGCACT
>JBKJJF010000153.1:0-11819 GCA_046598195.1 Rhizobacter sp. | reverse complement strand
ACGAAGTTAACGTTCAAGCCAGTCACGTCGTTGAAGGTCTTCTGGTTGAAGCTTTCGAAGAAAAAGCCGCGCGCATCACCAAACACCTTGGGCTCCAGGATCAAAACACCTTCGATCGCGGTCTCGGTCACTTTCATCAATACAGCCTCTCTTAAATTTTGAGTGTGCAAACACCCCCACCTACCGTTCGGGCTGAGCCTGTCGAAGCCCTGTTCGCAGCGTGACTTCGCTCACCAGCCCTTCGACGCTCGGGCCTTCGACAGGCTCAGAGGGTGGGAGTTTTTGATTTCCCACTCCGTTCGTCCTGAGGTATCGAAGGGCAGCGAATGTGCACTGCGCTGCCCTTCGATACCTCAGGGCGAACGGGGGGATGGGCGCAAACCAAAAAACTCTCACCCTCTCAGGCGTGCGCCGAGCGTGCCGCTTCGTCGGGGTCAGCCGGTGTTTCGTTGGCCCCCGGCGCCTGCTTGCGGGCCAGCATCGAATACACCGTGGGCACCACAAAGATGGTGAGCAGCGTGCCGAGCGACATGCCGCCCACGATCACCCAGCCGATTTGCTGGCGGCTTTCGGCACCCGCACCGGAGGCCAAGGCCAAGGGCAAGGCCCCCAGCACCATGGCGCCGGTGGTCATCAAAATGGGCCGCAGGCGCAGGGACGAAGCTTCAATCACCGCCTGCTGCAGGCTGCGCCCTTGCAGACGCAGCTGGTTGCTGAACTCGACGATCAGAATGCCGTGTTTGGTGATCAAGCCCACCAGCGTGATCAAGCCAATCTGCGAGTAGACATTGAGCGTGCCGCCTGACAACTGCAAGGCCGCGAGCGCCCCCACCATCGACAAAGGCACGGCCAGCAAGATCACAAACGGGTCGATAAAACTTTCGAACTGCGCGCTCAACACCAGGAAGATGAACAACAGCGCCAATGCGAACACCAGCCCCAGCGCCCCGCTGGACGATCGGAACTCGCGCGACACGCCGTTCAGCTCGGTGGCATAGCCCGCTGGCAGCACCTTGCGCGCGGTGTCATCCATGAACTGCAAGGCTTCGCCCAGCGCATAACCCGGCGCCAGGTTGGCGGTGATCGACACCGAGCGGCGCTGGTTGAAGTGGTTCAGCTCGCGCGGGCTCACCGCCTCGCGCACCTTCACGATCGATGACAGCGGCACCATCACCTCGCCACGGCCACGCACGAAAAGTTTGTCGATGTCTTCGGGCGTGCTGCGGCCGCGGCTTTCGGTCTGCACCAGCACGTCATATTGATCGGCATCGCGTTTGTAGCGGGTGACGGCACGGCCACCGAGCATGGTCTCGACAGTGCGCGCCACTTGGTCGACGCTCACACCGGCATCTGAGGCGCGGTCGCGGTCGACCTCCAGAAAAATCTCGGGTTTGTTGAGCCGCAGGTCGCTGTCGGGCTGCACGAAGCCCGGGTTCTTGGCAATCTCACCGAGGAACTGCTGCACCACCTTGGAGAGCTTGTCGTAGCTGTCGCTGGTGACGATCACGTAGTTGATCGGCCGCTCACGAAAGCCCTGGCCCAGGCTGGGCGGTGTGACCGGAAATGCGGTCACCCCGGGCAGGCCGGCAAAACGTGGCTGCAGCTCACGCGCGAGCTGCAGCGTGCTGCGCTCGCGCAGGTCCCAATCGACCGTGCGCATGATCGCGATGCCTTGCGACACGCTGGGGTTGCCAGCCACCACAAAAACACGGTCGAACTCGGGGTAGTCTTTGCCAATGTCTTCGATGGCGCGCAGGTAGCGGGCCGTGTAGTCGAGCGTGGAGCCATCGGGGGCGTTCACCGAGGTGAGGATCACACCGCGGTCTTCGAGCGGCGCGAGTTCGCTCTTGGCCGTGCTGAACAACCACCAGCTGCCACCGGCCGACGCCGCCATCACCACCAGCACCACCCAGCGGTGGGCGAGCGTCCAGCCCAGCGTGCGTGCGTAGCCGGCAGTGAGCCGGTCGAGCGCGCCTTCCATCCACACGTCGAAGCGCGTGGGCTTGGCCTCATGGCGCAGCAGCTTGCTGCACATCATGGGCGTGAGCGTGAGGGCCACGAAGCCTGACACGATCACCGCGCCCGCCAGCGTCAACGCGAACTCGGTGAACAGGCGGCCGGTGCGCCCGGGGGCAAACGCAAGCGGCGCAAACACAGCCGCCAGCGTCATGGTCATGGCCACCACTGCAAAGCCGATTTCCTTGGTGCCTTTCAGCGCCGCCTGGAAGGGGCTCATGCCCGCTTCGATGTGGCGGAAGATGTTTTCCAGCACCACGATGGCGTCATCGACCACCAGGCCGATGGCCAGCACCAGCGCCAGCAGCGTGAGCGTGTTGATGGTGAACCCGGCGAGCGCCATGATGGCAAAGCTGCCGATCAGGCTCACCGGAATCGTCACCAGCGGAATGATCGCCGCCCGCAGATGGCGCAAGAAGATGAACACCACCAGTGCCACCAACAACACCGCTTCGGTGATGGTGGTGAACACCGATTTGATCGACTTGTCGATGAACACCGAGTTGTCGTTGGCCACCTGCACTTTCACGCTGGGTGGCAGATCGAGCTGCAGCTTGGGCAGCATCTCGCGCACACCGGCCGCCACCTCCAGCGGGTTGGCCGTGGCCTGGCGAATGACGCCCAGCGACACCGAAGGCACACCATTGAGCCGCACGCTGCTGCGGTCGCTGGCCGAGGCCTGCTCGATGCGCGCCACGTCTCGCAGGCGCACCGTGTAGCCGTTCACCAGCTTGAGCGCCACCGCCTCAAACTGCGCCACCGTGTTGAGATCGGTGCGCGCTGTGACGCTGAACTCACGTTGCTGGCTTTCAATGCGGCCGGCAGGCACCTCCAGGTTCTGCTTGCGCAAGGCGTCTTCCACGTCTTGCACGGTCAGCTTGTAAGAGGCGAGCTTGTCGGGGTCGAGCCAGATGCGCATCGAAAACTTGCGGTCACCGTTGATCTGCACGTCGGCCACACCCGGCACCGTTTGCAAACGCGGCTTGACCACGCGGTTGATCAGGTCGGTCACTTCCAGCGCAGGCATGGTTTCGCTGGTGAAGGCCAGCCACACCGTGGGCGTGGCATCGGCCTCGACCTTGGCGATCACCGGCTCGTCGATCGCGTCGGGCAAGCGGGCTCGCACACGCGACACACGGTCGCGCACGTCGGCCGCCGCGTCGTCGGGGTTCTTCTCCAGCTTGAAGCGCACCGTGATCTGGCTTTGCTCCGAGCGTGAGATCGAGGTGATGATCTCCACGCCGTCAATGCCAGCAATGGAGTCTTCGAGCGGCTTGGTGACCTGTGACTCGATGACCTCGGACGACGCGCCGATCAGCCGCGTCGACACGTTGACCACTGGCTCGTCAATGCGCGGGTACTCGCGCACCTGCAGCCGCTGGAACGACACCGCGCCCACCAAGATGAGCAGCAGCGAGAGCACGGTGGCAAACACCGGGCGGCGAATGGTGGTGTCTGACAGGCGCATGGTGAATTGCCTTCAGATCAGAGCGCGACTGCCGGGCGGCTGGCGGCACCGCTGACACCACTGACACCACTGACACCACTGGCACCACTGGCCCCACGCGCCGGTGCACGCGTCGCCGGCTTGCCCACATCAACCACCCGCACCGGCAGCGACTCACCGCGCAGCAAACGGGTTTGCCCCGCCGTCACCACCACGTCGCCCGCAACCAGGCCTTCAAGAATTTCGACCTTGCCGGGCAGGCGCATGCCGATGCGCGCTTCAAGCCGCTGCGACACCTTGCCCTTGGGGCCGTCGACCACCTTCACCAGGTACTGCTTGCCAGCCAGCGGCACCAGGGCTTCTTCGGGCACCACCAGCGCATTGGCCCGTGTGGCAAACACCACCCGCGTGCGCGCAAACATGCCCGAGCGCAGCTCGCCGCTGTTGTTGGGCAACCGTGCACGAACGAGCAGCGAGCGGCCATTGGCATCGAGCAAGGAGTCGACCGCATCGACCTGGCCCTTGAACAACTTGCCCGGCATGGCATCAAGCTGTGCCTCGACCGGCTGGCCGGTTTTGATGCGCGACACATAACGTTCGGCCAATCGGAAGTCGAGCAAGACCGATGACAGGTCTTCCACGTTCACCAGATCGGCGCCGTCTTTCACGTAGTCACCCACGTTCACGCTGCGGATGCCGGCGACGCCATCGAATGGCGCTTCGATGCGCATGCGCGCGAGCTGCGCGCGGGCCAGCGCCACCTGGGCGTCGGCCACCTGCATGGCGGCGGCGCTTTGGTCCACCACACTCTGGCTCACGAAGTTGGCCGCCACCAGCTCGCGGTTGCGCTGCAGGTTGGTGCGCGCAATGCTGGCTTGTGCCTCGGCCTGCTGCAACTGAGCGGCCTGAAGCGTGTTGTCAAGCTGCACCAGCAGTTGACCGCGCTTCACACGCTGGCCGTCGTTGAACCCCAGGCGCGAGATGCGCCCGCTGACCTCGGGCCGCAGCACCACACCCTGGCGAGAGCGCAACGAGCCCACGCCCTGGGCGTCGTCGTCGATGGTCATGGCTTCGACCTTGCCCACTTCCACCACCACCGGGCCGCCGGCCCCTGCAGCAGCAGGCGCAGGGCCTGACGCGCTGGCGGCCGCACCGGTCACGCCACCCGAGCCAGACCCTTTGTGCTGATACCACCACGCAGCGGCACCCGCCACCGAGATGCCCACCACCGCGACGACCGTATGCAAAATCTTCACGCTCAACCCTGGTTGCTTGTCAAACGAATGTAGCCCGCACCCGGCGCTAACGGGGAGGCGGGAATCACGTAGCCGCCGATTCCACTCCGCGGTTTGCCAGCGCATCGGCGCGCTCGTTGCCGGGGTCGCCGGCATGGCCCTTGACCCAACGCCAGTCAACCGTATGCAGGTCGCGCAGCGCGTCGAGCCGCTGCCACAGGTCGGCGTTTTTTACGGGCTTCTTGTCGGCGGTTTTCCAGCCGCGGGTCTTCCAGCCATGAATCCACTCGGTGATGCCTTTGCGCACGTATTGGCTGTCGGTGTAGAGCGTGATGTCGCAGCTGCGCTTGAGCGAGGTCAGAGCTTCGATCACGGCGGTCAGTTCCATGCGGTTGTTGGTGGTCTGGCGTTCGCCACCGAAGAGTTCTTTTTCGTGCTCGCCGGTGCTCAACCAGGCGCCCCAACCGCCCGGGCCAGGGTTGCCCTTGCACGCGCCATCGGTGTAGATGGTCACGACGGGGAGTTTGATTTTCGGGGGAGCAAGTTGTTCAGATGAGGTCATGTTCACGCAAAGTTTTGTTGCTGCGCCGGCTGGCCACGGCCGGCGCAGCTTTCGCGGTGACACGCTGGCGGCGAACCAGGCCAACGAGGCGCATGCCGCGCACACGCTTCACGGCCACCAGCATGTAGACCGCGCCGAGCACTGGCCACCAGCGGTCGCCGGTGCGTTCCATCCAGCCGAAACGTTCGAGCCAGGGTTGCGAGGTGAGCGGCGGGCGATAACAACCGAAGCGCCCTTCTTCCACCTCGAAGCTGAGCAAGCGCAGCCAGTCGCGCAAGCGCCAATAGCCGATGAACTCACCTTCGCTGGGCATGAAGAGCGGCTGCCCCGCACGCAGCCCCAGGCCACGCAGCATGCGGCCCAAACGCTGGCGCAGCGCCCACAAGCTGCCGGGGTTGAAGCCAATGATCACCGCGCGGCCCTCGGGCATCAGCACCCGCTCGACCTCGCGCAAGGCCTGGTGCGGGTCGCGCGCCAGCTCCAGCGAATGAGGCAGCACCACGAGGTCGAGGCTGTTGCTGTCAAAGGGCAGCGCATCAAAATCACACTGCAGCACGATGGCGCGCGGGGCCGCCGCTTGCGTTGCGCGGCCGGGAACTTCGGGCTGCGTGCCAGACTCCACTCTCGGCGCCTGCGAGTGGTCCACCGCCAACCACCGGTGCGGCATGCGGTTGGCGCGCAGTGCGTCGAGCTCGGGCAGGCCCAGTTGCAACGCGTGAAAGCCGAACACATCGACCACACAACGATCCAACTGCGCTTGTTCCCAAGCGAGCAGATAGCGGCCCGGCGGCGTCTCCAGCCAGGGGGCCAAACCTATAATCCCGCCTAGTTGCGCCATGAACCTTCTTGCACTGCCTGCCTTCTCTGACAACTACATCTGGATGCTTCACGATGGCCGGCGGGCGCTCGTCGTCGATCCGGGGGAGCCTGCACCGGTGGAACGTGCGCTCGACGCGCACCGCCTCGCACTCGCCGGGATTCTAGTGACTCACCACCACGCCGATCATGTCGGCGGCCTGGCCGCGCTGCGCGCCCGCTTGCAAGGGCCGATTTACGGGCCGGCGCAAGAAAACATCCCGCAGCCGTACACACCTTTGAACGGCGGTGACCACGTTGAGCTGATGGGCTGCCGCTTCGACGTGATCGACGTGCCCGGCCACACCGCGGGCCACATCGCCTACGTCCACACGCCGACCAACGGCGACGCGCCCATCCTTTTTTGCGGCGATACCTTGTTCTCTGGTGGCTGCGGCCGGCTCTTCGAAGGCACACCCGCGCAAATGCACCACTCGCTGCTGGCTCTGGCTGCACTGCCCGGCAACACACGGGTGTGTTGTGCGCATGAATACACCTTGTCCAACCTGAAGTTCGCCAACACCGTTGAGCCGCTCAACAACGAGCTGCGGGCCTACACCTCGAAATGCGAGGCCTTGCGTGCGCAAGGCCTCTACACACTGCCCAGCTCCATCGAAGTGGAGCGCCGCATCAACCCCTTCATGCGCTGCGCTCAACCCGATGTGGTGAAGGCTGCCCTGGCGCACGGCGCTGCAAGTGACAACGAGGTCGAGGTTCTGGCCACGCTGCGCGAATGGAAAAACAACTTCCGATGACTCTGTTCCAGAACTGGCGGCTTGTGGCCGCCGTGGTGCTTGCCCTGTTGACGAGCGCCTGCGCCACGCTCATCGAGCCGCCCGATCAAGGTGCAGACCTGCCTGCGGTGATTGACGCGGTCAAGCTGCCCTTGCCGTCCGCTGCATCGGCGGCTGTGGCCGCGGCCTCGGCGCCCTCTGTTGTGGCCTCGGCAGCCCATGCCGAAGGCCCGGTGGCGTCTGCACCGGTCGACCCCTTGCGGCCCGAAGAGCCGGTCGATCTGCAATCCAAGACCGCCCAGGTCGACCTGTGGGAGCGCCTGCGCCGCGGTTTTGCCATGCCCGACCTCAACACCCAACTCGTGCGCAGCGGCGAACAGTGGTACTCGACCCGCCCCGATTACGTGCAGCGCATGACCGAGCGTGGCAGCCGCTACCTCTTTCACATCGTTGAAGAAGTGCAGCGCCGCGGCATGCCGACCGAGCTGGCGCTGTTGCCCTTCATCGAAAGCGCCTTCAACCCACAAGCCATCTCATCGGCCAAGGCTTCGGGCATGTGGCAGTTCATGCCCGCCACCGGCAAACACTTCGACCTGACGCAAAACGTGTTTCGCGACGACCGGCGCGACGTGCTCGCCTCCACCCGCGCCGCGCTCGACTACCTCGGCAAGCTGCACGGCATGTTTGGCGACTGGCACCTCGCGCTCGCCGCCTACAACTGGGGCGAAGGCAACGTGCAGCGCGCCATCACGCGCAACAAACGCGCAGGCCTGCCCACCGACTACCTGAGCCTGCGCATGCCCAACGAGACCGCCTACTACGTGCCCAAGCTGCAGGCAGTAAAAAACCTCGTGGCGCGACCCGGTGCGTTTTCCGTCACGCTGCCGACGCTGGCCAATCACCCGTACTTCTTGAGCGTGCCGATCGAGCGCGACATTGATGTGGCCGTGGCCGTGCAGCTGGCTGGCATTTCGCGCGAAGAGTTCAACACGCTCAACCCGCAGATGAACAAGCCCGTGATCCTGGCCGCCGGCACACCGCAGCTGCTGCTGCCGTATGACAACGCCAGCCTGTTCGTGCGCAACGTCGCCGCCCACCGTGGCCCCTTCGCCACCTGGACGGCCTGGGTCGCCCCGCGCACCCTGAAGCCCAGCGAAGCCGCCAAACAAGTGGGCATGAGCGAAGAAGAGCTGCGCGAAGTCAACAAGATCCCGCCGCGCATGCTGGTCAAGGCCGGCTCCACGCTGCTGGTGCCGCGTGCGCAGCACCTGCTCAAAGACGTGTCGCTGCACGTGGCCGACAACGCCACCATGGCGCTCGCGCCTGAAGCCTTGCCACCCAAACGCGTGACCCACCGGGCCGTCAGGGGCGACACGGTGGCAAGCGTCGCCAAGCGCTACCGCGTGAGCGCCTCACAGGTGGCGCTGTGGAACAAGGTCACCACCAGCGCCAGTTTTTCAACCGGCCAAAGCGTGGTGGTGTTGGTGCCGCAGAAGCAGCCCACCGTGCGCAGCAAAGGCAAGGCCAAAAAGCCGGTGAAGCGCAAAAGCCGGCCGCGCTGAGCTGAGCGCGACCGGCCTTTGCGTGGCCATCACATCAACGCATTGGCCGCGAGGTTCATCGAAGGGGTTCCTCTCGTCATCGTGGGGCCAAAGCTTGAACCCGATGCAGGTGCACTGAACCCTGCCATCGCACTCACCAGACCCTGCACTTGTGTGTCGGTCAGCACCGACCCATCGTTGAACCGGAAATCCTCCACGTGGTACTGGTTGCCCAGGTACCAGTTCTGGAAAATCAGCTTGTCGGCCGTGCCATTGATGAGCGCTTCGAGGTTGTTGCCCACACGGCTGTACCGAAGGTCGGCCTGCACGATGCCCGCACCGAGCTGAACACGATCCCGCACCCCTGACGTGGTGTCGTTCTCTTGCACCATGTCTTGGCCGTGGCCACGCCCGAAGAGGTAGATGTCAGCTGCTGCCCCTCCGATGAGGGTGTCGTTGCCGGCACCTCCATCCAGTGTGTCTGCGCCGCCCAGGCCGCTCAGGGTGTTGCTGGCGCCGTTGCCGGTCAGCACATTGGCCAACGCGTTGCCAGTGCCACTGGTGACGCCGTTGCCAGAGAGGGTCAGGTTCTCCAGGTTGGCGCCGGCGGTGGTGTCGAACCTCCAGGTGACAGCGGACAGCACGGTATCGGTGCCCGCACTGGCTGCCTCCGTGATCACATCGGTACTGACGTTGACGACGTAGGTGTCGTTGCCCGTGCCACCCACCAACGTGTCGTTGCCCAGGCCACCGTCTAGCGTGTCATTGCCGGCCAAGCCCGTCAGCGTGTTGTTGGCGCTGTTGCCTGTGAGCAGGTTGTCCAGCGTGTTGCCGGTGCCGCTGAGGGTGTTGCTGCCGGTGAGCAGAAGGTTCTCAACATTGTTGGCCAAGGAAGTCAGGGTCACACCAGACTGAACCAGGTCAATGCCTTCGTTCGCCAGCTCGGTGACGACATCGGTGGTGACATTCACGAGATAAGTGTCGTTCCCTGCCCCGCCGACCATGGTGTCGTTGCCCGCGCCGCCATCCAGCGTGTCATTGCCAGCCAAACCGGTGAGGGTGTTGTTGCCGCTGTTGCCGATGAGCACGTTGTCGAGCGTGTTCCCCGTGCCGCTGAAGGTGCTCGTGCCAGTCAGGGTCAGGTTCTCGACGTTGGTCAACAAGGTGTAGGTAGCGCCCGCCTGCACGAGGTCGTTGCCCTCGCCCGCCGCTTCAGTCACCACATCGGCGGTGGCATCGACCACGTAGGTGTCGTTGCCTACTCCACCGATCAGCGTGTCTGTACCGGTGCCGCCGTCCAACGTGTTGTTAGCACCATTGCCGGTAAGCACGTTGGCCAGCGTGTTGCCGGTCCCGTTGATGGCATTGGCGCCGGTCAAGGCCAGGTTCTCGACGTTGCTCGACAGCGTGTAGCTCGCAGAGCTTTGAACCAGATCGGTGCCCGCACTGGCTCCCTCCGTGACCACGTCAGCTGTTGCATCCACGATGTAGATGTCGTTGCCGGTTCCGCCGATCAAGGTGTCTGTGCCAGCACCACCATCCAAGGTGTTGGCACCGCTGTTGCCAGTCAGGGTGTTGGCGAGCGCATTGCCAGTGCCGTTGATCCCGTTGGTGCCCGTGAGGATGAGGTTCTCAAGTTCAGCACCGAGTGTCCACGTGACGCTGGATTCGGCGGTGTCGGTGCCGCCCGATGCGGCCTCGGTCACCACGTCGCCTGCAGCATCAATGACATAAGTGTCATTGCCGCCCCCACCCGACATGGAGTCAGCACCAGCGCCACCATCCAGGCGGTTTGCGCCCGAGTTGCCGGTGATCACGTTGTTCAGGCTATTGCCCGTGCCGTTGATCGTGCCAGTGCCCATGAGCGTGAGGTTCTCGACGTTGGAGGCCAAGGCGAGCGTCACGTTGCTCTGGACCAGGTCGGTGCCCTCGTTGGCAAGCTCGGTTACGACATCGGTCGTGGCGTCGACAACGTAGGTATCGTTACCGACTCCGCCGACCAGGGTGTCATTACCGGTGCCACCGTCGAGCGAATCGTTACCCACGCCACCTGTGAGCATGTCGTTGCCACCCAAGCCACTCAAGCTGTCGTTGCCGCCACCGCCTACGAGCACGTCCGCAGCACTGGTTCCTGTGAGAGCGAGGTTCTGGATCGACACAGTCAACGCAAAGTCGTCGCTGACTACGCCTCCCCATGCGTCGCGTGCAGTGACTCGCGCGGTGATCGAGCCAATGGTGCTTGGTGTCCCCGTGAAAGTACGCGTTGCAGCGTTGAAACTCAACCAGCTTGGCAAAGCGCTGCCATCTGCCAGTGATGCATTCAGAGTCAACACGTCGCCCGAGTCTGGGTCAGTGAACGCGCCCGAGGCAACCGCGTAGCTGAACGGTGCACCGACGGCCGCGGTCCTGTCGGGCAAGGCCTGTGCAACAACGGGAGCCCGATTGGTAGACCCCACGCTGATCGTGAGGCCGGTTGATGCTTGCTCAGAAAACGCGTCGTATCCATACAAGGTCAGCGACAAGCTGCCTCGATCTCCCGCGCCCGGCGTGCCCCACAAGGTGCGGGTTTCGGCATCGAAGTGCAACCACGTCGGCAGGTCGTCCCAAATCTGATAACTGACCGAATCACCAGCATCGGGGTCCGTCATCGTTCCGGCAGGAATCACATACGAGAAAACGCTGCCTTGCTTGCCCCGGATCGTCGGCAAGACTGCTGCCACCACAGGCGCGCTATTCACACGCGGCGCGTCAAGCAACGCCTGCAAGGCGCTGCCTTGCAAAACCGTGCCGTCGGCAAACTCGATCCGGTCAACGGCAAGATCGCTGTTTGGTGCAAGGGCGTAGTAGCCCTCCAGGGCAATGCTGTCGCCGCCACCGGAAATCGTGATGTACGCCGTGCCCTCGGATCGGACAACAGCCAGGTCACCAGTCGAGATCCCCGCGCCGAAGCGCAGGGTGTCCGTACCCGCTCCGTGGTCGCTCGAGCCTTGCGCTAGGCGGTCCCGTCCGTCCCCGCGATTGAACAGGATAATGTCATCGCCACCACCTCCGCTGATCAGGTCGTTGCCTGTGCCACCGCGCAGGATGTCGGCACCTTCACAGCCGTAAAGGGAATCGTTACCACTCCCACCATCCATCGTGTCGGCACCGCCGTATCCGGTCAACCCGTCGTCACCACCTTTGCCGGTGATCAGGTCGTCTGTCTCCTTGCCCGACAAGGGGTCGGCATCCTCGGTGCCAAGCAGCTTCATCGTTTCAAGCTGCGCACTGTCCCATACCGTGCCATCTGCAAAGCGGACTTCTCTGGGTGCCTTGTAGTACGTCAGGTTCTCGTAGAGCGTGATGAAGTCGGAAGTTCCTTTGATGCGAAGCGCCACGCCCTGCCAAGTCGCCACGACCTCCACATCAGTCGGCAGCGTTCCAGCCGAG
>JBKJJF010000027.1:0-2730 GCA_046598195.1 Rhizobacter sp. | reverse complement strand
AATCGGATGGATTGGTCGTCGTCAACGATCCAGATGGGTTTCATGCCCTGCCTGTGGTTGGGGCCGCTGACGAGAACTTTTGATTCAGGGCAGCGGTATCACGATCTTGAAAAGTGTCTGGCCCGGCTCACTCACGCATTCAATCACGCCCTGGTGTTGCTGCACGAAAGTTTGCGCCAATGTGAGCCCCAAGCCCGACCCACCATCGCGCCCCGATACCAGCGGGTAAAAAATGCGATCACGGATCGACTCGGGGACGCCCGGGCCGTTGTCCTCAATATGCAATTCCAGTGCCAGTCGATAGCGTTGTTTGCCCAGCGTGACCTGGCGCGCGATGCGCGTGCGAAGCAGGATGCAGGCGTCACCCTGCTGGACGCGCTCGGCCAAGGCCTGCGCCGCGTTGTGGGCAATGTTGAGCACGGCCTGGATCAGCTGCTCGCGGTCGCCACGAAAGTCGGGGATCGAGACGTCGTAGTCGCGCCGTACCGCGAGGCCGCGTGGGAATTCGGCCAAGATCAGCGCCCGAACGCGCTCGCACACCTCGTGGATGTTGACGTCGCTCACCACGTGGGGCTTGCGGTGAGGGGCCAGCAGCCGGTCGACCAGCGCTTGCAGGCGGTCGGCCTCCTGGATGATGACCTGGGTGTATTCGGTCAGGGCACGCGACTCGACCTCCATCTCAAGCAGCTGAGCCGCCCCGCGGATGCCACCCAGCGGGTTCTTGATCTCATGCGCCAGATTGCGGATCAGCTCCTTGTTGGCCTGCGCCTGGCCCAGCGCCCGCTCTTCGCGGTCTTGCCGGGTCTGCTGCTCGATTTCAACCAGCTCCACCAGCACCTGGTCGCCGCGGTCCATCTGGTTGACGATCACGTGAACCGGCAGGGGTTCGCTGTGAACCGAGGCCGGCCGGCGCAACTGCGCCTCGAAGCGGCTGGTGGCGAAATCGTTGCGGGCCACGGCCAACACCGTCTCGCGCACGATCTGGGCGTCGACAAACCAATCGAAGAGGGAACCCCGCAGCACGCTGCGGCGCGACAAGCCCAGCACATGCTCGAAGGCCGCATTGGCAAAGAGGCAATGCCCTTCACGGTGAACCACCGCCACCATGGTGGCCAAGTGGTCAAAGGCCTGGAAGGCGAGGGGTTGGGCGGCCGAGGCGGGCGGCCGAGTGCCGACCGGGTTCACTGTAGTTTGGAAGGAGCTTGTTGCGGCTGCTTGCCGAGTTCGCGCTTGAGGGCGGCGATGTCGCTCTCTTTGCGGGCGACGCTGGCCTTCATTTCGGCCGCCCGGTCTTGGTACTTCTGGAAGTTCTTTTCATCGCCACGCCGCTCGGGCTCACCGTTGTTGTATTCCTTCTGAAGCGCGGCCAGCTGTTCTTCTTCTTTTTTCAGCTCGCTTTCCAGAATGCGACGCGAGTCGGTGTCGCGGGCACGCTGCTCGTTGGCATCGACCTTGGAGCCCTCACCGCGGCTGGCCGCGGGCACCGGGGCGCCGGGGCGTGGCTTGACAGACTGGATCACCGTGATCGGTGCACCTTCGAGGGTGCGGCAGCCCTTTTCCTTGGCCTCCTTGGCCGACAAGCTGTCGGTGTAAAGAACCGGGTTGCCGGGGCAGCGGTACACGGGCTTGTTCGGATCCTGGGCCCAGGCAGGCGCTGACGCGAAAACGGCCAGCAAGGTCACGGATAGCTTGAAACGCATTGACGTCATGGGTTCACCTCTGGCCCTGTAACGCGCGCATCAGTGCGCCGGGTGACAGGGCTTTGCCGGGGGATTGTGGCCGATTGCCGCCCGGAAACGAAAAAGGGACGGCAGCGCCGTCCCTTGGATACGCAGAGCCCTTGCGGGTTCAGAGCGTGTAGTACATGTCGAACTCGACCGGGTGCGTGGCCATGCGGAAGCGGGTCACGTCTTGCATCTTCAGCTCAATGTAGGCGTCTATGTAAGCATCGGTGAACACACCACCCTTGGTCAGGAAGGCACGGTCCTTGTCGAGGTACTCGAGCGCTTGATCCAGGCTGTGGCAGACGGTCGGGATCTTCGCGTCTTCTTCCGGCGGCAGGTGGTAGAGGTCCTTGGTGGCGGCTTCGCCCGGGGGGATCTTGTTTTCCACACCGTCGAGACCTGCCATCAGCAGGGCCGAAAAACCCAGGTACGGGTTCATCAGAGGATCGGGAAAACGCGCCTCGACGCGGCGGCCCTTGGGGTTGGCCACGTGCGGGATGCGAATCGACGCCGAGCGGTTCTTCGACGAGTAAGCCAGTTTCACCGGAGCTTCGAAGCCCGGCACCAGGCGTTTGTACGAGTTGGTGCCCGGGTTGGTGATGGCGTTCAGCGCGCGGGCGTGTTTGATGATGCCGCCGATGTAGAACAGCGCGTATTCGCTCAGGCCGGCATAGCCGTCACCAGCGAACAGGTTTTTGCCGTCTTTCCAGACCGACTGGTGCACGTGCATGCCCGAGCCGTTGTCGCCCACGATGGGCTTGGGCATGAAGGTCGCGGTCTTGCCATAAGCGTGAGCGACGTTCTGGATCACGTACTTTTGCAGCTGAACCCAGTCGGCGCGCTGCAGCAGCGTGCTGAACTTGGTGCCGATTTCCATCTGGCCGGCGTTGGCCACTTCGTGGTGATGCACTTCGCAGGGGATGCCCAGCGATTCGAGCACCAGGCACATCTCGGAGCGCATGTCCTGGAACGAATCGACCGGCGGCGTCGGGAAGTAGCCGCCCTT
>JBKJJF010000022.1:0-10057 GCA_046598195.1 Rhizobacter sp. | reverse complement strand
CAGCAGCGGGTAGAGCAGATAAAACTGCCACTCGACCGAGAGCGACCAGGTGTGCAGCAGCCAGTGGGTGTCACCAGCGTGGGTGATGTATCCCGAGCGGTCGAGGAAGTGGTGGTTCGATGTGAACAGCAGCGCCGAGCGCGCCTGCTCGGTCATTATTTGCAGGTCGAACGGCGGCAAGCGCCACGCACCGAACACCAACAACAGCAGCACCAAAGCCGCCAGCGCCGGCCAGATGCGGGCCGCACGCGCGACCACGAAACGCCCGTAGCTGAAGCTGGCATCGGCAAGACCGCGGCACACGATCTGCGTCATCAAGTAGCCCGAAAGGACGAAAAAAACGTCCACCCCGATGAAACCACCGCCGGCACCTTTGGCCTGCAGATGAAAAGCCAACACCAAGGCCACGCTGATCCCACGCAGGCCGTTGAGGTCGGCGCGGAAATCAGTGCGGTTCATGGCCGAATCTGGGCGCGACTGGTAGGCGACAACATCAACCTGTCAAGCACCGCGACAAGGCGCTCGCGGGCCTCGATGCGGGTGAAGGTGTGGTCAGCATTGGAGACAAAATCGATCGACGCCGCCTGCCGTGCCAGCAAGCGCTGCACGGCGCTCCCGCCTTGTTTTTGCAGCAGCACAAACCCAGGCGCGCGATCGGCAAAGACAAAGTGCAACCGGATGCCGTGTTGCACCGCGGTTTCGAGGTCACGCGCCAGGTTCTGGCGCAAGGGGATCCGCAGCCGCCGCGCCCACTCCACCAAGTGAGGCGCGGCCAAGCCCCACACGCGGCGCAGCGCAACCTCGGCCACCAGCCGCACATCGAGCTCGGCGCGCAGCAGCTTCTGCCAGGGTTCGCGGGTGAACACCTTGTCGCGGAACTTCGACGTGAGATCGGGAACCTCGTGCGCCTGCACTTGCCCGAGCATGGCGCCCTCTTTCCAGAAGTAGGTGAGCGGGTTGATCATCAATGCCGAGGCCACGGGCTGCCCTGCGACGGCCGCCTTGAGCGAGTGGTAGGCCCCCGAACACAAGCCCACGAGGTGGCACTCGCTCGCACCCACCTGCGTGCGCAGGTAAGTCAAGGCAGCCGCCACGTCTTGGGTGGCACTTGGCGAGTAGACAACGTTCTCTAGAGCACCCGGCCGCGCAGCGCTGTCGCCAATGCCGGCGATGTCAAGCCGCAGCACCGTCAAACCACGCGCTGCCCACTGTCGCGCCAGCCGCACCCACAGCCGATTCGGGCCGATGTGGTGAATGGAGCCAGAGTTGAGCATCAGCACCGCCGGGCCCGGGCCGGCACCCTCGGGCGTGACGAGCACACCGAACAGCCGCGCCGCCGTGCCCGTGTCGATGTGAACTGGGTTCTCCAGCACGGACACCGCCCCCCCCTCGGGCCGCGACACCCGGCAGCGCACGCTCTGGCGGTGTGGCGTCTGCGCAGCCACTGGCGCCAAGGCCAATTTCGACGCCCAGCCCTTGATGCAGGCCATCACGCCGGCCACCATCGCTTCGGGAACAACGGCCCGTTGGGCGTCTTCCATCATCAGCGCGTATCCCGGCCAGCGCCCGACACGCACTTCGGTGCCCAGCTTTCGCAAGCTGGGAGCCCACTCAGACGTGCCCGTCACATCGTCGCGCTCGACGATCAGCACGCGCGGCGCTGGCCGGTGGGTCAGCGCGCCCAAGTCCACTTGCGAAACAGATGCAGCCGTCTCGCGCGTCATCAGAAAGCCAGCCGATTCGAGTGCACCGTTGTTGCCCTCGGCAGGCGACGAACCGGTCTGGCCCAGCATCGTCAACTCACGCACATACGCCCGGCCACGCACCACAGGCGCGATCGCGATCAAACCTGCCACGTCGTCACGTTCGCTGACGGCCAGCGTGGCCAGCATGGCCCCCAGGCGCAGCCCCAACACCAGCACCTGGCTCACGCCGCCTGCGGCCTTGAGCGCGTCGATGGCGTCGTGCACGGAACCCAGCCACTTCGTGGGCGTGTTGGCATCGAACTCGTCACCCAGGGAGTTGCCACAGCCCGCCAGGTCAAAGCGCAGGCTAGGGAAACCGGCCGCGCTGGCAGCCTCGGCGAAGTGCCTGAGGCTGCGATGGGCGCAGACCTCTTCAAACCCGAAGGGGTTGACGATCAACAAGCCCAGGCCCTGGTGCACGTCTGCGGCAGGCGCATGCAACCAACCGAAAAGCTCAGCACCTTCGGGCCCGAAGTAGAACGGCTGAGGCTCGCGAATTTTCATGGTGCTACCGAGATCGCCACCGGGCGATCTGCATTCAATGCCAAGACATGGCCTTGGGCCGTTTGTGTGCCACTGCGTTCCACAGCGATGCGTCGCTCGGTGCCTGGCGCCAAGTGAAAGTCGTTGTCGGCCACGGTGTACCCATTGAGGGCGATGTGCAGGTGCTGCGCCGTGCCCTTGGTCGTCACCACCAGCTCGCCGCGGGCCTCATCAAGGCGTGCCGTCAAGCCGACGTCAGCCTGCACCAGTGAAGACAGGCCGGCGGGAAAGTGAAACGCCTCACCCAACACCGCCCCGTCGGCCGCACACAGGCTGGCGTGAACGAGGGTGACACCGGGTGGGCCGAATCGATAGGCGTAAGACAGATCGGTGAAACCTTCCAGGCCCTCGGCGAGTGCCAAGCTGGTGTGGCCCCGGCCGGGCAGGCTCAGCACATGCCGCGTCTGCCCGACCCGCACATCACCCAGGCCGTACAGCGTGATCTCCAGCGTGGCCTTGAGCGCTTGCGCGGGCTCGTTGACAACATGCGCATACAGCCCGTTGTTGCCTTCGTCAGTGATCGTCACCGCCACCGGCTGCAGCACCCGGCGCAGGGCGTAGAAACACGCCTTGGGCCGCCCGGTGTCATCCACCAGCCCCCAACCCGCACCGGCCCAAAGGTCTCGCAGAAACCACACCAGGGCACCACCACAGCGGGATGTGGGCCGCCGCCATTCGGCAAACGCAGCGGCCATCATCTCGCCGGTGACCACACGGCTCAATGCCAGGTAGCGCTCGTGATCTGCTGCACGACAGGCCGCAGGGTCTACCCGAAAGAGATGCGCGAGGTAGTGGTCTCGCACGTCTTCGAAATCCCAGCCCGCGTTCAGGTCGCGCGGGGTGCGCTTCTTCCAGGCGGGGTGGTGCACTCGCAGGCCCAGGCCACCCGGCATGCGCGACAGGGTGCACTCATCGGGCACGTTGGCAAAGGCCAGGCATTCGGTGGCGAACTTCAACTCCGAGCGGCGCGCGTCTTCCGGGGCGCGCAGGTAGGCGCCAACGCCGTAATACGAAGTGGTGCCCACATTGCCCTGGTGCGGGAAAGCGCCACCATGCGCGCTGGAGGGCCAATACGGTACGTCGGGCAAGGCCTCGTGCACCCAAGCGCGCATCGTGGTGTGAAAAAGCGGCGGGCTCCACAGCTCGCGCGAGGCCCCCCACATGGCGGCCTGCTGCTCGACCTCGCTGTTGCCGCACAGCACGGCCAGCGAAGGCCGGCCTTGCCAACCCTGGAGTTGTTGAGCGACCTCGGTGCGCACGTCGGCCATGAACGCGGCGTCTTGCTCGGGGTAGTCCATGTTGGCGAACATGAACTCTTGCCACACCAGCACACCCAACTCATCGCAGGCGTCAAAGAAGGCCTTGTCTTCATAGGCCATGGCGCCGCTCACCCGCAGCATGTTCATGCCGGCGTCACGCGCCTGGGCCACCACCTCGCGCGTGGCCTCAGGTGTGGCGCGCAGGCTCACCACGTCAAGTGGGGTCCAGCAGGCGCCGCGGCAGAACACGGGCACGCCGTTCACCCGCAAGGCAAAACCACCCTCGTCGGTGTCGAGATGAAGCTTGCGAAAGCCGATGCAACCAAGCTCGGTGACCAGCGGCTCCTGCACATCGTGCAGGTGGGCCAGCAAACGAACCTGGTACAGCGCGGGTTCGCCATGGGTGTGCGGCCACCACAGTGCGGCTTCGGCAAGCGTCACAGCACCGCTGAAATGGTTGGCAGGGTCACCGTGCAAGCGCACGCGGTGCACCTCGCCATCGCGCGAGACTTCCAGTTCCACACGGTCCAGCTGCTGACCGGCAGCCGGCCGCAGCGAACACACCAGCTCCACGGTGCCCCCCCCATCGGGCCCCAGCGTGGCGCGCAGTGACGACGGCGTCACACGCAGCCCGCTGCGGCGCTCCCACCAGATGTCTTTGTATGGGCCGACGACGGCCGCAGGTGGCGACCAGCCCGGCGTGCGCCCCAGCAGTGTGGTGCGAAACCAGCGCAGTTGCTGTTGCACCAGCATGGGCACGCGCCAGCGCGGGCGCGGCCGTTTGATGGCCAGCAGCGCGTCGAGTGCGTGAAAACAAAGCACCAGGCTGTTGGGGCCCGGCTGGAGCATGGCTCTCACGCTGAATGAGTGCGCCACGAACATGCTGGTGCTGTGCAGCAGCGCTTGCCCGTTCAACCAGACATCGGCCACGGTCGCCAGGCCATCGAAACCGAGCCACAACTCGTCGGCCGCATGCAACACAGGTGCTTCGAACTCGACGCGGTACCACCAGTCTTCGCCATCAAAGTGCCGAGGGGGGCCATCCAGGCTCCACAGGCCAAGGGATCTCAGCACGTCGGCCGCCGGGCCCAGCTCAGGCGCCTTGATCCACTGCGGGTCGGCAACCGTTGCGAGTTGCGCAGGATCTTTGAGCTGGCCTGCGGCCGTGGCGCAGATCTCCCAGCCTTCAGCGATGCGCTCCCGTTGGCAGAAACCGACTCGGCGGGCCTCGGGAGTCATCGCCTGGTTCAAGCGTGTGTCAGTTCGGCCACCGCGTCGCGGATCGAGGCCACGCTGTTAAAAACACTGCGCTTGAGCATGTGGTCGGCGAACTCGATGTCGAACGCACCCTCCAGAGCCAGCATCACGTTCACGCTGGCATGCGACGTCATGCCGGCTTGATAGAGGTCAGCCGACGATTCGATCAGGTCGATTGATTTGCTTAAGCGCGCGTGGTCTCGCAAAACCGTTCGGATCTGCGATTCGATGTGTTGAACCGTGTTCATGAAAACCTCAAGAAAGATGGGCCGAGGCCGCCGTTGGTGCGAGCAGGGCGGTGACCACCGCAGCCGCGTAGTCACCATCGTGGCTGAGGCTCAACGCGATTTCACTCACGCCCAGCCGCTTGGCCTGCAACGCTGCCTTGCCGTGCAAGGTGAGGCGGGGTGCGCCGTCAGGCAGCTTCTGCACTTCGATGTCTCGCCAGTTCACGCCCAGCTCGCCCAGATTGAAGGCCTTGATCGCGGCCTCTTTGGCAGCGAACCGAACGGCCAGGCGCTGCGCGGTGTGGCCTTCGCCTTCCAGCGCATAAGAGATCTCACCCTCGCTGAACAGGCGCCGAACAAAGCGGGCGCCAAACCTGTCAATGGATTCACGGATGCGCCGAATGTCGACCACGTCCATGCCCACTCGCAGGCGTTCGGCCCGGGGTTGATGAATCGTCAGGTGTGAAAAGGCGGGCAGCATGGGGTCTCGTACGTGCATCAATTTGCCGAGCAACAAGCATCGTCGATCCAGCCCCCGAACGAAATCCCCTCCATTGAGGGTTATGTCGATGGAGCGCACATGTGGCTGCGCACTATTTCTCGCAATCAACATTTGTGCACGACCGTGCAACCGTGTTTGCGGGATGCTGATGGCACACACACGACGCTATGCTCGCCCTCGTGAATCACACCCGCACCGACCCCTCCCAACGCTTCACCGCCCTGCTGGTGGCCACCCGCGCGATCGCAGGCGGCATTGCAGCAGAACACGCAGGCGACGTAGATCAGCATGCGCGCTTCCCCACCGAAACCGTCGATGCGCTGCGGGGTGCGGGCGTGCTGTCTGCGCCGGTGCCTGGCCACCTAGGTGGGGGGGGGTGCAACATGCACGAGCTGACCCAGCTGTGCGCAACGCTCGCCCAAGGCTGCGGCGCAAGCGGCATGGTGCTAGCGATGCACTACAGCCAAGTCGCCTGCCTCACCCGCCATGGCCTGGGCAGCGAGTTCTTCACTGGCTACCTGCGCGAGATGGTGCAGCACCAGTACCTGCTCGCGTCCATCACCTCCGAGGTGGGCACCTTCGGTGACACCCGCTCCAGCATCTGCGCAGCCGAGCGGCACGGCGAGCACTTCGTGCTCAACAAAAACGCCACCACCGGCTCCTACTGCGCCCATGCCGACGCCATGCTCGTGACCTGCCGGCGCGACGCCGAAGCGCCCGCGAGCGACCAAGTGCTGGTGCTCGTCAAGCGCGAAAACGGCAGCCTCACACAAACCACCACCTGGGACACCTTGGGCATGCGCGGCACCTGCAGCCCAGGCTTTCGGCTCGAATCGAAAGGCCCGGCGCAGCAAATCGTTCCCGGCTCGTTTGCCGACAGCTCGGCGCAAACCATGGTGCCGTATTCGCACATCCTGTGGGCTTCGTTGTGGTGGGGCATCGCAGCCGATGCGGTTGGCCGCGCCGCCACCTACGTGCGCGGCGAAGCGCGCAAGAACCCCGGCACATTGCCGCCCACCGCAACCCGGCTGGCCGAAGTGTCGGTACAGCTGCACGGCATGCGTCAGCAATGGTCATCAGTGGCCCAGGCCTTTGACAACGCCTGCCTGGCTCCCGGTGGCGAACAAGAACTGCTCGGCATGGGCTGGGCCCTGCGCCTGAACAACCTGAAGGTCGCCTGCTCCGAAGCCGCACCGCAGATCGTGCACCGAGCGCTGCAGATCGTGGGCGTGCTCGGCTACAAAAACGACACGCCGTTCAGCCTGGGCCGCCACTACCGCGACGTGTTGTCGGCCTCGCTGATGATCTCCAACGAGCGCATCACGGTCAAGAGCGCGTCGATGCTGCTGGTGCACAAGGACACTGGAAACCTCGCTTGATGTACGACATTGAAACCTTTTACGCCGGGCTGGTCGGGCACGGGCTGATCCTGCCCACCGGCATTCGTGGCGCTTATGGGCGCGGCGCTGTGTTCGAGAAAATTCTTCGCGGCTTCAACGAGCTCGTGTCACGCACCGCCGCGCCCGACGGCGCCGAAGAGATGACCTTCCCGCCCATCGTGGCGCGGGCGCTGATCGAAAAGGTCGGCTACATGAACAGCTTCCCGCAACTCGCGGGCTCGGTACACAGCTTCTTCGGCACCGAGGCGCAGGCACGCGAGATCACCGCCCGCACACAAGCCGGCGAGCGCTGGGAAGACCTGCTCGACATCACCGACGTGATGCTCACCCCCGCGGCCTGTTACCCCGTCTACCCGCTGTTCAGCGGCCTGCTGCCCGATGGTGGGCGGCTGGTGACGGTGCTCAACTGGGTGTACCGCCACGAGCCCTCTGACGAACCCACGCGGTTGCAGTCATTCCGCATGCGCGAGTACATCCGCGTGGGCCGCTCCGAAGACGTGGTCGCCTGGCGCGACGCCTGGCTGCAGCGCTCGCTCGACCTGCTGCGCAGCCTGGGGCTCGACGCCCGAAGCGACCTGGCCGCAGACCCCTTCTTCGGCCGCACCGGCAAGATGATGGCGGCCAACCAGGTCGATCAGCGGTTGAAGTTCGAGATCCTCGTCCCGGTGATTTCAGAAAAAAAGCCCACCGCCATCTGCTCCTTCAACTGGCACCAGGATCATTTCTCCAGCAAGTTCGGCATTCGCAACGCCGACGAGTCGCTGGCCAGCACCGCCTGCCTGGGCTTCGGGCTGGAGCGTGTGACGCTGGCACTCATCAAGACCCACGGCTACGACCCGCAGCGCTGGCCCGAAGCGGTGCGTGCGCAGCTTTCGCTGTGAGCGCCGGCATGAGCCGCTCGTGCGCACTGCCTGGCCTCTCGGCCTCTGGCTATCAAGCCCATGCGCTGCATTCAGAGAACTGCGTGTGGGTCGAAAAGAACTGCTACGCAGACGTCTGGATCGAGTTGCTGCACACGCTGCAACTGGAGCCTGCGGCGCTGATGCCCTTCACCCTGGCGATCGATTTTGAAGGCGATCACTGGACGTTTTTCAAGCCACCCCTGGCCGACCTGCGCTCGCTCTACGGCATAGAGGTGCAAGAACTCAACGTCTGGCGCCCACTGGCCGAACACGCCGCTGAACACCTGGCCCGCGGCCGACTGATCGCCACCGAGGCCGACGCCTTCTGGTTGCCCGACACCGCGGGCACCGACTACCGCCAACAGCACGTCAAGACCACCATCGTGCTCAACGACCTGGATCTGGCGAACCAACGCTTGGGTTACTTCCACAACGCCGGCTACTTCAGCCTGGTGGGCGAAGACTTCCGACAGACCTTCCGGCTTGATGGGTGTGGCGATGCGTGTGCCCTGCCGCTGTACGCCGAGTTGATTCGCACCGACCGCCTGCTTCGCCGGCCGCAGCCGGAGCTGGCGCAGATGTCGTTCAAGCTTTTGCGCGACCAGTTCGCGCTGAGGCCGACCCACAACCCAGTGCCGCGTTTTGCCGAGCGCTTCAACGCCGACCTGCCGCTGCTGCACGCGCGCGGCCTGGCCCACTACCACGCGTGGGCGTTCACCACACTGCGCCAGTTGGGCGCGGCCTTCGAGTTGCTTTCACACCATTTGCGCTGGCTGGCGCCGCACGGCGACGCAGGTCTGGCGCGTGCCGCCGAACGATTCGACGTCGTTGCACAAGACTGCAAGTCGTTGATCCTGAAAGTGGCGCGCGTGGTCAATGCCCAGCGTGCGTTCGATGCCACCGTGGCCTTCGCACCGATGGCGCAAGCCTGGGACGATGGCATGGGCCTGCTAGAACACGCGCTTCAGCAGCGCGCTCCCCACAGGCTCTGACGCTATTACGGTGCCGACGCTGCCGGTTTGGCGGAGCGCTTCAACGCAGCCAGCACCGACTCCGCAATCGCCCGGTGCCCCAAGGCCGTCGGGTGACCATCGGAGGTCGGCGGGTAGATCTGGATGTGCCGCTCGACCTGCGCTTCCAGTGCGCCGGTCGAATCGAAATAAGCGATGCCCTTGGCATTCAGCGCTTGCACCAGATCGGCCTTGGTCGCTTCTTCCACCTGGCACACCTTGAGGTGCATTGCCGGGAGCGTGGCGCCGGTGGCTTTCAGATAAGGGCAGTACACGCGCTCGCGGGTGGGAATCAGAACGACCAGCAAGGCCACACCTTGTTTGTCGGCTTCGTCCTTGAGTGCGCCAAACGCACGCTTCGTGACCCGCATGCCTTCTTGAACGTTCGGCTCCGACATGTCTTGCACAGCCAGGCGGTGCTGTGCGGTGAACACCGTCATCACCGCAGGCGCTGCGGGGTCGGACCAGCTCATGCGCCGATCGGCCGACATCTGGCCCGCCAGACTCTTCTGCTCCATGGCCGCGAAGGGCTCGAGCACGGTGGCGCGCAACAAGCCGTACAACACACTCTTGCGGGCCAACCAGTCGCGCAAGGCTGCACCTTTTCGCTGGGGAACGACCGCCGTGTCAGCAGCTTGTTTGTTGGGTTCGGGCGCCGCCTTGTTGTCGGCCCAGCCCTCCCATTGCGGGTTTGTGCGCGCGACGTTGTAGGCGTCGAAGAGGTCGTTGCCGAAGTAAAAACCCACGACCCACTGGCGAGGCTTGAACTCTTTGGCCAGCCCGCCCGCAAGGTGGAGGTACTGCAGCGGGCCGTAGCCCCCCAACCCCATGTTGTAGACCGTCTCGCCGCTCAGGGCACCCAGCTGCTGCGGCCACGCGCCGTCGCGCGGAGCGCCGGAGCCGTAGGTCATCGAGTCGCCAATGGCGACGATGGCAGCCTGCTTGGGCACCTCGCTGTTGCGGAACCCGAGTGAGTCGTGGCCGCCCGAGCCAGGCGCGATCTTGTGGCCGAGGAACTTGTCTTGAACGGGCACGACAGTCAAAAAATCGGCCGGGTCAACGAGGAAGCGCGACGCCACCTCCGCCAGCAGAATGGCCACGACGATTGCCACCAGGGTGACCCCGGCGGACAGCAGCTTGGCCTTGATGGGACTGTTCATTTGCCCTGCTCTCCTGGGCTTCGAGGCTCAGTCGAGCTCGAAGGCGGTTTCG
>JBKJJF010000208.1:0-11478 GCA_046598195.1 Rhizobacter sp. | reverse complement strand
GGCCGTTGTGCTCGTCGCCGACGCGAGTGAGCATGGCTGCCTTGAGGCCCAGGCGCGATGCGCCCACCGCGGTGTTGCATGGCGAGCCGCCGAGGTACTTGGCGAAGGTTTGTACGTCTTCCAGTCGTCCGCCGATTTGCTCGCCGTACAAGTCGACGGCCGCGCGGCCCATGCAGATCAGTTCCAGCTCGCGCATCAGCGGGCTCCTTTACCGTTGGTGGTGCTGTGGGTGGTTTTCTTCTTGGCCGGGGCGGGCTTGGCCGCCGCCGGCTTGGCGGCGCTGCGGGTGGATTGCTCGGTCAAGCGATGACCGGTGCTCACCACCAGCGCCTGCGCGAGGCACAGCGGCCCCACGAGCGAGCGGAAGGCCTTCTCGGCGCCCAGGCTCAGCTCGAAGCACACGCGCGCCGCGGGCTTGAGTGGCGAGAGCGCGCTGTCGGTGATGGCAATCACCGGTACGCCGCGCGCATGGGCTGCATCGGCTGCGGCGATCACTTCTTCCGAGTAGCTGTGAAAGCTGGCCACCAGCAGCACGTCGTTGGGTTCGATGTTGTTCAGCGAGTTACTCAGCATGCCGCCCATGCCGTCGAGCAGGGTTGTCTTGAGTTCGAGCTGGCCCAGCGCATAGGCCAGGTAAGAGGCCACCGGAAAAGCGCGCCGCTGCGCTAGCACATGCACGTGGCGCGCGGCGCAGATGAGCTTGGCAGCACTCGTGATGTCGGACTCGACCACGTTCTCTTCCAGTTGGCCGAGTTCGGATATCGCCTCGCCAACGAACTGGTGCAGCACGCCCGAACCGGCGCTCGGCGGCTTGCCGTGGCGGCGCAGCTGATCGATGCGCTCGCGGTAGCTGACCGAGCGCTCGATCAGGTGCTCGCGAAACACTTGCTGCATCTCGGAGAAACCACCAAACTCAAGCGCGTTGGAGAAACGAATCAGTGCCGAGGGCTGCACACCCGCCGCTTCAGCCACCGCGGCCACCGTGCCGAGCGCCAACTCGTTGGGCTTGTCGAGGGCAAAGCGCGCGATGAGCTGCAATTGCTTGGGCAGCGCGGTGTAGACGCGAGAGATCGCGTCCTTGAGGTCGTCGTAGTTCAGTGCGGCGGTCATCGGGATTTCACGGGTGCCAGTTCAAGAATAATTAGAACAAACGTTCTTGCATGAACGGAGAATAGAACATACATTCCATCCTGTCCAGCATTTGTTTCACTCCCCATGTCCACACAAACCCGACCTGCCCCGCTTGTCACCGCTCCGATGGTGTTCACCGTGGCCCTGCTTGCCAGCACACCGCTGTGGCTGAACCAAGTGGGGCTCTATCAGTACCTCGCGCTTGAAATCGTAATTTGGATGATGTTTGCGCTGGGCCACAACCTCTTGCTTGGTTACGGCGGCCTGCCCTCGTTCGGGCATGGTGCCTACTTTGGTGTGGGCGCCTATGCCTTCGGCCTGCTGCAGCAGCGTGCTGACACGGGCCTGTTGACGGGCCTGCTTGGCGCGGTGCTCCTGAGCGCCGTGGCCGGCATGCTGGTGGGCGCCTTCATCTCACACAAGCGCGGCATCTATTACGCGCTACTCACCATCGCCTTTGGCCAGGTGTTCTGGTTTGCGGCGATCAAGCTGCACGACATCACCGGCGGCGAAGACGGCTTGCTGAACATCAAGCGCTCAGTGCTTTCGCTCGGCTTTGCCGACATCGATCTGCGCAGCAACGACGCCTTCTTCTACTTCGCGCTCGTGCTGTTCGCGCTGGTGCTGGTGGCGCTGTGGCGATTGATCCACTCGCCCTTCGGCCGCGTGCTGCGCGCCATCAAACAAAACGAGATGCGCGCCGCCTTCGTGGGCCACAACGTATGGCTCTACAAGTTTTTGGCGTTCACGCTGTCGGCCAGCGTGGCGGGCCTCGCGGGCGCGCTGTTCGCGATGGCGCAGCAATCGGCCTACCCCAACGTGATGAGCCTGCACAACTCGGGCTTCGTCGTGATGATGGTGCTGATCGGTGGCGGCCTGGTGAGCTTCTGGGGCCCGGTAATCGGCGCGCTGGTGTTCATCTTGACGCGCGACCTGCTCGGCGCCTACACCGAAACCTGGTTGCTCTGGTATGGCCTGGTGTTCATGGTGATGGTGCTGTTCCAGCCCGACGGCGTGGCCGGTGCGTGGCAGAAGGGGCGGGCGCGCTGGGCGCGGCGTAAACAGCCGGCTGCCCCCGCACCCGCCATCAACCCCACCCCGAAGGAGGCATGAACATGGCCCTCTTTGAAGCCACCCAATTGCACAAACGTTTTGGCGACAACGTGGTGCTGGAGAGCATCTCTCTCGCCTTCGAAGAAGGCCAGCTGAACGGCATCATGGGCCCCAACGGCGCCGGCAAGACCACCTGCTTCAACGTGCTGACCGGGCGCTACAAGCCCGACCGCGGCACGGTCACGTTTGCGGGAGAAAACATCACGGGCTTGTCACCGCGCGAGATCGCCTGCAAGGGGGTGTCACGTTCGTTCCAGATCATGAATCTGTTTGACGACGACAGCGCGCTCGACAACGTGCTGATCGCCCTGCCCTCGGTGCGCGCCAAGGGTTTTTCGATGGTGAGCGACCTCGGCCGCGACAGCGCGGCGCACGACGAAGCCGCCGCCATCCTGGCGCGTGTGGGCCTGGCGGGCAAGGAGCGGGTGCCGGCCGAGAGCCTGTCTTACGGCGAACGGCGTGCGCTTGAGATCGGCGTGGCGCTGGCGGCACGGCCGCGCCTGCTGTTTCTCGACGAGCCCACCGCCGGCCTCGGCAGCGAAGGCACGGCGCGCCTGGCCGAGCTGATCGCCGAGCTGAAGCGCCAACTCACCATCGTCATCATCGAACACGACATGAATTTCCTCTTCCGACTGGCCGACCGCATCTCGGTCATCCACTGGGGCCAGGTGATCGCCCAAGGTGACCCCGATGGTCTGCGCGACAACCCGTGGGTGCAACGCTCCAACCTCGGGGCGGTGACAACATGAGCGCGGTGTTGAAACCCTCGGCATCGGAGTCGGTGCTTTCCATCGACAACATCGAAACCTTCTACGGCGAAACGCAAGCCTTGTTCGGTGTGTCGCTCAGCATCGCCCCGGGCGAGGTGGTGGCCCTGCTCGGGCCCAACGGCGCCGGCAAGACCACCACGCTGCGCTCCATCCTGGGCCTCACACCGCCGCGCCGTGGGCGCATTCACTTCGATGGCCACGACGTCACGCAGCGCCCCACGCACGAGATCGCCGCCATGGGCGTTGGCTGGGTGCCCGACGACCGGCGCATCTTCCCCACGCTCACCGTGGCACGCAACCTCGCCATCGCACGCAAGAAAACGCGCTTTCGCAGCTGGACCGAAAAAGAGTGCTTCGAGATCTTCAGCGCGCTCGAATATCTGATGCAGCGCGAATGCGAAAACCTCTCGGGCGGCGAGATGCAGATGGTCGCCATCTCGCGCGCGCTGCTCGGCGCGCCCGGCCTGGTGCTGTTCGACGAACCGAGCCAGGGCCTCGCGCCCAAGGTGGTGCAAGACGTGATGTCGACCGTGTTGCGGCTCAAGCGCGAAGGTGTGTCGGTGCTGCTGGTCGAACAAAACGTGGCCTGTGCGCTCGGCGTGGCCGACCGTGTGATCGTCATGCGCCACGGCAAGGTGGTGCACGAAAGCCCGGCCGAAGCGCTGCGCCAAGACCCTGATCTGCAACGACGTCTGCTGGGAATCTGAAGCCATGACAAGCGCAACACCACCGCTCCTTCAAGTGCAAGGCCTCGTCAAGCGCTACCAGCGTGGCTGGCCCAACAAGGTGACCACCTTCTCGCTGGAAGCCGACTTCCAGATCGACGGCCCGGCCATCGTCGGCGTGATGGGTGCCAACGGCGCAGGCAAGACCACCCTGTTCGAGCTGATCACCGGCAGCAATCTGCCCACCGGTGGGCGTGTGCTGGTGGCCGGGCAAGACATCCACCAGGTGCGCTACAAGGAGCGCGACCGCCTGGCGCTGCACTACCACCAGTCGTACCAGGTGCGCTCGTTCACCCGCACCCACCCGGCCTTCATGCTGGCGCACGCCGCCAGCGAGCGCGCCCAGGTGCACCTGTTCGACGAGCCGCAGTTCAACACCCAAGACGGCTACATCGGCTTCATGCTCGATTTCTTCCGCCGTCTTCGCGCAGAAGGCCGGCTGGTGTTCCTGTGCCTGCACCCAAATGAGCCGGTGCACCTGGACATCTTCAACGAGGTCTGCGACCGCTACCTGTTCGTGCACAAAGACGAATCGCGTGTCAGCCGTGTGATGCAGGCGGGCTCGCTCAACCAGCTGGCGCGTGATGCGCGTGTGCGCCACTACCTGGGCAAGCTGGCGCCGCTGGCCGACAAGGCGGCCTGAACCTCAGCAGCCTGATGCCCGAAAGGGCAGGTTCGGCCGATCAAAGCGCCGCAAGCCGTGCGGGCCGCGGCCCTTCAGCGAGGCGGCCTACAGCGGCAGCTCGGTGAAGTAACGCCCACCGTGGTAGATGAGAGGCAGCGCGCCTTCGCGCCGCTCGCAGCGCTCGACCTCGCCCACGAAGATGATGTGGTCACCCTCTTCGTACTGGCTGCGGTTGAAACACTCGAACACCGCGGCGCTGCCCTCGATCACTGGCGCGCCACCGGCCCCACGGCGAAAGGTGACACCGGCAAAACGGTCGACGTCTTTGGAGGCAAACCGTTCGGCCAGCGTGCGCTGCTCGGCGGCGAGGATGTTGATCGCGTAGTGCGAGCCGGCGCTGAACGCCGGCATCGAGCCCGCCCGCTTGGACAGGCTCCACAACACCAGCGGTGGCGACAGCGACACCGAGTTGAACGAGTTGGCGGTCAAGCCCACCGGGTGGCCGCTCGGGTCAAGCGAGGTGACCACCGTCACCCCGGTCGCGAAGCTGCCCAACGCCGCGCGAAATTCCTGGGCGGAAAAGCTGGGGGTGACCGGGCGCAGCAACGCATTCATGGGCCAATTGTGGCGGAGTCGGCCGCCGCCGGCCAACTCCTATCTAGGGGGTGAATGTGGGCACTACACTGCCGCCGCATGAGACTTTTTCACGCCCTCGGGCGGCTCGCTGCCGCCGTGGTGGTGCTGACCGGGGCCGCCAGTGCCGCCACCATGCCTGGTGCCACGTCAGCAGCAACCAGCCAACCCTTCGCGCAAAGCACATGTCGGAGGTTCTGAACGACAAGTGCTTGTTCGACAGTGAGTTCTATTCATGCTTCTTGGGTGCCGCCAAGCCAAAGTTGGCGTTTTTTGAGAAGACGGTCGCCGTGCTCGGCTGCGAGCCAGGCAACGTACTGTTTATTGACGACCGAGCCGAAAATGTGGAGGCCGCACAACGCGCAGGCCTCAATGCGATGGTCTATTTCGGAACCGATGGCGCCGCTTCTCTACAGCACCGACTGGCCGAGTTTGGTGTGTGCGTCGGGCGGCCGCTCTCAAAGACTGACACCACTTCCCGGGACATCACCGCCGGTGATCTCACACCTTAGGCACTTCGTGACACGCAACATCGAAATCAAAGCCAACGTCGAGAGCATCAGTGCCCTCGCAGAGAAGGTATCGCGCCTGGCCACCGCAGGGCCATTTGAGATCGCCCAAGACGACACTTTCTTTCGCTGCGAGGCGGGTCGCTTGAAACTGCGTGCCTTCTCTGCCACGCAGGGCGAACTTATCTTCTATCGGCGCAACGATCAGCCAGGCCCGAAGGAGTCGTTTTATGTTCGAACCCCAACGGCTGAACCCGCGTCGCTCAGAGAGGCGCTCCGTCTCGCTTACGGTGAAGTGGGCAGCGTCGTAAAAGCTCGAACCCTGTATCTCGTGGGCAGAACCAGAGTGCACCTGGACACAGTCCAAGGACTCGGTCAATTCATGGAGCTTGAGGTCGTGCTCGAAGACAACGAAGCGCTTGAGGCCGGTGTTCAAGAAGCGCACACGCTCATGCAGCAACTGGGGGTCAAGCCCTCTCAGCTCATCGAGGGTGCGTATGTCGATCTGCTGCCCCAACCCAGCGCCTCACCCTTCGAGCCCCCCCACCCGAATGCCACCGATGCAAATTCGCGCCTACCTTGAGTCTGATGAAGAAGCCGTCGTCGCGCTGTGGCACAGCTGTGGCCTCACACGCCCCTGGAACGACCCGCACAAAGACATTGCGCGCAAGCTGACGGTTCAACGTGAGTTGTTCATGGTGGGCGAGCTTGGGGGCCAGCTCATCGCCACCGTGATGGCCGGCTTCGAAGGCCACCGCGGTTGGGTCAACTACCTGGCGGTCGCGCCCGAGCAGCGTGGCCGGGGCCATGCCGCCACGCTGATGAAGGTGGTCGAAGAGAAGTTCATCGAAGTCGGCTGCCCGAAGGTAAACCTGTTGGTGCGTGCCACCAACACGCCGGTGCTGGCGTTCTACCGTCGCCTGGGCTACGCCGCCGACGAAGCGGTGCCGCTGGGCAAGCGGCTCATTGCGGATGGGCCGGCGGCCTGAGAGCCTTTCACCACCCGCGACCGAGGCCAAAGCGGCCAGCACCCTGCGGCGCGTCCCTAGAATCGCGCCCATGACCGCACCCCCCCTGAGCCTGCAAGCCCGCCTCACGGCCTTGCACCGCCTGCTGGTGGTCACGCTGCTGGGCTTTGCCTCCGGCTTGCCGCTGGCACTCACCGGCCAGGCCATGCAGGCCTGGCTGAGTGTGGAAGGGGTCGACATCGCGACCATCGGTTTTCTGAGCCTGGTCGGCCTGCCCTACACCTTCAAGTTCTTGTGGGCCCCGCTGATGGACCGCTTCGAGCTGCCCTGGCTCGGCAGGCGCCGCGGCTGGCTGGTGCTCACGCAGCTGGCGCTGGCAGCGGCCTTGTGGTGGATGTCGAGCACCTCGCCAACCGCATCGATCCGCCTCTTTGCGCTGCTGGCGGTGCTGGTGGCCTTCATCTCGGCCTCGCAAGACGTGGTGGTCGATGCCTACCGCACCGACCTGCTGCCCCCGCGCGAGCGTGGCCTGGGCGCCTCGACCAGCGTGCTGGGCTACCGGCTGGCGATGATCCTGTCGGGTGGCATCGCCTTCATCTGGGTCGACCCCACCCAGGGCGGCGGCTGGTCGTGGCCCGAGGTCTACCGTGTCATGGCCGGTGTGATGGTGGTGGCGGCGGTGTTGTCGGCCCTGCTGCTGCCACGCCTGCCGGAAGAAGTGCGCCCGAGCAGCGTGGCCCGCAACGACCTGCTCGGTTTCCTGGCCGTGGTGCTGGCGGTGGCGCTGGGCGTGGCGCTCAGCAACCGTTTTGGCCCGCCGATGGCGCGCGCGCTGCTGGCGCCACTGTGGGAGGGCAGCAGTTTTTCGCCCGACCTGCAGGGCAAGTGGAATGCGCTGCTCGCCTTGTTGCTGGGCGTGGCCTTCACGCTGCCGCTGGCGGCCTGGGTGGCGAAGGTGGCGCGGTTTGAGACGCTGGTGGGCGGCCTGCGCAGCTACTTCAGCCAGAGTGGCGCGGGTGCCTTTCTGGCGTTCATCGTGCTCTACAAGCTGGGCGATGCGTTTGCCGGCTCGCTGATGACGCCCTTCTTGCTGAAAGCGATGTTGTTCAGCCAGGCCGAGGTGGGCGTGGTCAACAAACTGATCGGCCTGTGGCTCACCATCGGCGGTGCGCTGCTCGGCGGGGCGCTGATGTTCAAGCTGGGGTTGTGGCGCTCGCTGATGCTGTTTGGTCTGTTGCAAATGGCCAGCAATCTGGGGTTTTGGTGGCTGGCCATGCACGGCAAGGGGCTGATGCCGGGCCTCGTGATCCCGGCCTTCGACTGGGGTTTTGTCAAGCTCGCGCAGGCCACGCCGGTCGATGGCGGGCTGTTGATGGTGATCGCCGCTGAGAACCTCAGTGGTGGCATGGGCACGGCGGCGTTTGTCGCCTTTTTGATGAGCCTGTGCAACCAGCGTTTCACCGCCACGCAGTACGCGCTGTTGTCGGCCTTTGCCTCGGTGGGCCGCGTCTGGGTCGGGCCGCTGGCCGGGGTGATGGCCGAGACCATCGGCTGGCCCAGTTTTTTCATCGCCTCCACCGTGTTGGCCGTGCCGGCGCTGCTGATGTTGTGGTGGCTGCGCGGGCCGGTGCGGGCGCTGGAGGTGGACCCAAACGCCCCCAAGTTGGACGATTGAAGTCGAACATTGATCCGCGCGGAACAACAACGCTCTCTTGAAGTCAGACCCGCCATGAACCACCCCCACACCCCCTTCACCTGCCACTGCCCGCTGCACTCGCGCCGCCTGTTCACCACCACGCTGCTGGGTGGTGGCGCGCTGCTGGCGCTGCCCGCGCTCGCGCGCGAAGGCGTCGAGGTGGGGCCGCAATCGGTGTTCACCCAGGCTGTCTCGGCGCAGCAGGTCGAGGCCATGGCCCAGCAGAACTACGTTGACATGAAACGCCAGGCCACCGCCAAGGGCGCGCTGGTGCGCGACGACGACCCGCAGCTGATCCGCCTGCGCAGCATCGCCAAACGCCTGGTGCCGTTCAGCTACGAATGGAACCCGCGCGCGCGGGAGTGGAAGTGGGAGGTCAGCCTGATCGGCTCCGACCAGGTGAATGCGTTTTGCATGCCCGGCGGCAAGATCGCCTTCTACACCGGCATCTTGCAGAAGCTGCAACTCACCGACGACGAGGTGGCCATGATCATGGGCCACGAGATCGCCCACGCGCTGCGCGAACACGCGCGTGAGCGCATGGGCAAAACGGCGGCCACCCGCGGCGGCATCGAGATCGTGGCGGCCCTCTTCGGCCTGGGCAATGCCGGCCGGCTGGCGGCCGACATGGGCGGCCAGCTGCTCACGCTCAGGTTCGGCCGCGAAGACGAGAGCGAGGCCGACCTGGTCGGCATGGAGCTCGCCGCCCGCGGTGGCTACGACCCGCGGGCTGGCGTGTCCCTGTGGAACAAGATGGCCGCGGCTGCCAAGGGCGCACCGCCGCAGTTTTTGTCGACCCACCCGTCGGGGCCGACCCGCATTCAAGACATCCAGGCGAGCTTGCCCAAGGTGGAGGGGTTGTATGCACGGGCGCCCAAGCCGGAGCAGCGGTTTGGGCCGCCGGCCAAGGCGGCTGCCAAGGGCTGACAGCTCACAAAAAGGGGCCCCGCTGGGGCCCCAATCGTTCGCTCTTTGAAGGCTTGAATCAGCGAGTCAAGCCCAGTGGGGCCAGCAGCGCGTCGAGTGCTGGCGCGTTGAGCCGCAGTGTGTTGTCGACCCCGAGCTTGGTCCGAAAGCCGAAGTACACCTTGCCGCCGCGTTCAACGAAGAGGCGGTTGTAGGTAAGCGCACGCGCCGCGCCCGGCACCCCCGCAAAGCGCATCACGCGTGCATCGCCCAGCACTTCGATGCTGTAGCTGCCGGTGCCGATGGCGTCGCAGTTGCGCGTGGAGCTGTCTGACGCGCGCAGAGCGCAGTTGTAGTAGGTCACGGCGTTGCCCGCGCCGAAGGCGATTCGCAGGGCGCGGTTGGCCTGGTAATACGGCAACACGGGTGGGGTGCCGCCGATGGTGCCCAGGCCGATGGTGCTGTTGCTCCACCACTCGTGGCGCGGCCCGGTGCTGGCGTTGGGCGGGAAGTTGCATGGCCGCCCGGGGTTGCCCGCCACCAGCTGCTCCAGGGTCTGGATCTCGCTTTGGTAACTGGCCGCGTTGGCCGGCGTCACATTGCCGCAGGCCAGCGAGGGCACGCCGTTGGTGAACACCGGCGTGCCGCCCGCCGCCACCTCAGGGGTGAAGGCCTTGACGATCTGGTTGTCGAGCGTGCCGTGGCTGTCGGGGTTGGCCAGCTGGGTGCTCGTGTTCTGGAACAGTTTGCTGCCGGCGGGGAACACCACGCCGCTCAAAGCGGGTGTGGCGGGGTCGGGGCCCCATTGGTTGTACAGGCCCTGTGAGCTGACCAGCGGGTAGGCGCGGATGAGCGCCACCACCTCCGACAGCGTGCGCCCTGCGATGTCGACACCCGCCGAGCGGCGCGTGCTGTTGTGGAAGCTGCCGCAGTAGCGGCTTTCGTTCACGCCGTCGGCGTTGCGCTGGGTTTGGGTCTGTTCAAAATCCGCCGGGCAGCTGAACCACTGGGTGCCGTTGAAGTACACGTCGGTGCGTGCGTAGGCCGCATCGCCGAAGTTTTGCACCACGCCGCTCAGCGCGCGTTTGCGCTTCTCGCTGAAGCGCAGCAGGCCGCTGGTGTCGGGCGTGTTCTGTGCCGCCGTGCTTTCGTACCAGCGGTAGTACCAGTTGGCGGCGTCGTTGTAGGTGAACCAGTCGAGCGAGGCGCCAGCGGTGGGCGTGGTGGCGGACGTGTCGGCGTTGCGGGCAAAACCCAGCACCCAGCCAAGGGTCGACGGGGTGAGGGCCAGCTCGGTGGTGCCCAAGCTTTGCCCTGCGGTGTGCGTGGCTGCCTCGCGGGCGGCGCCGCTGGCCACGTCGAGCAACTGGCCGGTGGTGTTGGCAATGGAGGGCAGCAGCTCCACCAGGCGGCGGTTGACGGCGCGCTCGATGTCGGTGGCCGTGATGGCGGCGCCGCTGCTGTCGGGTGTGCCCAGCGCGGGCAGCAAGGCGGTGCGCGCTGCTTGCATGGCCACCACGATGAGGCGTGCGGTGGTGGCCGCGGCCTCGGCGTCGCTGCTGTTGCTTGCGCTGTAGTTGGTGAGCATCGGCACGGCGCTGCCCGCGTTCTCTTGCAGCGCCCGCTCGGCCTCGGCCGAAGACGAGCCGGTGGTGTCCATGCGCGTCTTGACCAAGGTGCTGAGCGGGCTGACGACGCCGGTGCGGTCGGCAGGGGCGCTCAACACGTACGGCACCGTCACGGGGCCCGACACGCTGTCAACGGCGTCGGTGCCGACCACGGCCACCAGCGGGTACAGGCCGGCATCGGCAATTGGCACGGTCAGCGTGGCCGAGCCATCGGCGGCGGTGCGCGCGCTCGGCTCCCCCACGTCACAGGCACCGTTGTTGTTCGTGTCGAGGCAGACCGTGGCGTTTTGCAACGGGCCGTCGATGACGGTGGTGGTGATGTTGGCGGTGGTGGCGGGAGCCGGTGGGGGTGGTGCAGCGGGTGGGTCACCACCCCCGCCGCCGCAGGCGGTGAGTGCGACGACGGTGGTGAAGAGGGTGGCGAGGTGGGTGGGGCGTGGGGTGGTTTTCATGGGGGCTCCTTGGCGCGGGTGGCGTGAGTCACAGGGCTGACATCACCAGGCAACAAAGTTAGGCCCCAGCGCTCGGTCGTGCATCCGCCAAGCAGATGAAACGTTAGTCCCCCCACGTTTGAAGTCAGCTGCGGGCGGGTTTCTTGCTGTAGCGTGCACGCTCGTCCTCAAACCTGAGGATGCCCCGCGTCTGCCGAGACCCCACCATGCCGGTGAACCAATCCGAAGCGCCCTGGCCGGCCTTGCGCCGAGCTTCACGCACTGTGGTGGTGGTCGACGTGGTCGAGTCTGTTCGGCTCATGGAGCAAGACGAAGACGACAC
>JBKJJF010000128.1:0-6885 GCA_046598195.1 Rhizobacter sp. | reverse complement strand
GCATGGCCAGGGCCCATTGCTGCGCGAGCGCATTGACCCCGCCGTGCACCGTCGTGTGCTGTGGATTCACCATGGCATGCCGCAGGTGGGTGACTCCCTCACCGACCTGGCCGCGCGCGAGCTCTTGCGCGGGAAGGTAGAGCGGCTCGACCTGCTGACCAACGAGCACCTGTTGTCGTTGTACCGCTCTGACCAGGTCTTCAGCCAGGTCGCTGCCAACCCCGCCGAGCTGGCGGGGCCTTACGACCTTGTGCTGCTGCACAGCGCGTCGTCGCGGTCGATCAAGGACAAGTTCGCCCACTTCCGGCGCGTGCCGTTTGCCCATGTGTACGGCTTCTACACAGGCCCGGAGCACAACCGCACGCTCTTCGGCTACTACCGCATGGCGCAGTTGCTGGGGCTGTCGATGAGCGAGGCCGAGATTCAGCACATGGCCTGCCCGAGCATGCGGGCCTCTGCGCAAGAAGAGGCCCGCGTCGAACAGCTTCGCATCCCCGCCGGGGCGATGGTGCTGGCCATTGGCGGGGTGCGCGACTGGTGCACCTACCTGCAGTGGCCGCAGGTGCTGCGTGGCCTGCATGAGGCTGGTGTGCGCAGGCCGGTGGTGTTGGTCGGCTCCGACAACGGCAAGGCCATGCGCGACCAGATTATGGCCAGCCACCCCGGCCTGACGGTGATCGACCGCGTGGCGCAACACTCACTGGGTGAAGTGCACGCACTCATGCGGCGCAGCGCGCTGGTGGTGTGTTCTGACGGGGGCCTGCTGCACGTGGCTCACACCGCCCGTGTGCCGGTGGTGACGCTGTTTGCCGGCATCAGCGAGCCGCGTTTCAGGCTGACGGCAGCCAACCGCACCACGTGGCTCTACGGCGCCGACGGGGTCAACGATGTTCCGGCGGCCGGCCTGGTCGCGCTGATTCTTGAAGCCATCGGCGATAGATCTCCAGATACGCCTGCGCCGAACGATCCCAGGTGAACTGCGCTGCGTGCGCGCGGATGCTGCTCGCGTTGGCCAGCAAGCGCGGGCTTTCGGATTCGATGCAACGGCGCATCGCCATGGGCTCGAAGCTGTCGAAGTAGGCTGCCCAGGCACCGCCGACTTCGGGCAGGCTGGTGAGCCTGGACAGGAACACCGGCTTGCCGAAGTGCATGGCTTCGAGCGGCGGTAGGCCGAAACCTTCGGTCAGCGAGGGGAACAGGAAGCCCTGACAGTGTGCATAGAGCCAGGCCTTCTGCGCGTCGCTCACTTCCTGGATCACGCGCAGGTTCACGAGCCCGCGCTCTGCCGCTTGGGCGCGCAGGAGGTCTGAGCCTGAATTGCGCGGCCCCGCCATCACGACCATCTGTTGCGGCCAGTGGGCTGCCAGCTCCACCAGTGCCTGCGGGTTCTTTGACGCTGCCATGCGGCTCAGGTGCAGCAAAAAACGACCGGCCGGCAAACCATCCACAGCTTCTTGCGGGTGCGTGGTGAGGTCGCGCGCCCCATTGGGAATCACGCTGATCGGCCCTTTCCAGCCAAGGTGCGTTTGTATGTCGCCTTCGACGTGGTGGGTCAGGGTGCTGACTTCATCGAATTTGCGCAGACGTGCATTGAGTTTGTTCAACGACTTTCGGCGTGTGCCTTCGTCGTCGTGGTACAGCGTGTTCAGGTCGTGAATGGTCAGCAGCGAGTGCGGTGTGAACGCGGGCGGGCCGACGCGGCCCAACTGGTTCAACCCGTGCCAGCCGGTAAAACGACGCCACCCCTGCCAATGCCAATGCCCCTGGGAGCGGCGCGTCTCCAGATAGGACACGGTGTCCCCGAAGTGCCCGTGCCACCGCTTGGGCATATGCAGGTGGAACAGCACCCCCTCATCTCGCCACGCGGGGGCTGCAGCGGCGATGCGCTGGCAAATCTGGGTGGAGAACTCACCCAGACCGTCGCTGAGTGAATCCAGCATGCCCAGGCTGATGCCGATGTTGTGCACCGCCTTTTACCCGACCAGCTTGTAGTGCTTGCGGCTCAGGTCCCAGCCGAACCAGCGCTCCAACACCATCGACCAGCGGTGCTTGCGCTCGCGCCGTGTTGGCGCATGTGAAAGATCGGGCGCAAAGTGATGTTCGGCCTCGGTGGCCAACCAGGTCGCCATCAGCGCGGGGTGGCTGCCGGCGTAGGGTTTGAGCGATTGCGGGTCGATGTGGGTGTATTGCACCTTGGGTGCGCCATGTGACCAGTACTTGCTCACCTGGTCCATCTTGGCCTGCATGTAATCGGTGCGGCGCACGTGGCCGTAGTGGTAGATGTGCGCATTCGCCAGCGCGGCCCGTGGGTGGCGCCCGCGGCGGTGTTTGTCCATCACCACCCAGAACTGGCCGTCAGGTGCATAGGTGCGGATGGTGTTGCGAATAAGCCGGCATTCGCGGCGGTACCAGGCCGGGCTCACGGCCAGCCAATGGGGCGAGCCGTAGAAGTGCAGGTAGTCGAACACCAGGGCTTCGACTTGCGGGTTGTCGTGGTGGCGGTTGACTGAGGCGCGAATGGTTGCCAGCTCGTTCTCGTGCAGCACTTCGTCGCCTTCGAGGTAGAAAGCCCAGTCGCCAGTGCATGCGTACTGCGCAATCATCTTCTGCTGAGCGTAGACAAAGCCGCGCTCGGCCATGCGCTCATTCCACAGGGTGTCGATCAGGCGGATCTTGGGGTCGCCGATGGCCAGCAGGCGCTCGCGCGTGTCGTCTTCTCCGCGACCGACCGCGATCACGAATTCATCGACCAGAGGCAGCAGCGAGCGCACCGAGGCCTCGAAGGGGAAGCCGAGCTTGACCCCGTTGCGCAAGAAGGTGAAACCGCTGATGGAGGCCGTCATGGGGCGGGTTGCAATAGATGGGCTTCCTGCGGATCCCACTTGTCGGTGATGGGGATCATGCGGGGCGCGTCGGCAAACGCTGGGGGGTTGCTGCGCACCGTGATGCGGATGTAGTGGTGCACAAACACATCAAGCGCGATGTGTAGGGACTTGATGTCGCCGTGCTCGGTGGCGCGCTTCTTGGCGCGCAAGAACAGATCGGCATCGGCAGCTTGGATGCGCTCGTCCCATAGGCCCACGAGATCAATGGCGCGGCGGTTCATCAGCACCGAGTTGCCGACATAACCTTCAAGAATCTGGCCCTCGAAGCGGCTTGCGCGCTCGGCGCTGAAGCGCTCCCAGTCGCCGTACATCCAGCGGTGCGACAGCTTCAGCCAGGGCTGCTTGGCGCCGAACAAACGCACCAGCAGGGAGGCCCGCTTCCAGCGCTGCCGCAGCACACGCGTGGCTTCGGGGGTTTCAACACGTTCGATGCCGCAAACGGTGAGCAGATCGAGCCCGTTGCGCGCCGCATTGGCCAGCAGGCGCGTGTCCCACGCGGGGGGCACGACGATGTCGTTGTTGAGGAAGGCGAGCCATTCACCCTGGGCAACGGCAATGCCCTGGTTTTGTGTGTAGGGGTAGGAGTAGTTGGCCGTATTGCGTATGACCTTGGCACCCACCGACTCGAAGAACTCCGCCGAGCCATCGGTCGAGGCGTTGTCAATGATGATCAGCTCGTAGGGCTGCTGTGTGCAGCGCGTCAGGTGCTCGACGTACCAGCGGTTGACCTCCAGCTGGTTGTGCACGGCGGTGATGATGCTCAGCCGCGTCATCCGGGGAGCGGCTCGCTGGCGGGCTGGGGCCCGGCTTTGAACTGCAGCGAGTGCAGGTGCGCGAACAGGCCGTTCAGGGCCAGCAGCTCGGCATGGGTGCCTTGTTCAACGACACGGCCGCCCTCCAGCACCAGCACCCGGTCAGCGGCCTTGATGGTGGCCAGCCGGTGCGCGATGACCAGGCTGGTGCGCCCGCGCATCAAGGTATCGAGGGCTTCTTGCACCAGGCGCTCCGATTCGCTGTCGAGCGCCGAGGTGGCTTCATCGAGGATCAGGATGGGCGCGTCTTTGTAGATGGCGCGCGCGATGGCCAGGCGCTGGCGCTGGCCGCCGGAGAGCTGGTTGCCGTTGTGGCCGATCAGTGTGTCCAGGCCCTGCGGCAGGCTCTCCACGAACTGCAGCAGGTTGGCGCCTTGCAGGGCGCGGCGCACACCCTCGCGGTCCAAGCTTTCAGGCTGGGCCGAGCCCAGCGCGACGTTGGCGGCGACGGTGTCGTTGAACAGCACCACGTCTTGGCTCACCAGGGCGAACTGGCGGCGCAGGGCAAGCATGCTCCATTCGTGCACGGGTCGGCCGTCGAGCAGCAGCTCACCCGTGGTGGGCTCCAGAAAGCGCGGCAACAGGTTGACGAGGGTGGTCTTGCCAGCGCCCGATGGCCCGACCAAGGCCACTGTTTCGCCGACCTTCAGCTGGAAGCTGACATCATCGAGCGCCGGGGCCAAGTCGTTCTTGTAGCGCAAGCTCACGTGGCGCAATTCGATCTCGCCGCGGGCACGGCCGGGGTCATGGCTGCCGCCGTGTTCGCCCGGCGCGTCGTTGATCAGCGCAACACCCCGCTCCAGCGCCGCGAGGCCGCGTGTGATCGGGCCCGCCACTTCAGACAGGTGCTTGATCGGCGCCAGCAGCATCATCATGCTGGTGATGAAGGCCACGAAGTCGCCGGTGGTGCTGCCCTGGGCCGCGCTTTGCCAGAGTGCCGCGACCAGCAGCGCCGACACGCCGGCGGCAGCAATGATCTGCGTGATGGGCGTCATGGTGGCGGCCGCCATGGTCGACTTGATGGACAAGCGGCGCAGGGTGTCGCTGACACTGGTGAAGCGGCGCACCTGAGACTTCGCGGCACCATGCAAACGCACGATGCGCCAGGCCAGCACGTTTTCTTCGACCACGTAGGCCGCTTCGTTGATGGCGTGCTGGCCTTCGATCGTCAGGCGGTGCAGGCGTTTGCTGAGCGTGCGCATCACGTAGCCGATGGCCGGGAACAACAACCCGACGAAGAGCGTAAGTTGCCAGTTGAGATACAGCAGGTAGGCCAGCAGCGCCACCAGCGTGAGCGAATCACGCACCAGGGTCAGCACCGAGCCGACCAGCAGGCCCGCGCCGGCCTGTGCTTCATAGGTGAGTGTGCTGGTCAGCGTGCTGGCGGTGTTGTTGGTGAAGAGTGCTGGCTGCACCGTCATCAGCCGCTCGAACATGGCCCCCCGCAGCGCCTGCGTGCCCCGGTTGGCCGACCAGGCCAGGCCATACTGGGCCACGATGCCTGCCAGCCCGCGCACGGCGAAGAGGCCGATGATGGAAACCGGGATCATCCACAGCGGGAACGTGGGCGTCTTGAAGCTGCCGCTGTCGAAGAAGACCTTCATCAGCATCGGCATCACCGGCTCGGTGGCCGCACCCACGAGGGAGCCTGCAACCATCAGCACGAAGCCCCGGCGGCAGTTGGCGAAGTAGGGTGCGATTCGCGCTAGGCGCGCCTTCAAAGGCAAAGAAGGTGCTGCACTCATCCAGGGAACTCCGGGCGGCTTGGAGGACTCTGCAGAAGCATCAACTTCAAATACTTGTAGTAGGTGTACTCGGCGTTGTAAATCGCGAGCATCACACCACGGCGGCCATCAAGAAACCCCATGCGCAGTACATACGTTCTGAAGAAAGCGAACCCACCGTGAAGCAACGCCTTCGACAGCGACCCCTTCTTTCCTCTTGTGAGCATGTCGCGGGCGTGACCGCTGGAGTAGCGGTCGAGTTTTTCCAGCACGTCATGAAGATCCGGGTAGCTGTAGTGGATCAGGTTCTCTTTGAGGTCGCCCACACTGCCGTCGACGGTCATGTGCGCATGCAAAAAGTGACCGGTGAAGCCAGCAAGCTTGCGCTGCCCGAGCCTGAGTGTGTGATCCGGCCGCCAGCCGCTGTGCTGAATGAATTGCCCGCAAAATTCAGAGATGCGCGGAATGCGATAACCGGCGTGCGTGCCCGAGGCGATCGCCGCAAGCGCCTCGGCACGCAGGCGCGGCGGGATGCGTTCGTCAGCATCCAGGGAAAGTACCCAATCTCCTTGGGCCATCGAAAAGCCCCGCGCAATCTGGGGGCCATAGCCGGGCCAATCGGTTTGTACAACCCTTGCGCCGGCCTCCACGGCAAGAACCGCTGTGGTGTCGCTGCTGCCAGAATCCAGCACCAGCACCTCGTCGGCAAACGATGCGCTGGCCACACATTCGGCGATGTTCCTGGCTTCGTTCTTGGCGACGATCACGACAGTCAATGTCGGCGGCTTCTGCATGTTGTCGTGTAGGGCCCAAACTATGATGGGCATTGTCCATGATTCGCAGGGCAGCCCCTTCGCTACTCCCGTTGCACGAGCTATGAGCCACTCAAATTTTCGCTTCTTCGCACTGATGTTGTTTGGGCTCGGGCTGGCTTGCAGCGCCGGGGCCCAGTTCCGCGTCGAGATCTCCGGCGTGGGCGCCACCCAGGTGCCCATCGCCATAGCCCGTTTCCGCGACGAAGACCGCACCACGCAGACTTTGTCAGCCATCATCCGCGCCGACCTTGAGCGCTCGGGGGTGTTTCGCAACGTCGAGGCCAACCAGGTGCTCGACGATGCCGCACAACCGCAGATGAGCGAGTGGCGATCCCGCTCCGCTGACGCGCTGGTGGGGGGCTCGGTGACCCGCCTGGCCGATGGCCGCTTCGACGTGCGATTCAAGCTGTGGGATGTCGTCAAGGGCAAGGTGATCGGTGGTGAAAGTAATGCCACCATGCCGGCCGATCTGCGCGTGGCCGCGCACCGCATCGCCGACGTGATCTACGAAAAACTCACTGGCGACCGGGGTGTGTTCTCGACCCGCATCGCCTACGTCACCCGCTCGGGCAAACGTTACGCGCTGCGGGTCGACTTTGCCGACGGCCTCGGTGGCGAGTCGGTGCTCAACAGCAACGACCCCATCATC
>JBKJJF010000097.1:0-7553 GCA_046598195.1 Rhizobacter sp. | reverse complement strand
AGGTAGGTGGCGTCATAACCACGCGCCGTGTCATACAGCTCTTGCAGGCTTTGCGCTTGTGCAAACGGCACGGCGCCCAGGGCGAGGGCGGCTGCTACGGCCACGCGGCTGAGGGCGGGCAGGCGAAAGCTGGAAACAGCGGTGGAAACAGCGAACATGAAGCGTTCCTTGCGTTGAAAACTTGTGATTCAGTAAAGCGGCACTGACACATCGACCTCACGGGCCCACGCGTCGATGCCACCGGCGATGTTGTAAACCTGCTCGTACCCCTGGCGCTCCAGGAATGCGACGACCTGCAGACTTCGCACCCCGTGGTGGCACAAACCGAGGATGGGCTGCGACGCATCGAGCTCTTGCAGCCGCGCCGGGATCTCTTGCATCGGGATGCAGAGCAGCTGCGTGCCCGGCAGCGAGAGCGAGGCGGCCTGCACTTCCCAAGGCTCGCGCACGTCAAGCAGCACGGGCGGTTTGTCGCCGGCCAGGCTGCCCAACAAGGCGTGCACGTCGCGAACCCGAACTTGTTGCATCAGGCGTTGGGGTCAGAAGTGGAAACGTGAGGGCTCGTCGAACCCCGACAGGCGCGGTGCCACGGTGTCAAACAGGTTGACGCTGCGGAACTCTTTCTCGCCCACGCGGGTGACGAGCACCGCGCACATGACCGGCTCCTGGCCCACGATGGCCGCCAGCCGGCCACCCACCTTCAGCTCGTTGAGCAGGGCCGGCGGCACGGCGGCCACCGAGCCCGAGAGCAGGATCGCGTCGAACGGGCCGGCGGTGGGCAGGCGCTTGGAGCCGTCAGCCTCGACCACGCTCACGTTAGAGATGGCGGCGCGCCGCAGGTTGTCGGAGGCCATCTTGGCGAGCGCCGGGTCGATCTCCAGCGTGATCACCTGGCGGGCCTTGTGCGACAGCAGCGCGGCCATGTAGCCCGAGCCTGCGCCGATCTCCAGCACCCGCTCGTGGCGGCGCACGCCCAGCTCTTGCAGCAGCCGCGCCTCGACCTTCGGTGCCAGCATGTGCTGGCCGTCCCGGGTGTTGGATGACAGTGGCACCTCGGTGTCAAAAAACGCCATGCTGCGGTAGGCCGGCGGCACGAAGTCTTCACGCTTGACCACGGCCAGCAAGGACAACACACCCTGGTCCAGCACGTCCCAGGGGCGGATCTGCTGTTCGATCATGTTGAAGCGGGCTTGCTCGGCGTTCATGAAGAGGTCCTTGCGGAAACTTGAAATGGGGAACTGCGCATCTTATTTGCCACCCACCGGGTCGGCCATGGGCTCGGTGGGGTGGGGCGTGCCGCCAAGCTTGCGCTTGAGCCACTGCGAAAAATCATCGAGATAACAATAAATCACCGGCACGACAACCAATGTCAGCAGCGATGAGGTGATCACGCCGCCGATCACCGCCTGGCCCATGGGCGCGCGCTGCTCGGCGCCTTCGCTGAGCGCAAACGCCAGCGGCACCATGCCGAAGATCATTGCCAATGTGGTCATCAGGATGGGGCGCAGCCGCACCTGGGCGGCGTGCAACAAGGCTTGTTCGCGCTCCATCGGCGCCTCGCCGCCCGCTTGCCCGAGACTGCCCTCGCGGCTGCGGATGGCGAAGTCAATCAGCAAGATGGCGTTTTTGGTCACCAAGCCCATCAGCATCACGATGCCGATGATGCTGAACATGTTGAGCGTGGAGCCGAACAGCAGCAAGGTGATCACCACGCCGCTCAGCGTGAGCGGCAGCGAGCTCATCAGCGCGAGCGGCTGCAAGAAGCTCTTGAACTGGCTGGCCAAGATCATGTAGATGAACACAATGGCCAGCGCCAGCGCGCCGATGGCGTACTGGAACGACTCGTTCATGTTCTTCGTCGAGCCGCCAAAGCTGTAGCGGTAGCCGGGTGGCCAGGCCACCGCATCGAGCACCTTGCGGATGTCGGCCGAAACCTCGCCGCCGCTGCGCCCGAAGGCGTTGGCGTCGACGTTGATCTCGCGGTTGAGGTCGCGGCGGTTGATCTGGTTGGGGCCGGTCGAGGCCCGCACGTCGGCCACCTGCGACAAGCGCACCGAGCGTGGCGAGCCATCGGCGCCGGCCGCCACGTTGATGGGCAGGCGCTGCAAGTCACCGATGGAGTCGCGCGATTCGGGCGTGAGGCGCACGTTGACGTCGTAGTTTTCGCCATCGGGGGCGCGCCAGTTGCCCACCGTGGTGCCGGCCACGAGCGTGCGCAGGCTGCTGGCGAGCGCATTCACGTTCAGGCCCACGTCGGCGGCGGCGTCGCGCTTCACGTCGATGGCGACGGTGGGTTTGTTGGGCTTGAGCGTGCTGTCGAGGTCGACCAGGCCGGGGATGCCGCGCAGCCGGGCCATGATCTCTTTTGACAAGCGCTCCAGCTCGGCCAGGTCACTGCCTTGAATCGAGAACTGCAAGCCCTTGCCGCCGCCCAGGTCGGTCTGGCCGATGTTGGTGATGGTCACGCCGGGGATGCGGGCGAGCTGCTCGCGCAGCGGGAGCGTCAGCTGGTCGATGCTGCGCTGGCGGTCCTTGCGGTCGACCAGGCGGATGTAGGTCGCACCATAAATTTTGCCGGCAGCCTGGCCGCTGTTGATGGTGGTGACGGTGTACTTCACTTCGGGCATCTGGCGCAGCAGAGCGTCGATCTGGCGTGCGCGCGACTCGGTCACTTCGAGCGACGAGCCCACCGGCGTGTAGAAGTTGATCTGCGTCTCGGAGAGGTCGGCCTTGGGCACGAACTCGGTGCCGAGCACCGGCACCAGCAAGATGCTGCCAACGAAGCTGGCCAGCGCGATGCCCAGGGTGGCGAGCTTGTGCTTCAGCGACCAGCGAAGAATGTTCTGGTACGAGCGTGAGAGCCATTCGGTCAGCTGATCGAAGAGCTTGGTCACACGCCCGATGGTCTTGTCGTACAGCGTGACGGGTGCCCCTTGGTGCACATGGCCGTGCGCCTGCGGGTCATGCCAGATGCTGCTGAGCATGGGGTCGAGCGTGAAGCTCACGAACATGGAGATGAGCACGGCCGCCACGATGGTGATGCCGAACTCGTGGAAGAACTTGCCGACGATGCCGCCCATGAAACCGATGGGCAGAAACACCGCCACGATCGAGAAGGTGGTGGCCAACACCGCCAGGCCAATTTCCTGTGTGCCCTTGAGCGCCGCCTCGCGCGCGCTCGCACCCATCTGCACGTGGCGCACGATGTTTTCGCGCACCACGATGGCGTCGTCGATCAACAGGCCCACACACAGGCTCAGCGCCATCATCGTGATGTTGTTGATGGTGAAGCCGAACAGGTACATGAAGAGAAAGGTGCCGATCAGCGCGATCGGCAGCGTGAGCCCGGTGATGACGGTCGAGCGCCATGAGTTCAGGAACAAGAAGACGATCAACACCGTGAGCGCCGCGCCCTCGAACAGCGTGCGCTTCACGTTGGCGACCGACACGCGAATGGCGCGCGAGTTGTCGCGGATCACCTCGACCTTCACACCCGGCGGCGTGAGCGAGGCCGCTTCGGCCAGCGCCTTGTTCAGGCCGTCGACCACGCCGATGGTGTTTTCGCCTTGTGATTTTTGTACCGACAGCAGCACCGTGCGCTGGCCGTTGTAGAGCGCCAGGCTCTCCACCTCTTGCGGGCCGTCGGACACATCGGCCACCTGCCACAGCTTGACGGCGTTGCCGCCCTTGCGCGCGACCACGATGTCGCGAAAGTCTTCGGGCCGCTTCAGCCGCGCGTTGATCTGCACCACCCGCTCTTGCTCGATGGAGCGGATGGCGCCCATCGGCAGCTCCTGGTTCTCGCTCTTCACGGCAGCCACCACCTGGTCAACGCTGATGCCCAGCGCCTCAAGCGCGGCCGGTTTCACGTACAGGTTGATCTGGCGGGCCACGCCGCCCACGGGAGAAACCGAGCCGACACCGCGCACGTTTTCCAGCCGCTTTTGCAACACCTGGGTGGCCCAGGTGGTGAGCTCCTGCGAGGTTTTTTTGCTGTCGGTGGCAACGATGGCCACGTTGAAGATCGGCACGCTTTGCGGGTCGAAGCGTGAGATGCGCGGCTCCTTGACCTCATCGCGCAAGAGCGGTCGGATCAGCGACACCTTTTCGCGCACATCGTCGGCCGCCTTGCGGCCATCCACATCGAGGTTGAACTCGACGATGACGACCGAGGCGCCTTCATACGAGCGCGAATACAGCGAGCTGATGCCCGCCACCGTGTTGACGGCTTCTTCGACCTTCTTGGTGACCTCGCTCTCGACGATCTCGGGCGAGGCGCCGGGGTAGTCCATCACCACCACGACGGTGGGCAGGTCGATGTTGGGGAACTGGTCGACCGACAGCCGCTGGTAGCTGAACAGACCGAGCACGACGAAGGCCAGCATGACCATGGTGGCCATGACGGGGTTGCTGATGGAAACGCGGGTGAACCACATGGCGGGTGCGGGTGGTTCAGCGCGCTGCGGAGGCCGCAGCGGCCGTGGCCAGGGCCACCGGTGTGCCCTCACGCAGCTGGCCCACCGAGCCGCGCAGCAGGGTGCTGCCGGCGGCCAGGCCTTCGCTCAGCTCGACCACGCTCTCGCGGCCCGCACCGAGCGAGGCTTCACCGCGTGCGCCGAGCGAGACGATCTTTTGCACCACCTTGCCGTCGACCACTGCCAGCACGTAAGGCTTGGCCTGGTCGATGCGCACCGCGCTCACCGGCGCGACCAGGGCCGAGCGGCGCTGCAGCTCGATGTTGCCTTTGGCAAACAGACCCTGGCGCAGGCCGGGGTGGGGCGCGAGTGCGAGGTAGACCATCACCGCGCGGGTGCCGGCCTGGGTGCTGGGGTTGATGCGCGCCACGGTGGCGGGCATCGGGTCGGTGAACCCGTCCACCATCAAACGAGCTGCCTGCCCCACTTTCACGTCGACCACGTCTTCGGGCGCCATGGCGGCTTCGAGCTCGATGCGCGAGAGGTCGATCACCTCCACGATGCGGGCGTCGATTGACACCCGCTCGCCCACTTGCACCAGTCGCTGCGAGATCTGGCCCGAGATGGGCGCGACCAGCCGGGCGTCGGCGAGCGACTTGCGCGTCAAGTCAACGGCGGTAGCCGCTGCGCCGTAGCTCGCCTGAGCGGCGGCTTCGTTGGACACCGAAGTCTCCAGCCCGGTGGGCGAGATGAAACCTTGCGCCACCAGCGCGCGGTTGTTTTCGAGCGCTCGCTGGGTGATGCTGAGCTGGGCACGCGACGAGGCCGCGGTCTGTTCGGCTTGGCGCAAGCGCAGCTCCAGCTCCGAGGTGTCGAGCTGGCCGATCACCTGGCCGGCTTTGACGGTGTCGCCCTCGCGCACCGTGAGTGTTTTCACTTCGGCGGCGACCTTGGCCTTGATGAAGCCGCTGTTGACGGCCTTCAAACCGCCCGAAACCGACAGCGTGCGCACCAGCTCTTGCGGGCTGGCCACCACCACGTCGGCGGGTGACAGGTTGAAGCTCTGGGTGGCCTTGCTGCTCGCCGCTGCGGCCGCGCTGCGCTCCAGCTTGCGGGCCTGGAGCTTCTTGGCGACCACCCCACCGATGGCGAGCAAAACAATCGCGGCAATCAGCCATTTGAGCCAGCGTTTGGTGGTCATGAGTTTTGTTTTCCCTTGCGTGGAGCGTCTTGGTGTTTGAGCAGGCCGTTGAGCATCAGGTCGATGTGGGTGTCGATCACGCTGTCGCAGTTCATCACCATGCCGTCGGCGGGGCAGGCGCCGAACGAATGTTTGTGCAAGGCCATGAAGATGAGTGGCGCAAACAGCGCTTGTGTCACCTCGACGACGGGCAGCTCGCGGAACTCGCCGCGGTCGATGCCGCGCTGCAAGGTGCGGGCCAGCAGGTCACTCGCCGGCTTGATGATTTCGTCGCGGTAGAACTGCGCGATCTCGGGGAAGTTGCGCACCTCCGACATCATGATCTTGTGGATGCCACCGGCCCGCGTGTTGCCGACACGGTCCCACCACAGGTGCATGAGCAGGGAGAGCAGCTCGGCCGTGTGGCCCTCGAACGCGTCGACGATGCCACCCCCCTCGGCAATGATCTGCCCCATGTTCTGCTGGATCACCGCCTTGAGCAGCTCTTCCTTGCTCGGGTAATAGAGGTACAGCGTGCCCTTGGAGACGCCGGCGCGTTCGGCCACTTCATCAGAGCGGGTGGCGGAGAAGCCTTTTTCCACAAAGAGCTCGAGCGCGGCGTCCAGCAGTTCTTGCGGGCGAGCTTCTTTGCGCCGTTGCCGCAGGGGGGCAGCGAGAGGGGTCTTGGACATGGAGGGGGAGATACTGACTGATTGGTCAGTAATGTAGCCCTGGCGGGGCGCAGGGTCAAGGCGAGAGCCTAACCGAGGCTGAGGGGGGCCAAGCTTTCACGCGGTAAAGAAGGGTGAAGCAGCGCCACGGGCCTGCAAAACCGCGCCGCTATCATCGCCAGTCGTTTCTGAAGGAGCCGGTGTGGACATCGTGATGTGGGTCAAAGCTGCCTTGATGGGCATCGTCGAGGGTTTGACCGAGTTCTTGCCGATCTCCAGCACCGGGCACCTGATCTTGGCGGGCTCTCTGCTCGATTTCACGGGCGACACCGTCAAGGTGTTCGAGATTGCGATCCAGACCGGGGCCATGTTCTCGGTGGTCTGGCAGTACCGCGAGCGCCTGCGCAACACGGTGGTGGGCCTGCGCACCGACCCCGTTGCGCAGCGTTTTGCCCGCAACGTGCTGGTCGCCTTCATTCCGGCGGTGGTGCTGGGCCTGGCCTTTGGCAGCGTGATCAAGCAGCACCTCTTCAAGCCGGTGCCGGTGGCGGTGGCGTTCATCGTGGGCGGCTTGATCATCTTGTGGGTGGAACGCCGTCACAAACGCCTTTATGGTGAGCGCGATCTCGAAGGCTCGCGCCTGGCGCGTGTGGAGACGGTTGACGACATGAGCGCGCTCGACGCGCTGAAGGTCGGCTTGTTGCAGTGCCTGGCCCTGATCCCCGGCACCAGCCGATCAGGCGCCACCATCATCGGTTCGCTGATGCTGGGCTTTTCGCGCAAGGCGGGCACCGAGTTCAGCTTCTACCTCGGCATCCCCACGCTGATGGGGGCGGGCGCCTATTCGGTGTGGAAGCAGCGTGAGTTGTTGCAGTGGGCTGACTTGCCGATGTTCCTGATCGGCACGGTGTTCGCCTTCATCAGCGCGCTGGTGTGCATCCGCTGGCTGATCCGTTATGTGTCGACACACGATTTCACGGTGTTTGCCTGGTACCGCATCGTGTTCGGCCTCGTGGTGCTCGGCACGGCCTACAGCGGCTTGGTCAACTGGAGTGCCTGACGACCCCTCGGCTGCGCAGTACCGCAGCCGATCCCCCGCGGGGATGCCGGCCGGCTTGGGGCGGCCCGGCGCTCAGCCGGTTCAATCCTTGACGAAGACCAGATCCCACACGCCGCGGCCCGACTATCGCCCGCTCACCAAGTTCGAAAACCGCGGCCTGAAGCTGGGCCACGGCGTGTGGGATCTGGTCTTCGTCAAGGATTGAACCGGCTGAGCGCCGGGCCGCC
>JBKJJF010000091.1:0-19268 GCA_046598195.1 Rhizobacter sp. | reverse complement strand
GCCACCGGCACGGCCTGGCTGGCGGTGACGGCGCTGATGATGAAGTCGGCTTCTTCTGCCAGGGTGGCGTGAGACTCGGTGAGCGCCACACCGTGCTTTGCCGCGTGCTGGCGCAGTGGCGAGCCGGCCTCGCTGGCCAGCTTGAGGTCATGGGCGCTGACCTGCACGCCTTGTGCGCGCAGGTCTTCGGCCAGGATGCGGCCGACCTCGCCGTAGCCGACGAGGCCGATGTGCCATTGGGTGGGGTTGGTGTTCATGGGGCGTTTCCTTGTCTTGGTTCGGCGTTCTCGGTTCTCGGTTCGGCGTTCGCCGTTCTTCGCTCTCTGTTCTCCGTTCTCCGTTCGCCCTGAGCCTGTCGAAGGGTCAGCGCAGTGCACGGCGCACCCGTCGACAGGCTCAGGGCGAACGGGAGCAACGCCCAGCCCGATCAGGAAGGGTTAGTCGATGTATTTCAAACCTGCTTTCTCCAGCGGCTCACGCATCTTGTACATATCGAGCCCCAGCACACCCGAGGCAAGCTTGGCGCGCTTTTCGCCTTCGAACGATTCGCGCGCCGTCGCAGCTTCCAGCGTCTTCGCAGCAATGGCACGCGGCACGCAGACGATGCCATCGTCGTCGGCCACGATCACGTCGCCGGGGGTCACCAGCATGCCGGCGCACACCACCGGAATGTTCACCGAGCCGAGGGTGGCCTTGATCGTGCCCTTGGCGCTGATGGCGCGGCTCCACACCGGGAAGCCCATCGTTTGCAGCGTTTTCACGTCGCGCACACCGGCGTCGATCACCAGCGCGCGTGCACCGCGGGCCATGAAGCTGCTGGCGAGCAGGTCGCCGAAGTAGCCGTCGCTGCATTCGGCGGTGACGGCCGCGACCACGATGTCGCCGGGTTGAATCTGCTCTGCCGCCACATGCAACATCCAGTTGTCACCGGGTTGCAGCAGCACGGTGACCGCGGTGCCCGAAACCTGCGTGCCCGGGTAGATGGGCCGCATGTAGGGCTTCAACAAGCCGACGCGGCCCATGGCCTCGTGCACAGTGGCGCTGCCGAGCGCGGCCATCTTGTCGGCCACCGCCGCGTCGGCGCGCTGGATGTTGCGGTAACAAACCCCGAGTTCGTACATCTCACTGCCCTTTCTTCTTCAACGCTGCGTCTAGGCGTGGGAAGACACGTCGTGCGTTGGCTTCATAGACCTTGTGCTTGTCGTCGGCCGACAGGATCGTCGAGGCCTCGATATAACGTTTGGTGTCGTCGTAGCAGTGGCCGGTTTCGGGGTCGATGCCGCGCACCGCGCCGATCATTTCGCTGGCGAACAAGATGTTGTCGACCGGAATCACTTTCGTCAGCAAATCGATGCCAGGCTGGTGGTACACGCAGGTGTCGAAAAAGATGTTGTTCAGCAGGTGATCCTTCAACAGCGGCTTCTTCAGCTCTTGCGCCAGGCCACGGAAACGACCCCAGTGGTAAGGCACCGCGCCACCGCCGTGCGGGATCAAAAACTTGAGCGTCGGGAAGTCTTTGAACAGGTCGCTGGTCAGGCACTGCATGAAGGCGGTGGTGTCGGCATTCAGGTAGTGCGCGCCGGTGGTATGGAAGCACGCGTTGCAGCTGGTGCTCACGTGGATCATCGCGGGGATCTGATGCTCGACCATCTTCTCGTAGAGGGGGTACCACGAGCGGTCGCTCAAGGGCGGCGAGGTCCAGTGGCCACCTGACGGGTCGGGGTTCAGGTTGATGCCGACATTGCCATAGTCCTTGACGCACTTCTCCAGCTCGGGAATGCAGGTCTTGGGGTCGACGCCAGGTGACTGCGGCAGCATGGCCGCGGGGATGAAGTGGTCAGGGAACAGCTGGCTCACGCGGTAGCAGAGTTCGTTGCAGAGGGCTGCCCAGGTGGCTGACACGTTGAAGTCGCCGATGTGGTGCGCCATGAAGCTCGCGCGTGGCGAGAAGAGGGTGAGGTCGCTGCCGCGCTCTTGCATCTTCTTCAGCTGGTTGTTGGTGATGCTCTCGCGCAGCTCGTCGTCGCTGATCTTCAGCTCGCTCACCTTTGGCATCAGGCCTGCGTCTTTGATGCCGGCGATCTGGCGGTTACGCCAGTCTTCCAGCGCTTTCGGCGCGGTGGTGTAGTGACCGTGGACGTCGATGATCAGGCTCATGTCTTAGCTTCCGTTTTACTTGTACAGCGCCGCAGGCACCATCACCTCACCCCGCATGATCAGCCGTGCGGTGCGCAGCAAGGCCGCACTCAACACGTTCTGCGGGTTGTTCGGGTCGATCTCCAGCGCCACGCTGAATTCGCCGCTCGGGTGCTCCACCGAGATCGTCTTCGCAAGGCCGGGCGGCACCACCGCAATGCCCTCGGTCACCGAGCCGCTCAGCACACAAGCCGTGCCCACCGTCACCGCCGCCAGCACACCGATCGAGTCGTGGCATACATGCGGGATGAAACTGCGGGTGTTCAGGCTGCCGCCGTGGCGCGGCGCCGAGATCAGTGTCATCTTGGGGTAGGGCTTGTTCGTCACGTCGCCGAGCTTCATCTTGTGGCCGCTGGCGATGCGCAGCCTTTCGATGCGGGCCTTCAACTCGGTGTCGGCGTTCATTTGCTCCACTGTTTCGTAGCCGGTGCGGCCTACGTCGCTGGCCTTGAACATCACGAGTGGCATGCCGTTGTCGATGCAGGTGACTTCCACCCCGTCGATGACATCGCGCACGTGTCCGGTGGGCAGCAAACCCGGCGCCACCGAGCCGGCGGTGTCGAGGAAGTTGATCTTGATCGGCGCCGAGCTGCCGGGCACGCTGTCGATGCGCGCCGCACCGTCGTAACTCACCTGGCCACCCGGGGTGTGCACCGTCACGTCGCACTGCATGTCGGTGTTGAGCGTGAGCACGCGCAGGGTGGTGGTTTCGCCCTGCGCCTTGAGCAGGCCCGTTTCAAGCGCGAAGGGCACCACGGCGGCCAGCATGTTGCCGCAGTTGGGGGTGGTGTCGACTGTGTCGCGGTCGGGCTGCAATTGGGCAAACAGGAAGTCGAGGTCGACACCGGCGGTGCTGCTGCGCCGCACGATGCCGACCTTGCTGGTGAGCGGGTGGGCGCCGCCCAGGCCGTCAATCTGGCGCCGGTCGGGCGAGCCCATCACGGCCAGCAGCACGCGGTCGCGCTGGGCGATGTCGGCGGGCAAGTCGGCCTCGTTGAAGAAGGGGCCGCGCGAGCTGCCGCCACGCATGAACAGGCAAGGAATGGGGTGCTGCATGGGCGGGCTCAGGTGGGGGGTCGGGGCGATTCTTGCGCAGCAAACCCCATACATCAACGAGATAACGCATATAGCAGCTATGCCTGCGTGGCATATTTCAGTGCATGGATCTCAAGCAGCTTGAGTACTTTGTTCACGTGGCCGAATTGGGCAGCTTCACGCGCGCGGCGAGCTTCTTGTCGATCGCCCAGCCGGCGCTCAGCCGCCAAGTGCGCTCGCTCGAAGTGGAGCTGCGCCAATCGCTGTTCGAGCGCAACGGCCGGGGTGTCACCCTCACCGAAGCCGGCACGCGGCTGCTGGCGCATGGCCGCGGCATCTTGCAGCAGGTCGAGCGCGCCCGGCTCGACCTGGAAGACCACCGTGGTGCTGCCACCGGCCGCCTGGTGATCGCGCTGCCGCCGAGTGTGAGCCGCACCCTCACCAGCCCGCTGGTGCGCGCCTTCCGCCTGCGCTTCCCCAAGGCCACCTTGAGCGTGGTCGAGGGGCTGTCGACCTATGTGCTGGAGTGGCTGGCGATCGGGCGTGTTGACTGCGCGGTGGTCTACAACGTGGCGCCCTCGGCTGCCATCGACCTGGTGCCGGTGCTCGACGAGCAGCTCTACCTGGTGTCGGCCCGGGCCAAGGCGCGAAAACTCGTCGGGCCCGCCATCACGCTGGCCGAGGTGGCCGAGCGCGAGCTGGTGATCCCCAGCCTGCCGCACTCCATCCGCATGCTGCTGGAAACAGCGCTCGCCAACGAAGGGCGCAAGGCCCGTGTGGTGATGGAAGTGGAGAGCGTGCCCGCCATCCTCGACCTGGTGCAGCAGGGTGAGGCGCATGCGGTGCTCGCGCTCAACGCTGTGCAGGCCAGCGGCAACGCCGATGCCTTCTTCGTGCGGCCGATCCACAAACCGAAGATGACCACCACGCTGTGGATCGCCACCTCGTCGCAGCGCCACCGCGGGCCGCTGATCGACCAGTCGACCGAGCTGGTGAGGGAGCTGCTGCTCAAGTTGTGGGCCTGAAGTGCCGATATCAGGCACATGGGAACCCCTGTCATCAGGCGGATAGGTAACGTTTTCCTGGGGCAGGACAAGCGCCAGCGTGTGCGCGCCACCCAGGTGCTGCTCACCCTGCTGCTCGACGTGATCTTGGCGGCCGTGGCCGCGTTCGGGGTCTGGGCGGGCTTGCTGTCGCTGTCCGATGTGGTGCTGTGGGCCGGCTTCACACTGGCCGGCGTGCTGTGCTTCTACGTGGCGGTGCGCAGCGGCTTCAACCTGCGCTTCAAGGACGACCCGGCGCTGACCTTCCAGCAAGGCGTGTTCAGCGTGCTCAGCACGGTGGCCGCTTATGTGATGTGCGGCCCGGTGCGCGGCGCCAGCCTGCTGGCGCTGGCGGTGACACTGATCGTCGGCATGTTTGCGCTCAAGGCCAGCCAGGTGCGCCTGCTGAGCCTGATCGCGGTGCTGCTGCTGGGCCTGACCATGGCGTACTGCAACGCCCGTTGGCCCGAGCGTTTCCCGGCGGCCGAAGAAGTCGTGCACTTCATGATGGTGGCCGCGGTGCTCCCCTCGATTGCTGTGTTGGCCGGGCAGCTGAGCACCATGCGCCAGAAGCTGCGCCAGCACCGCGATGAGCTCGCGCAGGCCCTGGAAACGAATCGCCTGCTCGCCATTCGTGACGAACTGACCGGCCTGCACAACCGCCGCCATGTGTTTGAGCTGATGCAGCTGGAGCTGCAACGCGCCGAGCGCAGCGGCCGCCCGCTCTGCCTGGCGCTGATCGACATCGACCACTTCAAGCGTGTCAACGACCAGCATGGCCATGCGCAGGGTGACGCGGTGCTGCGTGTGTTTGCCGCCACCGCCAGTGCCGCCCTGCGCGACACCGACACGCTCGGCCGCTGGGGCGGCGAAGAGTTCATCGTGATGCTGCCCGAAACAACGGCCGACTCTGCCCTGGGCGTGCTGGTGCGGGTGCACCGGCAGATGGCCGGCGTGCGCTTTGACGCTTTCGATGCGGGCTTGCGGGTCAGCTTCTCGGCCGGCATCGCGGTGTGCCAGCCGGGCGAAACTCTGGCCGCCGCCATCGAGCGCGCCGATCAGGCCATGTATGCCGCCAAGCAGGCCGGGCGCGACCGCAGCGTGGTGGCCCAGCCGCCCTCACCGCCGCAGCCGGTTGCCCGCACGCGGCAGGCTGTGCCATCATCAAGCGCGTGACGCACCGCACTTTGTTCACCCACACGCTCGCGCAGACCTTGCGCGGCTGGGTGTTGCGTTTCGCGTCCAGCTTCTTCCCTGCGCCCCAGCGCGCCCTTCGTCCGATTCGAATTCGCCGGGATCGTTGAGCTGCGGCTTCGGCCGGTGCTTGGCGGTCCCTTCGCGTTTCAGCGCGCCGCTTGCGCGCCCCTCAATCGAGTTGAACGGAGTGCCCCCATGTCCTTGTTTGCCCCTGACGCCGTGGCGTCGGTTGTCGCCTACCCCCGCCTCTTTGAGATCGAACACACGGCCGCACGCCTGGCTGGCCACATCTTGCCCACGCCGGTGTGGCGCTGGCAGACCGGCGCCATCGCGCAGTCGCTCGACCCGCGCACCGAGGTGTGGCTGAAGCTGGAGCTGTTTCAGCGCACCGGCAGCTTCAAACTGCGGGGCGCACTCAACTGCCTGCTGTCGCTGGATGCGCCTGCGCGCCAACGCGGCGTGGTCGCGGCCAGCGCCGGCAACCACGCGGTGTCGGTGGCGTTTGCGGCGCGTGCCGTCGGCGCCCACGCCAAGCTCGCCATGCCGCGCCACGCCAGCCCGGCGCGCATCGCAGCCTGCCGCGAGCAGCAGGCCGAGTTGTTCTTCACCGACACCATTCACGAGGCGTTCGAACTGGCCCAACAGCTGGTGGTCGACGAAGGCCGCAGCATGGTCCACCCCTTCGATGGGCCACGCACCGCCGAAGGCACGGCGACCATCGGCCTGGAGCTGATGCGCCAGGTGCGCGGGCTCGACGCGGTGGTGGTGCCGGTGGGTGGCGGTGGCCTGTGCGGCGGCATTGCCGCAGCGGTGAAACAGATCAACCCACGCTGCCAGGTGTTTGGTGTGGAGCCCTTCGGTGCTGACGCCATGTACCGCAGCTTCGCGGCCGGCCGCCCGGTGACGCTTGCGCGCGTCGACACCATCGCCGACAGCCTGGGCGCACCCTATGCGCTCGACTACAGCTACGGCGTGTGCCGCCGGTTTGTCGATGAGATCGTGCGGGTTGACGACGCCGCGCTCACCACCGCCATGCGGCACCTGTTCACCGACATGAAGCTGGTGGCTGAGCCGGCGGCCGCAGCGGCCACCGCGGCCTTGCTGGGCCCGCTGCGCGAGCGGCTCGACGGCAAGCGTGTGGCGCTGGTGGTCTGCGGCTCCAACATCGACGCCGCGCGCTTTGGCGAGCTGTTGATGCGTGCAACCGGCCCGTAACACCCGCGACGCGATTGAGGGCTCAACCTTTCAGCGTCTTGGTCATGCGCACCGCATCGGCCACACCCTGGTAGTAGCCAAGGCGCCGCTCCACTTCTTTGAAGCCGTGGTGGCGGTAGAAGGCCGCCGCACCGGCGTTGTCGGAGCGGGCCTCCAGCCGCAGGCTGGTGATGCCGGCGACACGCGCCGTCAGCTCCAGCCAATCGAGCAAGGCGCTGCCCACACCTTGGCGGCGGCAGCGCGGCTGGGTGGCGAGCAGCTGCACATGGGCGTGCTCGTCGCCATAGCTCATGATCGCGAAGCCCAGCAGGTCGGAGCCCCGCCGCGCCACCACCACGTTGGTGTCGGCATCGGCGATGCTGTTCATCACCCGGTGCGGCGTCCAGCGCCACTCCAGCCCCTGCTCGATGGCGCGCCGCGACAGCGCGGCAATCGCCACGGCGTCGGCCGGCACGGCCAGGCTGATGTCACTTTCGGTGATCATGGAGCTGCATTCTGGGCCCTGGAGGGCCGCGGCGACACTGCGCAGGCGCGCGTTTCATCACACTCCGCGCGGCCGCACCGTTTGCGCCAGCGGCGGCATCTTCAGTCGACCGTGGCGCCTGAGTCCTTCACCACCTTGGCCCACTTGGTGATTTCGCCTTTCTGATACGCGGCCAGCTCGGCCGGTGTGCCGCCGCCGGGCTCCAGGCCGATGGCCAGCAGCTTCTGCGAGATCTCGGGCGACTTGAGGATGCGGCTCACTTCGGCCTGCAGCTTGTCGACGATGGGCGCGGGCATGTTGGCCGGTGCAAAGAGTGCAAACCACGACACCGCTTCGAAGCCCGGCAGGCCCTGCTCGGCCAGGGTCGGAATTTCGGGCGCGGCGGCCGAGCGTTTGGCCGAGGTCACACCGAGCGCACGCAGCTTGCCGTCTTTCACCAGCGGCAGGCTGGAGGGCATGTTGTCGAACATCATGGTCACACGGCCACCGAGCAGGTCAGGGATGGCGCTGGCGCGGCCCTTGTACGGGATGTGCTCCATGTCGATGCCGGTCATGGTTTTGAACAACTCACCCGACACATGGATCGAGGTGCCCGCGCCTGAGGAGGCAAACGTCATCTTGCCGTCCTTCTTGCCCAGGGCAATGAAGTCTTTCAGGTTTTTGGCCGGCACGTCGGGGTGCACCACCAGCATGTTGGGCGTGGTCGCCAGCAGCGTGATGGGGGTGAAGTCTTTCACCATGTCGTAAGGCATCTTTTTGTACAGCGCGCCGTTGATCGAGTGCGTGCCCACCGTGCCCACCACCACGGTGTAGCCGTCGGGGGCGGCCTTGGCCACCGAGTCGGCGCCGGTGTTGCCGCCGGCACCGGGCTTGTTGTCGATGATCACCGTCTGGCCCCAGGCCGCCTGCAGCCGCTCGCCGATCAAGCGCGCCAGAATGTCGGGCGCGCCGCCGGTGGTGAAGGTCACCACGATGTGGATGGGTTTGCTGGGGTAGCTGGTTTGTGCGTGGGCGCTGCCCATGGCCGCCAGGGCCACCAGTGCCAGGGTGGCGATGGTGAGGTGCTTGCTCCAGGTCTTCGGCATGTCGTGTCTCCTGCTTTGTAGGTGAGAGAAAAACTCAGCGTTGCCACGGCCCCAGCTTGTCGATCAGCTTGGCGCGCCGTGACAGCCACCAGCCGTAAGGGTTGAGCCAGTGTGCAAAGCGTTCCGCCACCGGCTCGCCCGAGCGCAGTGCCGTCAGCGCCTTCACCGGCCAGTTGGGTTCTTCGAGCGCCTGGCGGGCGATCGCCACCAGGTCGGCCTGGCCGTCTTGCAGCACTTGCTCGGCCTGCTGTGCATCGACGATCAGGCCGACCGCCATGGTGGCAATGCCAGCCCCTTCGCGCACGGCCTGCGAGTAGGGCAGCTGGAAGCCGTAGTCACGCGGCACCGCCGAGGCGGTGGGCGAGGTGGTGATGCCACCCGACGAACAATCAATCACGTCGACGCCGATGTGCTTGAGCGCTTTGGCAAAAGCGATGCTGTCGTCGATCGACCAGCCGTTTTCAACCGCATCGACCGCCGAGATGCGCACAAACATCGGCAGCACCTGCGGCCACACTTCGCGCAGGACCGTGGCCACCTCCAGCGGCAGGCGCATGCGGCCGGCGCGGTCGCCGCCGTACACATCGTTGCGCTGGTTGGTGATGGGTGAGAGAAACGAGTGCAGCAGGTAACCGTGTGCGCAATGCAGCTCCAGCACCTCGAAGCCGGCCCGCAGCGCGCGCTCGGCGGCGAGGCGGAAGTCGCGCTTGAGCAGCTCGATGTCGGCGAGCGTCATCTCGCGTGGCATCAGCCAGCCCGGCTCGACCGCGATGGCGCTCGGGGCCACCACGCTCCACGGGTGTTCGCCGCGCGAGGTGTCACTGCCGTTCATCGGGCCGTTGCCGTGCCAGGGCCGCTGCATGCTGGCCTTGCGGCCCGCGTGCGCGAGCTGAATGCCGGCTGCCGCGCCATGCTGTTTGAGGAAGGCGGCGATGCGCGCCAGTGGCTCCAGCTGGCCGTCGTGCCACAGGCCGAGGTCGCCGTGGCTGATGCGCCCCTGTGGCTGCACCGCCGTGGCTTCCACGATCACCAGGCCGGCGCCACCGAGCGCGAAGCGGCCCAGGTGCACCAAGTGGAAGTCGCTCGCCACGCCGTCGGTGGCCGAGTAGGTGCACATCGGCGCGATCACCGTGCGGTTGGGCAGCGTGAGGCCGCGCAAGGTGAGGGGTTGCAGCAATAGCGGTGTGGTCACGGCAGGCTCGATGGGGAGTGAACGGGCACTGATCATTCTTTGCGCATTGTTTGGCGCTGTCACTCAAGGACTTCCATGCCCCGCCCTGTCATCCACGCGACACCTCGAAGGCGAGCCGTGACCCAACTCACGCAGAAGCCGTTTCCATTCGAACGGGCATGCAAAAGCGCTGGCGCGAGGGCACGGCTTGCCCTGACCATAGTGGATTCCGCGGCCGTTCTCACCGATGAATCTTGACCATGCACCCTGAACCACAAGCCTTTGGCGCGCTGCTGCCGGCACGTGCCATCGATGCTTTGTACGAAGAAGCTGCGCGAGAGCTCGACCCCATCGGCTACCTCTGCTGGGACGGCGCCGCCACCTTGTATGCATCGCCCGAGGCCCTGGCCCTCTTGGGGCAGGCGCGAGACGCCGAGCTGACACTGCCGGGCCTGCATGCGCTGGTGCGGCGCAGCCGCCATGCCGAGCTGCTGGCACGCTGGCGCGATGCGCTGGCCGCACGCCAGCGTCGCATCGAGATGGAGTTGCCCTGTGTGTTGAACGGCGGTGCCTTGCGCCAGGTGCGCGCCGTCGCCGTGATCGAGTACCACGTGGCCGGCGATGTGCGCCAGGTGGTGGTGGCGCTGCAAGACATCAGCTCGCGCAGCCAGCTGGCCAGCGCCTTGTCTGACGCCGAGACCCGGCTCGACGAAGCGCAGCAGATGGCCAATTTTGGCTCCTGGGAGTGGGACTTCCGCGCTCGCCGCGCGAGCTATTCGGCCGAGGCGCTGCGCATCGTCAACCTGAGTGCCGATGCATCGGCCGATCTTGATCAACTCACCGCCCTCATCCCCGCCGACCAGCGTGCGGGCATCGTCGAGCTGTTTGAACAAGCGGTGCGCCAGCGCCTGACTTCGCTGCGCTACGACTACCACGTCGACGCCGCAGGCCAGCGCCGCGAGCTGCACGGCCGCGCCAAGCTGGTGTACGACCGCCACGGCGCACCGCAGCGCCTGCTGGGCACCATCCAAGACGTGACCGAGCTGCGCGACTACCGCCGCCAGGTGCATTCGCTCGCTTTTTTCGACCCGGTGACGGCCCTGCCCAACCGCAGCGGCCTGCTCGACCACATGCAGCAGACGCTGACCCAGGCCAAGGGGCCGGCCGAGTTCGGCATGCTGATGCTGGGGCTCGACCAGTTCAAGAAGGTCAACGACTCGCTCGGCCATGCGGCCGGCGACGCGCTGCTCAAGCGTGTGGGCGAGCGCCTCTCGCAGTCGATGCGCGAGACCGACATCGTGGCGCGCCTCGGTGGCGACACCTTTGCCGCGCTGGTGCCCGAGGTGCGCCAGGCCGATGCGCTGGCGCGGGTGGCGAGCAAGCTGTTGCTGGTGCTGTCGGCGCCGTTCAACCTCAACGACACCGACGTGTTCCTCACCGCCAGCATCGGCGCAGCGCTCTACCCGAGTGACGGCCCCGACGCCGAATCGCTGCTGCAGCATGCCGACGCCGCACTCTCGCACGCCAAGGCACGCGGGCGCAACAACGTGCAGTTTTATTCACCGCAGCTCACTGCCCAGGCTTCACACCGCTTGACGCTGGAGAGCGAGCTGCGCCGCGGTGTCGAGCGGCGCGAGCTGTTGTTGCACTACCAACCCAAGTTCGAGCTGGGCACGCAGCGCCTGGTGGGTGCCGAAGCGCTAATGCGCTGGTGCCAGCCGCAACGCGGCATGGTGTCGCCGATGAGCTTCATTCCGCTGGCCGAAGAAACCGGCCTGATCGTGCGCATGGGCACCTGGGCCTTGCACGAAGCCTGTGCCGCCGTGGTGGCCTGGAACCGCCGGCGCAACGAGCCGCTGAAGATCGCCGTCAACCTGTCGGCACGCCAGTTTGGTGAAGGCACCCACCTGGTCGAGACCGTGCAAGGTGCGCTCACTGCCACCGGCTGCCAGCCGCAGTGGCTGGAGCTGGAGATCACCGAAAGCCTGCTGCTCGATGGCAGCGACGGTGTGCGCCACAGCCTGGAGGCCTTGGCCGCCATGGGCATCACGATTGCGATCGACGACTTTGGCACCGGTTATTCGGCGCTGGGTTACTTGACCCGGCTGCCAGTGCAAACGCTGAAGATCGACCGCAGTTTTGTCAGCGACCTGCCCGGCAACTCACGCAGCGCCGAGCTGGTGAAAGCCATCGTCTCGGTGGGCCGCAGCCTGAACATGGTGCTGGTGGCCGAAGGGGTCGAAACACCCGAGCAGGCGACGTACCTTCACAGCGTGGGCTGTCACCTGGCGCAGGGCTATTTGTTCAGCCGGCCGGTCGAGATGGCGGCCTTCGACAAGCTGTTAGTGAGTCCCTGACGGGATCGTGTTCGCACAACTCCGTTCGGCCTGAGGTATCGAAGGCCAGCGCGGGGCTTCGATACCTCAGCCCGAACGGAGCGGGGAGATTACTTCTCCGCGGCGGCTTTCATGTTGGCCAAGCCAGCCTCGAAGTCCTTGCCGATCATCTTGTCCATGCTCACAAACACCGTCATCAGCTTGGTGACGTAAGGCGCGGGGCCCTGCATCAGCCAGGTGACCTGGGTCGAGTCGCCTTGCGGTTGCAGGGTGAAGACCGTGGTGTTCTTCGACTCGAAGGGCGTGATGAAGTCGAGCTTGATGCCGACCTTGGACGACGGCACCGATTCGGTGATCTCCATGCGGCCTTCGCCTACATCGCTGTTGCCCAGCCACGCATACACCGCACCCTGGCCGGCCGCCGCGCCGGTGTGCGTGCGCTTCATCGCCGGGTCAAGCTTTTCCCAGGGCGACCACGCCGGCCAGTTGTGAAAGTCGTTGATCAGGGCAAACAGCTTCTCCGGTGGCGCCTTGATGGTGGCGGTGCGTTGCACGCTGTAGCTGTCGGGGCGTGTTGCTGCGTAGATCAGCACGGCGCCGATCAGGGCCACGATGACCAGGGCAATCTTCTTGAACATGCTTCCTCCTTCCGTTTGAACAGGCCATGGGAGTGGAGGCAGGCCTCGCGATGGGCCTCTGCACCCCATTTGAAACCGCCACGAACCGAATCACTCGGTGTGGCGCTGTCGGTCTTTATATATAGAACCCACTCTGAGTGGCAACGTCAAGCTGATAAAGCAGGCGCGACCAAGTACCCAGCTTGTCAAGGAGGGGGTGGTGAAGGAGGAGGTGGCGAAGGGGAGGGCCCAGCGGCCTCTGCCGTCAAATCGTAGGGAAGCGACCAAGGCGATCCGGGGAGTGGCGCGGCGCATTCGACAGGGTCATCACGGCAAAGTTTGATCTGAAAGCTGCCGCGGTGACGGCCGATGGGAAGTGTGGGAGACGTCCAGAGCGTTGCGTTGTAAATCAACTGTGAGACCGGAGCTAAGGACACGGGCAACGTGCTCGAAAGCACACCAGCCGAGTCGATGACACCGATGTTGACGGTTCCGACGATCGGGCGATCCAGGCCGACGGTCACGACCGCGCTTTGCGACACGCCGCTTCTCGCAAAGGCGGTCGCGGTGCTTGGGACGAATGTCAGTCGATACGGTGCAGGTGCAGGTGCATCGACGTCTCCTGCGCTGTCGCCACCACCACATGACGCTACCAGCGCGGAAAGAACGCTCAGGTTCAACACGCGAACAGTTCTGGACACCATGGCCCCGCCGGTTTGCAACATTCTTCTTGGCGTGAGGTGCTGCTTCGGCGCACCGTTTGTGCGTCGCATCGTACTGAGCCGATGTGACATGGAGTTGACGGGCTGCCGGCTGGTTGCTGGCCGGCAGCCCTCAGGGCGTGGGCGATTTCGGCGCGGCCTTCGCTCAGACGCCGAACTTCTTCGGGCCGCCGCTGAGCATCCAGGGTGTGCCAAAACGGTCGATCAGCATGCCGAAGGTTTCGGCCCAGAAGGTGCCTTGCATCGGCATCGTCACCTGGCCGCCGGCGCACAGGGCGTCGAAGGCCTTCTTCGCTTCAGGCGCGGTGTTGTAGCCGAGCGAGAGCGAGAAGCCGGTCATGCCCTCGAAGGGCTGGCCCGGCATCGAGTCGGAGGCCATCAAGCGGTGCCCGTCGATGACGAGGCTCGCATGCATGATCTGTTTGGCCGCTTCGGGTGGGTATTGGTCGGCGTCGGGCGCCTCGGCAAAGGTCAACATCATTTCGACCTTGCCGCCCAGGGTGCGCTCATAGAAGCGCAGGGCCTCGGCGCAGTTGCCGTTGAACGTCAGGTAAGTTTCGAGCAAAGCCATGAGGATCTCCTTGTTGATAAAAAAAGAGGGGTGCCGAACCTACTCGGCCAGCACCGCCTCGACCTGGATGCGCAACACCACATCCATCTTGAAACCATAGTCGCGGCCAGCGTCGATGCCGAAGTCGGCGCGGTTGATGGTGGTGATGGCGTCGGCGCCGCACCAGTCGCGCTTGTAGAGCGGGTGCGGCATGCACTTGAAGCTGTTGAGGGTGAGCGTGACTGGCTTGCTCACACCGTGCAGCGTGAGCTCGCCCACCACACGCGAGGGCGCACCGTTGGCAAACCCTTCGAGCCGCCCGGTGTAACGCGCGGTCGGGTACTTGGCGGTGTCGAACAGGTCGGGCTCGCGCGCCTTGCTGTTCATGATGTCGAGGCCGAAGTCGATGCTGCTCATGTCGATGGTGATGTCGACACGGCCCTGGCCCGCGGCTTTGTCGAGGGTCACGGTGCCGGCGTTTTTGTTGAACTTGCCGCGCCAGACCGACAAACCCATGTGGTCGGCCTCGAAGCTCGGGAAGGTGTGGGTCGGGTCGATGGTGTAGGTGGCGGGGGCGGCGCCGGCCAAGCTGGTGGCGAGGCTGAGCAGGGCGAGGGTCAACAGTTGTTTCATCGGCTTGTGCAGGTTGGATGGGCGGTTCATTGGCGAGCAAGTGAAAAGCCTAAGCCCAGCCACTACGATGCGCAACTGTCATGAACCTGCCATTCCTGCCATTCGACTTGCAAGCCCTGGAGTTCGCGCTGCGTACGGGCCTCGTCACGCTGATGCTCTTCGTGGCTGCGGTGGTGCTGCGCGAGCACCTGCGCTCGCTGCCCGCCCGCCTGGCCGCAGCGCTGGCGGTTGGTGTGGCGGCGTATGCCCTGCAGTCGGCACCAGGTTTCCAGGGTTGGCCGCCGGGTTGGCGGGCACCGGTGGCCGTGTTGTCGACCGGCAACGCGGTGGTGTTCTGGTTGTTCTCACGCGCGCTGTTTGACGATGAGTTTCGTTGGCGCCCGGCCTACGCGCTGGCCTGGGGTGCGATGGCGGTGGCGGCGGTGGTGGGCTGTTTTGCGCGGCCGTGGGCGGGCCTGGGCATCACGCTCGCAACGCTCGGGTTTGCGCTGCTGGCGGTGCTGCAGTCGCTGTCGTCGTGGCGCACCGACCTGGTTGAAAAGCGCCGCCGGCTGCGAGTTTTCATCGTCGGCGCGGGCGCGCTTTACACGCTGGTCAACATGAGCCCGCGCCTGCTGCATGGCGGTGAAGCGGGTGAGCTGGCGCGGCTGGCCGACCTGCTGGCGTTATCGGCCATCGCCTTGGTGGTGGCTTGGCACCTGGTGCGCCCCTCGGGCGTGCAACTGCTCTGGCCTGAAGCGCCACAGCCGGTGGTGGTGGCGCCGGATGCACCCACTGAAGAACCTTTGGACGCCGGCTTGGTGGCATCGCTTGAACAGCTGATGACGAACGAGCGTGTCTATCGTCAGGAGGATGTCAGTGTCGCTGCGCTGGCACAACGGCTGGGCTTGCCCGAGTACAAGCTGCGCCGTGTCATCAACCAGGGGCTGGGTTACCGCAACTTCAACGCCTTTCTCAACCGATACCGCATCAACGAAGTGAAAGCCGCCCTGGCCGACCCGGCGCAGGCACCGGTGCCGGTGTTGACGCTGGCCATGGATGCGGGCTTTCAGTCGCTGGGGCCGTTCAACCGCGCCTTCAAGGCCGAGACGGGGCTCACACCGACCGAGTTTCGGCGTGCGCAGCGGGCCTGACGGGGTGGCACTGGGGCACCGTGTTGCTGGCTCGGTGAGAGCGTCGGACGTCGCTGCTGCTGTAAGTTCCTCATACCTCGCCCAACTGGTGCGCGGCCTCCAGAAACCTGCTGGCGTGCTTTCGCACACCCTTGCTGACGGATTCCCATACCTGGGCTGGAAACGTACCCGGCAATGCCTGCTCGACCTCGTCAAGCGCCTCTCCCGTTAGCAGCACCAAGGCCAGCATCGCGCCCCAGACGTGTTCTCCGCCTGCCTGCTCGCCGAGCGCTTTCCAGTGGCGTGCTTGGATCGAGTCAAGCGTGTAGTGAACGTTCTTGCTTCGCAGGGCCATTGCCAACTTGGCATCCTGGTAGGGCATCTTCTTGGCGCCGCGGCCAAGGTAAGACCAAGCAGAGAGGACGTCATAGAGCGGGGTTGCCTGGTATCTGCCGCCACGGCCGATGAAGAGCGAAAAGTTCTTCGCATGGCCATCAGTGGCTGCCAGGAGCCAGAAAGCGAGTTGCGTGAGCGCGAACTGGGCTCGGTCGTGGGCCGCCTCGCTGCTACCCCCCAGTAAGTCCAGACACTTCGCGATGCCGGGCCCGCCATGCGTTTCATACTTTGCGCTCGGAGGAAGGCCGCTGGCCTGGCACAAGTCCTCCTGCGGAAGCCGCCGTATCCAGCTTGCTCCGGCATCCCCTTGCCGTTTGACCCACTCACGGTCGAACCGCTCGACAACCAGCGCCTTCTGTCCACCGAAGACGCCAATCTCTGTGTTGGCGATGGAAATTCCCATGGCGTTCAGGATGCGTGAGCAAAGCCACTCGTTCTCGATGGATGTGGACAGGTCGAGGTCGTAGCGGCCGCCGATCTGTCCGAGCGGTAGCTTCAGGATGTGAGTCGTTGGCGTTGCGCCAAGCGGTCGGCACCACCCAATGCGTGGCACCCGCAGCAGAGCAGTCTTCTCCTGGGCTCCGGCAATGGAGATGCGGAATTCATTGTCGCCTTGGCGTGCATAGGCGGGCACCGTGGGCACCTCGCGCAGAATCGCCTCGATGTCTTCGGTGGTGAGCCGCTCGCACTGGAGGGCGTCAAAACCTTCTGGCTTTTCGCCGACGGGTAGCAGCTGCACGGCGCCCACACAATCGCGGCCGATCGCGGTCAGCAGCTCGATGGCTTCAACCGATTTAGCACCGTAGCGAGCGCGAATGCGCTTGCGGATGTCTTCGTTGTCAGGGAGGAGGTTGTCAAAGTAGTTCCCGACAACCGCGCCTCGCACGACGCCATTCAAGGTAAACGGAAGCGAAAGTGAGAGGGGTCGCCCCAGAGGAGACAGCATCCACTCCTTGTCGTATTGCAGCGAATGGGAGGGGGTGGACGTCCATCGGCCGACGTACTCACCGTTCATCCAGATGTCGAGTGCGCTCACCAGCTGCCCGAGCTCTTCTTGGGCTTCGCTCTACTTGTGCCTTTCAGAGCTTTGCTGGGCACCGGCTTGAGCGTGCGGCCAGCGTGGTCGCCCTTTGTTGCGGCACCATTGGTACTGGAGTCGGATGCGCTTGAGTCAGAACTTGCCGACTTCCAACTGGTGCCAGAGTCCTGCAGCACAAGCTTGCCGCCAAGAGCTCCAAGGAGCCGATGCATCTGCCTGATGCTGACCAGCCCAGGGTCGCGCTCGATGTCAGCGATCCGGTTCTGGCTGACCCCAAGGAGGTCGCCGAGTTCGGACTGCGTGAGCCCGCGTGCCTTGCGCAGAGCACGCAAGTGCGCAGTCAACTGGTCAACGGAGACGATGGTGAAATCCATGCCGCAAGGGTATCGCTTTAGGCCGATTTATTCAAGATATCGCCTTGGTGCGATATTTCATAAAAATCGGCCATGGGCGATTAACTGGAGCCCTTGCTTGACAGGACGATTCTCACCAGACAACCCATGGTCGTCTCGGATGACGAGAGGTCGATGGGCGGTCACATGGAACTCGTCTGGACATTGAAGCAGGTGGGCTGCTTTGGCAAAGTCGCGCAGTGGGCTCCACTGGCTTTGCCCATCAGCACCCTGAATGTGGAAGACGGTGCAGGGTGCGCTGAAAAGATGGTGCGCCCGGCTGGGATCGAACCAGCAACCCCTGCCTTCGGAGGGCAGTACTCTATCCATTGAGCTACGGACGCGCAGGGCCGCGATTCTATCAGCGGCCCTCTCGTGTACCGGAGTCCTCACGAGGCACCCGCTTATAATCCCGCGGTTTTGCGTCACCCAACGGTTCAGCCGCCGAGGATTTCATGAGCGACCCCCATCACAGCCATTCCGAACACGAAGACGAAGCCCATGAAGGGCCGGTCAAGACCGTCAAGCAGCTGATTGCTGCGGTGATTTTTGCGTTCATCATTCCCATCGCCGTGATCGTGCTGCTGGTCAGCTACGTGGGCTCCCAACCGCAGCCTGCGGCGGGCAGCGATGGCATGGGCCCCGAAGCCACGGCGCGGCGCATTCAGCCGGTGGCCAAGGTCGAGGTGAAAGACGCCTCGGATGTGGCCTCGTTGAAGAGCGGTGAGCAGGTTTATGCCGCGCAGTGCGTGGCCTGCCACGGCGCCGGCCTGGCCGGTGCACCCAAGTTGGGTGACACCGCCGCCTGGGCCCCGCGCATCGCCCAGGGTTACAACACCCTGCTGACCAGCGCCCTGAAGGGCAAGGGCGCCATGGGCGCACAAGGCGGCGGTGATTTCAGCGACTTCGAAATCGCCCGCGCCGTGGTGCACGTGGCCAACAAGGGTGGTGCCTCGTTCCCCGAGCCCAAGGCGCCCGCTGCGGCGGCGTCGGCCAGCAACTGAGCGGCCTTTGCTCCGCCCAAAAAGCCGACCTGAGGGTCGGCTTTTTCATGCCCGCATCCAAAACCCGATCGGCTGCGTACAGGGCTGAAGCGGCTCACGCCGAGCTCGCCCCACCCCTCAGACAACCGCCCTTTGGAGATGCACATGAAAACCACCCTGCTGCTTGCCAGCCTCACCGTGCTGGCCTCGGCCTGCGCCACCGCCCCGGCCCCAATGTTGGTCGACAACACGAGCCTGCCCGAGTTGGTGCGTGCCCCGGCCGGCGCCCGCCAGACGATGTGGACGGTGGGCCGTGGTGAGTTGACCTACGAGTGCCGCGAGAAAAAAGACATGGCCGGTCAGTTTGAATGGGCTTTTGTCGGCCCGGTCGCCACGCTCTACAGCGCCGACCAGAAGGCCGTGGGCAAGTACTACGCCGGCCCGACCTGGGAATCGACGGATGGCTCCAAGGTCACCGGCAAACAAGTTGCCGTGGCCCCGGGCGGCGCTGGCAACATCCCGCTGCAGCTGGTCAAGGCCGACCCGGCGATGGGCGCGGGCGCGATGCAAGGTGTGGCCTACATCCAGCGCCTGAACACCCAGGGCGGTGTGGCACCGAGCGGCGTGCCCTGCAATGCCATGGCCAAAGGCCAGCGCCAGCAGGTGGCCTACGCCGCCGACTACGTGTTCTACGGCATGTGATGTGGCTGGGCGGCCTGCGGGCTCAGGCAGTGCCCGTAACGCTGTGGCAACGCGGCGTTGTCCGATTCGGCCACCGGCCAGTGGCCGAGCTCGATCGCGTCGGCCGCGGTTTCCATGTCGAGCGTGTGCACCACGCCCAGGCCGAGATCGGTGGCGATGAAGAGCCGCCCGGTTTCGTCGACCAGGGCGGCTTGATAGAGCGCGTCGCGCCCGGTGTGGCTGCGCACGCGAGGCGCCTGGCCGGGCACGGCTTCGAGGCGCCAGACCCAGGGTGCTGACTCCAGCTCGACGTAGACCCGCTGCGGGCCGTTTTGAAAGTACCAGCAGCCGTGTTCGTCGTGGTCGTAGTTGCGCTCGATG
>JBKJJF010000307.1:0-7231 GCA_046598195.1 Rhizobacter sp. | reverse complement strand
ACCGAAGCCCGCCGCACCCAAAGCCTGCTGGCCGACGCGCTGGTGCAGCAAGTCACGAATACCCCCAGCGCGAGTGCCCTTTAGGCCGACGCGAAGGTGTACATGTACACCTGATCTGTTAAGCTTTAACTTAATTCTGCCGATATGTATTACCTGACAGAGATCAAATCGGCTGACTTCTTGGGGGATGAGGAAGAAGCCCCACTGAACCCGCGGCGCTGGAAGGTGGCGGCCCGCTGCACCACCGGCAAACGGGCTTCGGCGCAGGTGCTGGCGTGGCTCACCGCCATGGAAGGCAACGACCGGCGGCAGGCCCTCAAGGGCTTGGTGTATCTGATCAAGGTGGCACAGGCGGGTGAACCCCTCGGCAGCATGCTCGACAAGAAGCGGCTGCACGAGGCTCATGAGTTTTATTGCGATGTATCGGGCAAGAAAGAGAAGGTCTGGCGCTTTCGCAGCGGCGACATTCGCGTACTTTTCTACTACGGCCGCGACCGGCTGGTGCTGTTGAGCAATGTGAGCCCCAAGCGAACCGACAAGTACACCCAGGCCGACTTGAACCAGGCTGAAGCGGCCGTAAGTGAGTACCTCAAAGCCTTGAAGGGCAAGGGTGGCGTCACGTGGCTGGAAGATTGATGAAGGAGAAACACATGGCGAAGAACGCACCCCTGTTCGGCAATCTGCTGAAAGACGACGGCGAGCTCCAAGCCGAACTGGCCAAGACCGCGGTGGCGGCAGACCTGGCGGTGCTCGTGGTGAAGGCCGGTGTGTCGCGCACCGAACTCGCCAAGCGGCTGGGCTGGAGCAAGGCGCGGGTGTCGCAAGTGCTCAGCGGCAATGGCAACCTGACGGTGGAGACCATCCATGCGGTGACGCGGGCGTTGGGGCACCGCTTTGATGTGGTGTTTCGCGGCGCTCACGAAGCGCGTGCGCCGCAGGCCTGGGAGCACGCCGTTGAGCTGGAGCTGACGGGCAGCAATGTCTTCGCATTCGCCGCCGTGAGCTACCTGCGAAAGGCCCCATCGCAGCAGCTCCGCGCGACCAAGGCGCCGGTGGTGAAACAGGCGCTGTCCTCCGAGTCGTTCAGCCTGGAGGCACTCAATGCAGCTTAGCCCCTTGCAATTGATGGAGTACTCGCTCGATGGAGTGTCGATCACACCGGTAGAGGGGTTCGACAATGCCAAGCGCGACCCGCTGCTGGTGTTTTCTCCCAAGGGGATGACCCTGCACTCTGAGGCGGGTGTTGCGGTCTTGCGGGAGAAGGAAGACTTTTCCGACTACGGTCTGCGTTTCACACTCTCGCTCAGCACGAGTGAAGCCGCTCCCACTCCCTACGAGCTGCGGGTGAGTGTGGCTGGCAGCGTGCGCCTTCATGGCGGCGGCACGCAAGAAGAGCGCCAAAAGCTGGCACTCGTGAACGGCGTTTCGCTGCTTTGTGGGGTGGTTCGCGACCTGGTCTCATCGGTAACGAGCCGCTCGCGCTATGGGCAGATGCTGTTGCCCACGTTGAACTTCTCGAAGCTGATGGAGCAGCAACCCGCCGAAGCGCCGGCCAAGAAAGCGAAGCCTGCGCCAGCAAAGGCGCGGTCAAGCCCAGCCAAACGGAAAGCCTGAGCCGGCCGCGCGTTGGGGCCCGCCCTCAGCGCACCAGTTCGGTCACGGTCTGATCGATCGCCCCAAACACCGTTTGCCCATCCAGCCCCTTCATCTCGATGCGGATGGTGTCGCCGAACTTCATGAACTCGGTCTTGGGCTCGCCGTGTTCGATGGTTTCGATGGCGCGCTTTTCGGCCACGCACGAGTAACCGCGCGTCCAGTCTTTGTTGCTCACGGTGCCGCTGCCGATGATGCTGCCGGCGCGCACGTTGCGCGTCTTGCAGAGGTGGGCAATGAGCTGCCCGAAGTGGAAGGTCATCTCGGGGCCGGCGTCACACAGGCCCACCCGCTTGCCGTTCCAGGTGCTTTGCAGCGGCAGGTGCAGGCGGCCGTTGTTCCAGGCGCTGCCCACTTCGTCAAGCGTCACCGCCACCGGGCTGAAGGCGGTGGCCGGTTTGCTCTGAAAAAAACCAAAGCCCTTGGCCAGCTCGGCCGGAATGAGGTTGCGCAGGCTCACGTCGTTGGCAATCATCAGCAGGCGAATGCCTTCCAACGCTTCGTCAGGCGTGGTGCCCATGGCCACGTCACCCGTGATCACCGCCACCTCGGCCTCAAAGTCGATGCCCATTTTTTCGCTCGGCACCACGATGTTGTCGCAGGGGCCCAAAAAGTCGTCGCTGCCGCCTTGGTACATCAGCGGGTCGGTGTAAAAACTTTCGGGCACTTCGGCGTTGCGCGCCTTGCGCACCAGCTCCACGTGGTTGATGAAGGCCGAGCCGTCGGCCCACTGGTAGGCACGCGGCAGCGGCGCCATGCACATGGCAGGGTCGAAAGGGAAGGCGTGCCGCGCACGGCCGTGGTTGAGCGTGGTGTAAAGGTCTTCGAGCTGAGGCGACAGAAAGTTCCAGTCGTCCAGCACCTGCTGAAGGCGTGTGGCGGTGCCGGTGGCGTAGTGGGCGGTGCCCAGGTCACGCGAGACGACAACCAGCTGGCCGTCGCGTGATCCGTCTTTGTAGCTTGCGAGTTTCATGGTCTTCTCAGGGTCTCAATTGGCTAGGATGGCCACATCCCGTATTGTCAACGCATGCATTCAGCCCCCACCACCCGCTCACCCACCCGCCGGCCCTGGCTCACGCTGCTGGCGCTGGCCGGGGTCGTGGCCTGGCTGCACCTGGTGCTGTGGCAGGGCGTGGCGAGTTCGTTTGCTGCCGACAGCCCGGCGCGCAACCCGGTTGTGGTTCAGGTGCGCACGCTGCCTGCGCCCCCCGAGCCCACTCCGGTGGCCGTCGCCGCCAAACCCACCCCACCACCGCCGCGGCGTGTGACCCCGCCACCCGCAGAGCCTGCGCCGCCACAAGAAGAAGTGACCGTGCCCGCCGAGCCGGTGCTGGTCGCCGCCGCGCTGACCGCACAAACGAGCGCCGAGCCCACGCTGGTGGCCAGCGCGGCGCAAGACGAGCTGCCGCAATACCGCACCCAGATCCCACCGGCCATGACCTTGCACTACCACATGCACCGCGGCGCCCTGCGTGGCACCGGCGAGCTGGCCTGGCGCCCCAGCGCCAAGGGATACGTGGCCCGGCTTGACGGCCGCATGGCGGGCTTCAGCATCCTCAGCTGGGTCAGCGAGGGCGGGTTTGACGCAGCCGGGCTCGCCCCGCTGCGCTACACCGACAAACGCCGCGGCAAGGGCGAGCTGGCCGCCAACTTTCAGCGCGGCGCGGGCAAGATCACGTTTTCCGGGCCGAGCACCGAATACCCGCTGCTGCCCGGTGCTCAAGACCGCATGAGCTGGATGATCCAGATCGCGGCCATCGCCTCGGCCGACCCCAAGCGGCTGGTTCCCGGTGCACGGCTGGCCATGTACGTGGTGGGCGCACGCGGCGACGCCGACGTGTGGGCCTTTCGTGTGCAAGGGGTTGAAGAGGTTGCCACGGGCGACAGCCCGGTGCAGGCCATCAAGCTGGTGCGCGAGCCCCGCAAAACCCATGACACGCGGGTCGAGGTGTGGCTGGCCCCGAGCCTGCATTACCTGCCGGCGCGGGCGCGCCTCACCAGCGAGGGCTCGGCGCTTGAGCTGCTGATGCAAACCGCCGAGCCAGCCTCGTGACCCCCCGGCCCGAAGGGGCAAACCGACGCGCACGCGGCTTGAATATTGCGTTGCCACCCCGAGTTAACGGTGAAGGAGACGCTTCCATGCAGATGCTTTACAACTCGGACAACTTTGTCGTTGTTGAATTTGACGTTCCCGGCCACAACACGGCGAGCCACAAAACACTCTCGCGCGGCGGCTATGAGATCGTCGACAAGTTCGCCCGCAAAGAAATCTTCATCGAAGGCGCCATGGCTGAGAGTTTCAAGGAAGGTGTTGCCGCCCTGATCAAAACCTCGCCCTCGGAAGAAGAGATGGACGACTACATCGAGCGCTACACCTCGCTGATGCAGCACCCGCTGGTGATGCACTGAAGTCAGCAACCCCGCCATCAACAGGCCTGCGTGCCGCAATCGTGAATTGCGGCACGCGGGCCTGTCTTCTTGGTGCATTGGGCGCGCCGCGCTGAAGTAAGGTTGGCTGGAGCGGGGCTTGCCGCCCGACGCAGGGTGCGCCAAGATGGCCCGCGATCCCGCTGGAGATGCCCATGGCGACCAGTCAACTTGATGCACGCGTGGTGTTGTCACCCGGCCTGAAAGAAGCGCCGGTGCTCGACCGCATGTGCTCGCAGTTCGTGCTGACGCTCACCGTGCGGCACGCGGGGCGCTTCAACGTGCGGCGCGACTGGAACGGCCTGCTCTCGCTCACCGGCAAACACCTGGTGTGGCCGGCCTCGGTGCTGGCGCGGCTGCGTGTGTTTCTCAACAACCGCTGCAAGGCCAACGAACACTGGGTCGGCCACGAGGCGCTGAACGACAGCACCTTCATGCAGCGCCACGGCGCCTGGAACGGGCCGTATGAAGAAGGCACGCTCTTCTTCTACATCGACGAATACATCAAAGACGCCCCCAAAGACCTGCTGGCCGTGCTCGGCGCCACCGCCGACTGGCTGGATCGCAGCCTGAAAAAAGAATCCACCCTCGTCGAAAAAAACATCGACGCGTTGGCCGGCCTGTTGCAGCTCAACCCGGCCGAGCGTGCGCTGCTGCTCTACGGCACCTTGGCGCGTTACCAGCGTGACCTGCGCGGCCTGCTGGTCGAGTTCAAGGTGTCCAACGCGCAAGAGGCTTATGCCGCCATCGCCGCGGTGGCCGGGGTCAACGAACAAGACGTGGCCGAAGCACTGCGCGCTGGCTCGCGCCTGGAGCGCACCGGCATGGTCGAAAACCTGATCTCCGAGCACAACATCACCGACCTCGCCGACCTGATGAAGGTCAGCGAGCAGCTGCCTCCCGTGCTGATGCGCCACTACGAAGGGCCGTCGGATCTGATGGCGGTGTTCACCCGCCCGGCCACACGCAGCGAGCTCACGCCAGATGATTTTCATTTTGTCGGCGACGACCAGCAGATGCTGACCTCGCTCTTGCGCAACGCCGTGGCGCGCAAGGAGCCGGGTGTCAACGTGCTGCTCTACGGCCCACCCGGCACCGGCAAAACCGAGCTTGCCAAGGTGGCAGCGCAATCGGCCGGGCTCGAACTGTATGAAGTTGAATACGCCGACCGCGATGGCAACAGCTTGAGTGGCCGCGACCGTTATCGCTCGCTGCAAATCAGCCAGGTGTTCTTGAAAAGCAGCCCGCAGGTGGCGCTGCTGTTCGACGAGGTCGAAGACGTGTTCCCGCCGATTTCTACCGACGCCGCACTGTTGATGGCGCGGCTCGACACCGGCGACGGCGCGCTCTCGGGCAGTGTGAGCGGCAAGGCCTGGGTCAACCAGATTCTGGAAACCAACCCGGTGCCGGTGATTTGGGTCACCAACCGCATCGAGCAGATCGACCCGGCGTTTCGCCGCCGCTTCCAGTACCACCTCGAATTAAAAAGCCCGCCGCCGGGGGCGCGTGAGGCGCTGGTCACCAAGGCGCTCGATGGGGTGGCGGTGTCGCCCGGTTTTGCCGCGCAGCTGGCCGAACGCAAGGGATTGACCCCGGCCCAGGTGCGCACCGCAGTCAAGTTTGCCAAGCTGGCGATCGACAAAAACAACGCCACCACGATGGAGTCGCTGATCGAGCGCCAGCTCGGCAATGCCGACAAGGCGCTGGGCAGCACCAGCACCGAGCGTGCTGCGCGCCGGGTGGTGACCAGCTACGACCTGAGCCTGGTGCACACCGAATCGCGCTTCGAGCTGAGCAAGATCATCGAGGCACTGCGCCGCAAGGGCTACGGCACGCTGTGTTTTTACGGCCCACCGGGCACCGGCAAAACGGCCCTGGCCGAACACATTGCTGCGGCGCTGCAACGCCCGTTGATGATCCGCCAGGCCTCCGATTTGATGAGCAAATACGTCGGCGAAACCGAGACCAACATGGCGCGCATGTTCGACGAAGCGCAGAACGAGCAGGCCGTGCTCTTGCTCGACGAGGCCGACAGCTTCTTGCGCAGCCGGCGTATGGCCGAGCGCCACTACGAGGTGAGCGAGGTCAACGAGATGCTGCAGGGCATGGAGCGTTTTTCGGGCGTGTTCATCTGCACCACCAACCTGTTTGAAGACCTGGACGAAGCCGCGTTGCGCCGCTTCACTTTCAAGATTCGTTTCATGCCCTTGACCACCGAGCAGCGCGAACGCATGTTCGTGGCCGAAGCGCTGGGGGGTGACGCCGCGCTGCTGAGCCCGGAGCAGACCGATCGCCTGAAACGCCTGGATGCCCTCGCGCCAGGCGACTTTGCCTCCGTCAAGCGCCAGGTCGACGTGCTGGGCGAGGCCTTTGCACCCGACGAGTTTTTGTCGCAGCTCGAAGCCGAGCACCGCGTCAAGCCCGAGGTGCGCCGCCGGCGCGACATCGGGTTTTTGCACTGAACAGCCCCCGACCCACCCGCGAGACTTTCGGCGCGCTCAGGGGTGGCGCTCAAGCCACGCTCGATCTGGCCGATAAAGAACGAACGACCGTTTCCCCGAGGGTTTGATGGACGAGGCTTTTCTCGATTGGAGGGTGGGTGCAGATTTGTGGGCCGCCTCCACGGCAATCGCCGTGTTTGCGGCCTATGTCGCGCTCGATCTGGCGCGCGGCGTGTCGTCGCGCCATCGGTTCACCGCCTGGCGCTCGCTGCTTGCGTCTGCGCTGGCCTTGGCGGCTGGCACCTGGGCCGCACATTTCATCGCGATGGCTGGTGACCCCTTGCCCTTGCGGCTGGTGTACGACAGCGTCATGGCCGTGGGCTCGCTGCTGCTCGCGCTGCTGAGCTCGGCCATTGGCGTGTATCTCAGTGCACGGCCCCAGCTGGGCGGCGTGCGCGTGCTCGGGGCCGCCGTGGTGTTGGGAACCGGTGTGTGCGCCGTGCCCGCGCTCAACCTGATGGCGCTGCGGCTGGCTCCTGGCCTCCACTGGAACCTGCCGCTCATCGCCGCGGGCTGGGCGCTGGCCTGCGTGTGTGCGGGTGCGGCCTTGTCCATCGTCGCGGTGCAGCGGCACCGGGCATCGCAGCTGGGCCTGGGCTGGCAAGCCTGCGTGGCGCTGGGCTTGGGGGGCGCCGTCGCCATCGGCAACG
>JBKJJF010000122.1:0-9044 GCA_046598195.1 Rhizobacter sp. | reverse complement strand
GGCAGCCGGAGCCAGGCCGATTTGATGCGCTTGGTTTATTCCGTCGCGCATTGATGCGGGTTCATGGGCTGGCATCATCGCGGTGCACCCGGCCTGCAAGGAGACCCCGCATGAAAGCCACCTGGAACGGCGCCACTCTCGCCGAGAGCGACGACACCGTGATCGTCGAAGGCAACCACTACTTCCCCGAGAGCAGCCTGAAGCGCGAGTACGTGAGCTTCAGCAACCACCGCACCAGTTGCCCGTGGAAGGGCCAGGCGTACTACTACAGCCTGTTTGTCAACGGCGAGATGAACACCGACGCCGTTTGGTATTACCCCGAGCCGAGCGAAGCGGCGGCTCAGATCAAGGGGCGGGTGGCGTTCTGGAAGGGCGTCAAGGTGGAGTGAGGGGGGAGGTTAAAAATTCTCAGCCTTTGAGCTGTTGCTGCATGAAGAAGCGCAGCATTTCTCGGGTGGCATCGGGCCCCTGCGGGTCGGTGTAGCTGCCCTTGGTGCTGCCGCCCGACCACGCGTGGCCCGAGCCGTGCACCAGCCAGTGTTCGGCGACCAGCCGACCGCTCGCGTCGCGGTAGCGGGTGCGCTCGAAGTTGCGCCCGCTGTCGACCGTGCCCTGCTCGGCCTCTGACTCGCTGTGCCCGGCCACCAGGTGCTCGCTGTTGCTCGGGTGCACGGTGGTGTCGAGGTCGCCGTGGAAGACGATCATCGGCACGCGCGTGGTGTCGACCCCCTTGGGCACGCCGCGCGGGCCGTGTTGCATCGCCGCGAAGGCGGTTGCCACGTCGTGCGCCGCGCCTTGTGGCAGGCCCGAGTGCACACCCACCGCCGCAAACAGATCGGGGTACTCGTGGGCCATGATCACCGCCATCGCACCACCGGCTGACAGCCCGGCGATGTAGACACGCTCAGCGTCGACCGCATGGGTTTGCATCACGTGGCGGGTGATGGCCGCCAGCAAGGCCGGCTCGCCGGCGCCGCGCTTCTGGTCACCGGGTTGAAACCAGTTCCAGCAGCGGCTGATGTTGGAGCGGGGTGGCTGGGCCGGGTAGAGCACCCGGAAACCTTGCGCCTGGGCCAGCTCGTTCATGCCCGTGCCGGCGGCAAAGTCGTCAGGGTTTTGTTTGCAGCCGTGCAGCATGACCACCAGCGGGGCGGGCCGGTCGGGCAGGCCGGCGGGCGTGAAAAGTTTGTAGTGGCGCAGGCCCTGGGCGGTGGCAAAGGGCAGCTCTTCGAAGCTGGCGGGCTGCGGTGGGCTGGCCGGGGGTGCTTCGGTTGTGGGCTCGGGCTCGGGCGTCACAATTTCGCGCACCAGGCCGTCGAGCACGATCACGTCGCTGGTGTCGGCGGCTGCGGGTTTGGCGGGTGCCGCCGTGCCGCGGTGCAGGTGCAAGGCCCGTTGAATGGCCTGCGTGGCGTCGGCCAGGCTGCCACGCCGGGTGAGTGCCGTGGCCTGGGCCATCAGCTTGGCAAAAGGGCTGTCAGGGTGGAGTGGCATGGTATTTGTGCAGTGCAGCAATTGCCACAGGTTAGCGGTTTTGCTGTGGGGGCGGTGTAGGAATACCCCCCAACCGTGTGCAGGTGCACAAACCCGCCATTTATTCGTGGCGCAGCGCTTCGATCGGGTCAAGCCGGGCCGCTCGCCGGGCCTGGATGCCGTCGATTTGTGTGGCCTGTGACCATTGCGCCGGCGCCACCACCTCGGGCACGCCGCCGGGGCGGGCGCCGTGACGAGCGCGCTGCAACGCAAGAGCAGGCGGGGGCCAGAGGGTCATGGCGAGCGATCATTGCATCGGTGCTGTTGATCCCGTGCGGGCTGGCGCTGTGGCTCTGGTGCTTCCCAAACGCAAGCCATGTGACGCCGATCCATCTCAAAGCAGCTCGTCGGGGGCGAAGGGCGACAGCATCTTCACCGTCAGCTTGCGCCAGAAGCCGGCCTCGGGCTCGCTGCTGCTGACGCGGGCGTCGGGGCCGGTGCTCGTCCAGCGCAGGCTGTTGTCTTCGGCCAGGCTCAGGCGGTAGCTGCTGCTGGTGACCACTTCGTCAAACACTTGCACCAGCTGCTGGGCGATCTGCGGGCTGCGCACCAGCACGCCCATTTCGGTGTTGAGCTTTTGCGACCGCGGGTCCATGTTCATCGAGCCGACCAGGGCGGCCACACCGTCAACCACCACCACCTTGGCGTGCAGCGACGCCTGCGACGAGCCGAAGGCGCTCGTCACGTTGCGTTGCGTGTCGAGGTAGGGGCGCAGCTCGTGCAGCTCGACGCCCAGCGCCAGCAGCGCTTCGCGGTAACGCGCGTAGCCCACGTGCACCACCGCTGCGTCGGTGCTGGCCAGCGAGTTGGTCAGCACCTGGAGCCTCACGCCGCGCTGGGTGAGCTCACGCGCCAGCGCCACGCCGCGTGGGCCGGGCACGAAGTAGGGCGAGATGATGATCACTTCTTTGCGTGCCGAGCGCAGCAGGCTCGCCAAGTCGGCGGTCATGGCCTCGGCCTTCAAGGGCGAATCGGCCAGCACACGCGCATCGGCCCACACCAGCTTCAGCTCGCCGCGTGCGAGCTCCTCGGCCAGCGCGGCGGGTGCCGATGCCACGGCCCGGGGTGCCCGCGGTGGCGGTGTGCCGGCCTCGGTATTGGTATGGGCATCGGGCCGCTCGGCCACGGCTTCTACGGGGTAGGCGGTCGGGCTGTTCCAGAACTGGTCGAAGGTGGCCGAGAGGCTGCGCACGCTGGGCCCGGCAACGAGCAGGTCGACGTCGAGGAAGTTGCTGGCCACGCTGTTGACGAAGTAGGCGTCACCGATGTTGCGCCCGCCGGTGACAGCCAGCGCGTTGTCGGCCACCAGCATCTTGTTGTGCATGCGCTGGTTGATGCGCGTCAAGTCGGTCAGCGAGGCCATCACCCGCCCGATGGTCGACACCCGCCCGGCGGGGAAGGGGTTGTACAGGCGCACCTCGATGTTGGGGTGGGCGGTGAAGCGCAGCAGGGCGGCGTCTTGGCCGGTGGTGTTGAGGTCGTCGAGCAGCAAGCGCACGCGCACGCCGCGGTCGGCGGCGGCGTGCACACGGCGCAAAAGGCTGCGCGACGAGGCGTCGCTGCGGATCAGGTAGTACTGCAGGTCGAGCGATCGTTCGGCCTGGTCGATCAGCGTGGCCAGCGCACCGAAGGCGTCTTCGCCCGAGATCAGCAGCCGAAAGCCCGACACCTCGGGCGCCGGTGCCGCAGCGGCAGCCAGGCGACCGAAGGTGGTGGTCTCGGGGGAGGCAAACGCGGCTTCGGGCGCACGCGGCTGGGGTGGTGGCAGGCTGGCGCAGCCGGTGAGGGCCAACGCACAGAGCGCACACAGCAACGCCGCCTGCCCGCGCCGCCGCGAGAGGGTCACAACGATGCGGCCAGCCGCACGCCTTGGTCGATGGCGCGTTTGGCGTCGAGTTCGCCGGCTTCGTCGGCGCCGCCAATCAGGTGCACCGGCTTGCCGGCAGCTTGCAGCGGCGCCAGCAGCTCGCGCAGTGGCTCTTGGCCGGCGCACAGCACCACGGTGTCGCACTCGATGATCTGGCCGTCGCTGCGCTTTTCGCCGTAGGTGATGAAAAGGCCTTGCGGCGTGATGCGTTCGTAGTTGACGCCGCCAATCATCTCGACCTTCTTCATCTGCAGCGCAGCGCGGTGGATCCAGCCGGTGGTCTTGCCGAGGTTCTTGCCCAGCTTGCCGCTCTTGCGCTGCAGCAGCGTGACTTGCCGCGCGGGTGGTGCGGGCTGCGGGCGCACCACGCCGCCGCGCACGGCCTCGGGGTCAGCCACGCCCCACTCGGTGAGCCACTCTTTCAGGTTCAGCGTGGGCGACTGGCCGGGCGCGGTGACCAGGTACTCGGCCACGTCGAAGCCGATGCCGCCCGCACCGACGATGGCCACCCGCTCGCCGACCGGCTTCTTGTGCAGCAGCACGTCGATGTAGCTCAGCACGTTGGGGCCATCGCTGCCGGGGATCTTCGGGTCACGCGGCAGCACGCCGGTGGCGAGCACCACTTCATCAAACTCGTGCAGGTCGGAGGCCTGCACCCGGGTGTCGAGCGAGAGCTTCACGCCGGTGTCGGTGATGCGCTGGCGAAAGTAGCGCAGCGCTTCGACAAACTCTTCTTTGCCCGGCACACGTTTGGCCATGTTGAACTGGCCGCCGATCATCGAAGCCGATTCAAACAGGTGCACCTCGTGGCCGCACTCGGCCAGGGTGGTCGCGGCGGCCAGCCCGGCTGGGCCGGCGCCGACCACCGCGACGCGCTTTTTCTTGGGCGCGATGCGAATGATCAGCTCGGTCTCGTGGCCGGCGCGCGGGTTGACCAGGCAGCTGGCGAGCTGCGACTTGAAGGTGTGGTCGAGGCAGGCCTGGTTGCAGGCGATGCAGGTGTTGATGCGCAGGCTCTCGTTGCGTGCGGCCTTGTTCACAAACTCGGCGTCGGCCAGCAGCGGGCGCGCCAGGCTCACCATGTCGGCGCAGCCATCGGCCAGCAGCTGCTCGGCCACCTCGGGCATGTTGATGCGGTTGCTGGTGATGAGCGGGATGTTCAATCCGCTCGCGCGCAGCTCGCGGCGCATCTTCTGCGTGACCCAGCCGAAAGCGCCGCGTGGCACGCTGGTGGCAATGGTGGGCACCCGCGCTTCGTGCCAGCCGATGCCGGTGTTGATGATCGTGGCGCCCGCCTGCGCGATGGCTTTGGCGAGCATCACCACCTCGGGCCAGGAGCTGCCGTCGGGGATCAGGTCGATCATCGAGAGGCGGTAGATGATGATGAAGTCGGGCCCCACCGCCTCGCGCGTGCGGCGCACGATCTCGACCGCCAGGCGCATGCGGTTCTCATACGCACCACCCCACTCGTCGGTGCGGTGGTTGGTGTGGGTGACGAGGAACTGGTTGATGAAGTAACCCTCGCTGCCCATCACCTCGACACCGTCGTAGCCGGCTTCACGCGCCAGCTTGGCGCAGCGCACAAACGCGCGGATCTGCCGCTCGATGCCACGCGCGCTCAGCTCACGCGGTGTGAAGGGCGAGATGGGTGACTGGATGCGCGATGGCGCCACGCAGAAAGGCTGGTAGCCGTAACGCCCGGCATGCAAGATTTGCAGCGCAATCTTGCCGCCTTCCGCGTGCACCGCGTCGGTCACGATCTTGTGGCGGCGTGCGGCGCCGCTGGTGCTGAGCGTGCCGCCGAAAGGCTTGAGCCAGGCTTCGATGTTGGGCGAGAAGCCGCCCGTCACCATCAAGCCCACACCACCACGCGCACGCTCGGCGAAAAACGCGGCCATGGCGGGAAAATGTTTACGCCCGTCTTCCAGGCCGGTGTGCATGCTGCCCATCAGCACCCGGTTTTTCAGGGTGGTGAAGCCCAGATCGAGCGGCGCGAGCAGGTGGGGGTAGGGCTGCATGGCGTGGGGCAAAAGTGGCGACACACGATGTTAGCGGGCCAGGGCCGCCAGCAGCCGGTCGACATCGGCCTCGCTGTGTGCGGCCGAGAGCGAGATGCGCAGCCGCGCCGTGCCCTCGGGCACGGTCGGTGGGCGGATGGCGGGCACCCACAGGCCTTGTGCATCGAGCGCGGCCATCAGCGCCAGAGCGTCGGCGTTGTGGCCGATGATGAGCGGCTGCACGGCGGTCTCGGAGGCGGGGTGTTGCCAGCGCAGGCCGGCGGTGCCGGCACGCAGGCGGGTGATGAGGCGGGTGAGTTGCTCGCGCCGCCAGCCCTCGGTGGCGATCACCTTCAGGCTGGCGCGCACCGCCTGCACCACCATCGCCGGGGTGGCGGTGGCAAAGATGTAGGTGCGGGCGCGCTGCAAGATCCACTCGATGGTGTTGGCCTCGCCGGCGACAAACGCGCCGGCACAACCGGCGGCCTTGCCCAGCGTGGCCATGTAGACGAGGCGCGGTGAGTTCAGCCCCAGGTGCGCGGCCGTGCCACGCCCTTCGGGGCCGAGCACACCAAAACCGTGGGCGTCGTCGATCAGCAGCAGCGCGTCGTGTTGCTCGCACAGCCCGAGCAGGGCGTGCAGCGGGGCGATGTCGCCGTCCATGCTGAACACGGCGTCGGTGGCGACGAGCTTGTGCTCGGCCTTCGAGGCCGCCAGTTGCTGCTCCAGGGTGGCCAGGTCGTGGTGCGGGTAGATGTGCGACTCGGCGCGTGAGAGCCGCACACCGTCGATCAGGCAGGCGTGGTTGAGTGCGTCGCTGAACACCGCGTCACCGCGGCCCACCAGCGCCGGCACCAGGCCCACGTTGGCCATGTAGCCCGAGCCGAAAAAGAGCGCACGTGGGCGGCCGACAAAAGCGGCCAGCTCTTGCTCCAGCGCCTCGTGCGGCGCTTCGTGGCCGCTCAGCAGGGCCGAGCTGGTCGCGCCCACGCCGTACACCGCGGCGGCTTCTTGCGCCGCACGGATCAGCGCCGGGTGCTGGGCCAGGCCGAGGTAGTCGTTGCTGGCGAACGAGAGCACGGGTAGGCCTGCGATCTGCAGGTGCGGCCCGTCTTTGGCCTCGACCACACGCCGCGTGCGCCGCAGGTGCTGCGCATCCAGCGCCGCGAGGCGGCTGTCGAAGTCGTGCTTCAGAAGGCGTAGCTCAGGCCGATGCCGATCAGGGTGGCGCTGCCTGAGCCGCGCGGGTAGTCGACGTTCATGTAGTCGAAGCTGCCGGTCACGCTGAGCTTGGGCGTGAGCGTGTAGGCGATGCCGAGGCCGACGTAGGGCTCGATGCTGCTTTCAGATGCCGAGCTGCCGAACGGCCCAGCCGAGGCGGAATAGTCGGCATCGACCGAGGCCAGGCCGAAGCGGGCGATGCCGGTCAGCTTGGGTGTGAACGGCAGGAAGAACGCGCCACCCGCCGACAAGGCGGTGGCCGAATAGCTGCCTGAGGCGGGGCTGCTGCGCAGGCTCACCGAGCCGAAGTCGGTGTAAGCCAGCTCCAGCGCCCACTCTTTCGAGAGCTTGTAGCCGCCGTAGATCTTGAGACCGGTGTCACTCTTGTCGCAGCTCGACCAACCGCCGCAGTTGGCGTCATGTTGGGTGAGGCCGAGGCTGCCGCCGACGTAACCCTGGGCGAGGGCGGAGCCCGATGCGAACAGCGCAGCGAGCGTCAGAAGTGGAAGCGCTTTTTTCATGTCGTTGTCCCGTTGTGAGGGCTGGGTTGCGGCCGGCGATTCTAGGGGTGCGCGCCGTGGGCGGCTGATACATTGCGCAGCCGGCTGAGGGGTCGGCAATCCACGACAAACACAGGCCAAGGAGGAGGGCGAATGAACTTCATGCAGGCGACGCCGCACGCGCGGCACGACAACAACCGTTTCATCTGGAAGGCAGGCCTTGCGGTGGGCACGGCCGTCATGCTGACCGCCTGTGGTGGCGGTGGTGATGGCGGCTCCGGCGGCACACCCGTCTCGGGGCAACCGATCACACGCACCGAAGCCGTCGTGGGGGACTACTTCGTCTACGCGATGACGTTCACCACCAGTGTTCCCGCTGGCGTGCCGCCGAGAGCGTACAACTTGACCACCACGTAGCGCAGCATCGCGTTTGATGGCACCAACCAACGTGTGGCGACACGCAGCGACGTGCCGGGAGTTCAGCAGAGCACTTACAACGTCAATGCGGCCTTGGCCAGCAGCGACTACTTTCTGGGGGGCGCGGTGATCTGCACCTTTTCGCCACCAGCCCAGGCGTCACCTCCCTATCCGCGTGCCGTCGGTCAAGCCTGGAACAGTACAAGCGTGCACAACTGCGCGGTTTCACAAACGACCATGGTTCAGGCAGGCCAGATCGTTGCTCGGGAAAACTTGGTGATTCCTGCGGGCACGTTCGATGCCTATCGCGCCAATCGCACAGCGCTGTCTACCGACGCGACCAAGCGTCACGTCTCAGGATCTGACGTGTTGGTACTCGGTTGACCGCGGAATCTTGCTTCGGTGCGACCACACCGACACGACAACACCCGCTGGGTCCACCACGCCCAACAACGTGATCTCGGTGACGCAGATTCTCACGGGCGTCGGTGGGCCTTCTCGGCCGGCGCAGGGGAACGTGCTGGCGCGCTTCCAGGGTTTGTGGCGTGTTCAATACACCGGTGGTGCGAGCGGCAACTGTGCGCAGCTGTTCGTCAGCTCCTCCGGAACCATCAGCGGCAACTGCACCCCTGCCGGTGGCTCGGCGTTCGCTGTCACCGGCACGGTGAATGCCGGCGGAGAAGTGTCGATCGTGTTGCCGACAGGGGGCGTGTTGGCCGGGACACTGACAGCGCCTTACGCAGGCACCGGCACCTGGATTGATGGTGGCCTGTCAGGCGCATGGACAGCAGTTCACAACTGACCTGAGTCACCGGGTTCAGCGCAGCCACACCACGCGCTCAGGCGATGGATTGGCCATGCGCGGCACATCGGCCCACAGGGGGGCTTTCAGCTGCGCGCAGGTAGGCGATGTTGTCTTCTTGGCCCCGCATCTGCGGGTCGATGCGCTTGGCCACCCACCTCTTCTTGCGCAGCGGCCTGGACGTCGAATGGCAGCGACCTGGTGGCGCGCGCTACGGGGGCCAAGAGTTTGTGATTCTGTTGCCCCACACCGATCTCGCCAGCACCTACCTGGTGGCCGAGCGTGTGCGTGCCGAAGTTGAGGCGCTGATGGAGCCGCATCTGAAGGCCACCCTGGGCACATTGACCATCAGCGTCGGCGTGACCACCACCGTGCCCGCGGGCGACGCCACCCCCTGTGCTTTCATCGAGGCGGCCGATGTGTTCAAGCCGGAATTTGCAGATCGGCGCCCGCCCGCTGCGGGGCGGTGCTGCAGGTGCAGAAAATTTTCGAACGAAGCGTGTGCCGGTGGCGTCAACGGCAATACGCGCCAGACGATGGCGCTTGGCGTCACACGGCGTTACTTTTCGCCGCGTGCGCCGGCCCAAGCGTTGCCTTAGAAGTTGTCAGGCGGGTTGAGCAAGCGCTCTTGCACCCAGCGCCCCGACTCCTTCAGCGCCGAACCCGTGAACGTATTGCGTGCGCAAGAGCCGGTGTTGAACACCGAG
>JBKJJF010000145.1:0-15164 GCA_046598195.1 Rhizobacter sp. | reverse complement strand
CAAAACTTGATGTCGGTTGCGGGCTCTGCATCGACAGCCAAAACCGTTGATGCAGCAACGGGCGCTGCAGCTTTCGCAGGTGCTGCGCTACCGCTCGAAACCGAGTTCATCTGGCCTGCTTTCACCGTCGACTTTTCAGTCTGCGACGCGCTGATCGTGCGCAGGTAGTAGGTGGTCTTGAGACCACGCAGCCACGCGAGCTTGTAGGTCTCGTCGAGCTTCTTGCCAGAGGCGCCCGCCATGTAGATGTTGAGCGACTGCGCCTGATCGATCCACTTCTGGCGGCGCGCTGCAGCTTCCACCAGCCACTGGGTTTCGATTTCGAACGCGGTGGCGTACATGTCCTTCAGGTCTTCAGGCACGCGGTCGATGCGGCGCAGCGAGCCGTCGAAGTGCTTCAGGTCCATGATCATCACATCGTCCCAGATGCCGAGCTTTTTCAGGTCGCGCACCAGGTACTCGTTGACGATGGTGAACTCGCCCGACAGATTGGACTTGACCGACAGGTTGCCGAAGCTCGGCTCGATCGAGGCACTGACGCCGATGATGTTGGAGATGGTGGCCGTGGGTGCGATCGCCACGCAGTTGGAGTTGCGCATGCCGTGCTCGCTGATGCGGCTGCGCAGCAGGCTCCAGTCCATCGAAGTGCTGCGGTCCACTTCCACATAGCCGCCGCGCGCTTCGGCCAGCAGTTCGAGCGAGTCGATCGGCAAGATGCCGCGATCCCACAGCGAGCCGCGGTAGCTTGAATAGCGGCCGCGCTCTTCGGCCAACTCGGTCGACGCCCAGTAGGCGTAGTAGCAGACGGCTTCCATCGAGCGATCAGCAAACTCCACCGCCGCTTGCGAGGCGTAGGGTGTGCGAAGTTCGTACAACGCATCTTGAAAGCCCATGATGCCCAGGCCCACCGGACGATGGCGCAGATTGGAATCGCGTGCTTTCTTGACGGCGTAGTAGTTGATGTCGATCACGTTGTCGAGCATGCGCATCGCCGTGGCGATGGTCTTCTTCAGCTTGACGTGGTCGATTGCCTTGGCGCCATCGGCGCCTTCTTTCAGGTGGTGCACCAGGTTGACGGAGCCGAGATTGCAGACGGCGATTTCACTCTCATTGGTATTGAGCGTGATCTCAGTGCACAGGTTGCTAGAGTGCACCACGCCCACGTGCTGCTGCGGCGAGCGCACGTTGCAGGCGTCCTTGAAGGTGATCCAGGGGTGGCCGGTCTCGAACAGCATCGAGAGCATCTTGCGCCACAGGTCGGCGGCGCGCATGGTCTTGAAGAGCTTGATGTCGCCGTTGGCGGCGCGGGCTTCGTAGCGGGTGTAGGCCTCTTCAAATGCCTTGCCGAATTTGTCGTGCAGGTCGGGGCAGGTGCTGGGGGAGAACAGCGTCCAGCTGCCACCTTCCATCACGCGGCGCATGAACAGGTCGGGGATCCAGTTGGCCGTGTTCATGTCGTGGGTGCGTCGGCGGTCATCGCCGGTGTTCTTGCGCAGCTCCAGGAACTCTTCGATGTCGAGGTGCCAGCTTTCCAGGTAGGCGCAGACGGCGCCCTTGCGCTTGCCACCCTGGTTGACGGCGACGGCGGTGTCGTTCACCACCTTGAGGAAGGGCACGACACCCTGGCTCTTGCCGTTGGTGCCCTTGATGTGCGAGCCGAGGGCACGCACATTGGTCCAGTCGTTGCCCAGGCCACCAGCGAACTTGCTCAGCAGCGCGTTTTCTTTCAGCGCTTCATAAATGCCGTCGAGGTCGTCGGCGACGGTGGTGAGGTAGCAGCTGGAGAGCTGCGAGCGCCGCGTGCCGGCGTTGAACAGCGTCGGCGTGGAGCTCATGAAGTCGAAGGTCGACAGCACTTCATAAAACTCGATAGCGCGGGCTTCGCGGTCGATCTCGTTCAGCGCCAGGCCCATGGCCACGCGCATGTAGAAGGCCTGCGGCAGCTCGATGCGGGTTTCTTCGATGTGCAGGAAGTAGCGGTCATACAGCGTCTGCAGGCCGAGGTAGTCGAACTGCAAATCACGGTCGGCCTTGAGGGCGGCGCCCAGCTTGGCCAGGTCGTACTGCATCAGCTTTTCGTCGAGCAGCTCGGCTTGCACACCCTTTTTAATGAAACCCGGGAAGTACTCGGCGTAGCGGGTGTGCATTTCGGCGTGCAGCAGTTCTTCGCCGATGATTTCCTTGCGGATGGTGTGCAGCAGCAGGCGGGCCGTGGCGCGGGTGTAGCCGGGATCCTTCTCGATCAGGGTACGGGCGGCCAGGATGGCAGCCTTGTGCACCTCATCGATGGGCACGCCGTCGTACAGGTTGCGCTTGGTTTCGGCCAGGATGGGGTCGGGCTTCACGTCGGCGCCCAAGTCGGCGCAGGCCGACTCCACCAGGGTCGTCAGGCGGGCCATGTCCAGTGGCACACGCTGGCCACGGTCAGTGACCATCAGCGAGGGCTCGACGGCCACTGCCGGCAGACCCAGCTTGGCACGCTCTTGCGAACGGCGCTCGCGGTAGAGCACGTAGGCGCGTGCCACTTCGTGGTGGCCGCCGCGCATCAGGCCGAGCTCAACATGGTCTTGCACGTCTTCAATGTGGAAGGTGCCACCACCTGGGCGCGAGCGCAGCAGGGCGCGCACCACCGACTCAGTCAACTCATCGACCGTCTCGCGCACGCTGGCCGACGCCGCGCCCTGGGTGCCGTGCACCGCCAGGAAGGCCTTCATCAAGGCCACGGCAATCTTGTTCGGCTCGAAGGACACCACTGCACCGTTGCGGCGAATGATCTGGTAGCCCTGGTAAGCCGACACGGCAGCGCCGGCCGGTGCCGTGCCGGTACGCGGTGCAGGTTGCGCAGCGGCGGTGGAAGAGGAGACGGTTTGCATGGTGTTCCCTGTCGTCATGTCAATCAGCAGTGGGTGGCAATCTCACGTGTTCAGTGAGGGCTCTGCGGCCTCAGCAGCAAAAGCTGCAGCCGACCCGGGCGAACCTGGGACGGGTGAACGTCGAGTGAGAACGGTGAGGCGCCGGAACTGGCGCCTTGCATCTCTTGCCCATCAGAAGAACGCCGCCGCTTTGCGCGGGCAACCCAGAAAACGGGGCGCTGGTCTTGGGCATGGAAGGTGTGTTTCTGAGTCAGAAGGATAACACGAGGGGACACTATATCTGGGGTCTCAAGGGCTATCAAGCACTAGGTATAGCGTCTTACCCTAGTTTGTGGATAAGGCTGTTGATGTCTTGTGCAGGCGCTGTGGACGCGCTCGGTGCGTGCAGGTGCGGCATGCGGCGCGCAGGGCACGCGGGCCTTGGCATGCAGGCTGATTTGCGCTTGCAACGCGCATGCATCAAGGCCTGGCGCCTTGAGAACTCAGCCTGGGCTTTGAACGCCTTCGGGAAAATACCGACCGGGCCAGCCCAGCAACAACATGAGCCGGCGCCAGTCAAAGCCAGGCCCGGGGTCGAGCTTGCGACCGGGCGCGATGTGCTCATGCCCCACCACGTTTTGCAAGGGGTAGAGCAAGGCCAGTTGCTTCAGTAGCGCAGCCAGCACGTCGTATTGCACCGCCTCGAAGGTCTCGCCCTCCAGGCCTTCTAGCTCGATGCCGATGGCGTAGTCGTTGCAGTTCTCGCGCCCCCGCCACGTGGAGCGGCCGGCATGCCAGGCGCGCTGGTCGCACGAGACAAACTGCAGCAGCTCACCATCACGCCGCACCACAAAATGAGCCGACACCTGCAAGCCGCGAATCTCGTCGTAGTAAGGGTGCGCGTCCCAGTCGAGCCGGTTGGTGAACAGCCGCTCGATGGCGTCACCACCGTACTGCCCTGGTGGCAGGCTGATGGAGTGGATCACCACCAGGTCGACCACCACACCCGCCGGGCGGGGCCCGAAGTTGGGCGAAGGGCAGGCGCGCGCCGCGTTCAGCCAGCCCGCGTCAGCCGGGCCCGCTGGGCTCATGTGTCATCGCCACGCTCGGGGTCGACGGGGTCTGGGTCGCCGCCCACGTGCACGCCCAGGCGTGCCATGCGGTAGCGCATCTGCCGCAAGGACAGGCCCAGGCTCGCACCCGCTGCGGTGCGGTTGTAGCGGTAGCGCTCGAGCGCGCGTTCGAGCACATCGCGCTCGATCTGGTCAAGGTAGGCCGCGAGGTCAGTGGGCAAGGGCGCCGGCGTTGGGGCCTGTGCCGGCGCCGGCGCCAGGGGTGTGGCCACCACGACAGGCGACTCGACGCCCGATGACGGCATATCCCCCGGGAGCGCCAGGTCGAGCGCGCCGAGGTCAGCGACATCGATGACTTCTCCGCCAGCAAAGGCCACGGCGCGGTGCAACAGGTTTTCGAGCTCACGCACATTGCCCGGGAAGCTGTAGCGGCCGAGCAGCGCCAGTGCCTCGCGAGTCATACGCGGCGGCGGCGACACGCCGGCATCACGCGAAATGCGATCGAGCACACGGTCGCAGATGGCGGGCAGGTCTTCAAGCCGCTCGCGCAACGGCGGCACGCGGATCTGGATCACGTTGAGCCGGTAATACAAGTCTTGGCGGAAGCGCGCCGCCTGCACCTCGGCGCCCAGATCCTTGTGCGTCGCACTGAGCAAGCGCACATTCACGGCTTGCTCGCTGACGGCCCCCACCGGGCGCACCGAACGCTCTTGAATGGCACGCAGCAACTTGCTCTGCATGGCCAAGGGCAGGTCGCCGATCTCGTCGAGGAACAGCGTGCCGCCGTTGGCCGCCTGGAAAAAACCTTCGCGGTCTTCGGCCGCGCCGGTGAACGCGCCCTTGCGGTAGCCAAAAAACTCGGCCTCCAGCAAGTGCTCGGGAATGGCGCTGCAATTGACCGCGATGAAGGGCTGGCCGGCCCGCGGGCTCACCTCGTGGATGGAACGCGCGACCAGCTCCTTGCCGGTGCCCGACTCGCCGTTCACCAGCACCGGCGCCATGCTGCGCGCCACCTTGTCGACCAGGGCGCGCACCTGCTGCATGGCCCCCGACTGGCCGGCCATGCGGTTCATGGCCTGGCTGACAGCCACCGCCGGCTGCGGGGTCACAATCTCCCGCACCACGCGCTGCGGCGGCGCACCGCTTTCCGAAGGCAGACTGGACGGCACGATGGTCGGCACCGTGGACGCCACGCGCCCCAGCGCCGAGGCCACCACCGCGCGGAACTGTTTCAGGTCGACCGGCTTGGTGAGGTAGTCGTAGGCACCGGCCTTGAGCGCCTCGACAGCGTTTTCAGCCGAACCGTAGGCGGTGATCACGATGGCTTTTTCGCGCCGGCCCGTTTCTTCAAGACGGCGCAGCAGGTCGAGGCCGGTACCGTCGGGCAGGCGCATGTCGGTGATCACGGCGCTGTAGGTGCGGTCCTTGAGGTGCAACAAGGCGTCTTCGACGGTGCCCGCCGTCTCTACGTCATACCCCTCGCGCAGCAGCGTCAGCTCGTAGAGCGTGCGCAAATCGGGTTCGTCATCAACGACCAGCAGGCTGAAGTGCGAAGGTGAGGTCATGCGCACCCCTCGTCGAACGAGTACGTCCGCCGATCCCCCAAGGGGATTCGGGCCGGCTTGGGAGCGACCCGGCGCTCGGCCCGTGCGATGCTGGTTGGCACAAGTTGTCTCATGAGGTGAGGTGGAGTCGGGCTTCGGTGGCCTCGTTTGCCGGCAAAGCTTGGCGACGCATCGCGACCGAAAACTCGTTGCGGTTGGGCTCGGCGGCACTGCGCAGCCGGTAGTCGATGCGGGCGCCATAACGCTCGCACAGTTCTCGGCAAATATACAGGCCCAAGCCCGTGCCGCGGCTGCGCGTGGAGAAGAAGGGCTCGAACAGGTAGCGCTCGACGTCGGGCGGGATGGGCGCGCCGTCGCTGGCCACGCTCAGCACCACATGCGCCTCGTCACGCACCGCCAGTCGCAAGCGCACCGCAGCCGGCACCTTGCTCGCGTGCCGGTAGGCGTTGTCGAGCAGGTTGACCAAGACACGGCGCAGGTGTTCGCTGTCAAACACCACACCCACCGGTTCTTCGGGCAAGTCAACCCGCAAAACGCTGTGGTCCCCCAGCGTCATTCCCGTGGTGCGCGCCCATTCCACACACACCGCCGCCACCAAGGCATGGGCGTCGATCGGGCCCATGGCCTGCACGTCGCTCGGGGCCACCTCCATCACGTCGTCGACGATGCGTTTGAGGCGCTCGACGTTGTCGGTCACCATGCGGGTGAGCTGGCGCTGCGAGGCCGTGGTGGCGTCTTCGGCCATCAAGGCATTGGCCTGCGAGATGGCCGCCAGCGGGTTGCGAATTTCATGCGCGATGCCGGCCGACACCCGGCCCATGGCGGCGAGTTTTTCCTGCCGGGTGCGGGCCTGCATGCTGCGCACGTCTTCGAGAAACAGCACGCACAGCTCTTCGCTGGCCTGGGGCTCGCGGCGGCGGGTGAAACGCATGCGCACACGCAGGGTGCGAGCGGCCGCGCCTTCGAAGTCGAGCAGCACGTCGCGCCCGGCCTCGGGCCAGGAGGCTTCGGCAAACGCACGCTCCACCGACTTCACCAGGCTGCCCCAGGCCTCCACCCCACGCAGTTGAAACGGTGCCTCGCGGCACATGCCTTCGGGTGCGAGCAGGGTGCGCGCCGCCGGGTTGGCCGCGCGCACACGGCCCCGCCGGTCGACCACCAGCACACCTTCTTGCATCTCTTCGATCACCAGCCGGTTGAGCTGGGCTTGCTGGCGCGCGAGCTCCAGGCTGCCCTTGGCCGTGAGTTCTTCGCGCGCCAGGCGGCCGGCCAGTTCACCGGCCAACAAGGTGATGACAAAAAAGCCACTGCCGGCCAAACCGGCCTGGGTCATCAGCAAGGTGATGTCACCGCCGGCGAACACGCCCCAGGACGCAATCACCAGCAAGGCCAGCGCCACGATGGCGGCCGTGGCCAGTGCCATCAGGCGCGGTGTCAACACACCCGCCATCAGCACGGGCAACACGAGCAAGGCCACGTAGTTCAGGCTGGCCGCCGGTGACAGCAGGTGCAAGGCGGTAAAACAAACAATGTCGACGCCAATGGTGGCCAGCCACTGGGGGCTGCGCAGGCGCGCCAAGGCCTTGGGCGCCGCGCCGCGCCGGTAGCGCGGCAAGGCCCACATGGCCAACGCCAACGCGGCATAAGCCACGCTCACCACAATCACCGTCAACAAAGGGCGAACGCCAAACACCCCAGCGACCACCACGGTGGCGATCAGGGCCACCCCCAGCGCAGCACGCGCGGCAATGAAGGCGCTGTAGATGCGCTGAAACGCCGTCTGCCCCGAGCCGACGATGCGGCGTGCCTGGCGTGTCAGAAAGCGCGAGTCGGTTTCGGAGCCCCCTGCGGCCGCCCAGCTGCCGTCGTAGCGCGACTCGTCTTCGGGCGCACGCCCGTCGTCACGCGGCTGCGTGTCCCCATCCACACCCAGCGCACCGAACCACGACTCATCCGCCGAGCGCGGGCGCAGCTGCTCGGCGGCACGGCGCCTTTCGGTGCCTCGCCGATCCTTGCCGCGCGGTGCGCTGGCCATCAGTCGCTCCGGTCGCGCTCAAAAGCGATGCGATGGGTCTCGCCGCAGAACACACCGCCTCGCCCAGGCAGGGCTTCGCTGCGCGGCAGGTGAACCCCACATTGCGCGCAGCTGACCATTTCTTCTTGCTGCGGCGGGGTCACCGGTTTCTGCGTGGGCGCCTGCCCAGAAGGCTTACGCAGGCTGCGCATCAACCACAAGACCGCCACCACCACCACGATCAGGATCAGGTACTTCATCTCACGCCTTTCATGCCACCGGCCGCTGCAACAACACTTCAAGGACGAAGCGCGAACCCGCATAGGCCAACAACAGCAACACCGCCCCCGCGTAGAGGCCCCGAATCGCCCGACGGCCCCGCCAACCCAAGGTTTGACGACCCGCCAGCAGCCCCGCGAACACCAGCCAGGCCAGCACCGAAAACACCGACTTGTGATCCCAGTGCCAGGGATTCGAGAACCACCAACCCAGCAACAAGGTAGCCGACAACAAGGCAAAGCCCGCGGCCACAAACTGAAAGGTCAAGCGCTCCAGGCGCAGCAAGGGCATGCCAGCCCCGCCCTGAGCACTGAGCGACTTGAGTCGCAACTGCCGCTCGGCTTTGTCGAGCATCGCCGCGTGCAGCACGGCCGCACCAAACAGCCCATATGACGCAATGCCCAGTGCCCAGTGCAAAGGTGCCCAGTTCGATGCGGCCTGTGGCCTGAAATCACCCGGGAAAGCCAGCGCCAACCCCACCGCCACCATGCCCAGCGCGGCCAGCGTGCGGCGCACTCCCGGCAGCGGCAGCCAGCGGCTCTCGACCGCGTAAACCGCGAGCACCAACCACAAAGTGGCCGACAGCGCCGGGGCAAAACCAAAGCGCGCACCAGGCAGCGGGCTGCCCACGCCCGCCATGTCGACCACGATGGCCAAGGCATGCGCCAACCAGCCCGCGAACAGCGCGCGGCGTGGCCAGGGGCCGGTGGATTCTTCGCGCAACACCACCGCGGTGGCATAGGCCAGCAAAGCCAACACGCTCGGTACCCACAGTGCAAGCATGGCGGAGGTGTGGGAGGCCCCCGCGGAGCCCGACGATAAAATCATCGCTACAGTGTACTTTCGCGTGCGCGGGTTCTCGCGCACCGCCCTCCCCCATGGCTTCAGCCCTCACCGACCGTTTGAGTCGCCTCGTCAAGACGATGCGCGGCCAGGCCCGCATCACCGAAAACAACGTGCAAGACATGTTGCGCGAGGTGCGCATGGCCCTGCTAGAGGCCGACGTGGCCTTGCCGGTGGTGCGCGATTTCATCGCCCGCGTCAAAGAAAAAGCGCTAGGCGCCGAGGTGGTCGGCTCGCTGTCACCCGGCCAGGCGCTGGTGGGCATCGTCAACCGTGAACTCGCCGCGACGATGGGCGAGGGGGTGTCCGACATCAACCTGGTCGCACAGCCCCCGGCTGTGATCTTGATGGCCGGCCTGCAAGGCGCAGGCAAGACCACCACCACCGCCAAGCTCGCCAAGCACTTGATCGAAAAGCGCAAGAAAAAGGTGCTCACCGTCTCGGTCGACGTGTACCGCCCGGCCGCCATCGAACAGCTCAAGACGGTGACCCAGCAGGCGGGCGCGGAGTGGTTCCCGTCCACGGCCAACGACAAGCCGGTCGACATCGCCAACGCCGCGCTCGACTACGCCCGCAAGCACTACTTTGATGTGCTGCTGGTCGACACCGCCGGGCGCTTGGCCATCGACGAAGCGCTGATGAAAGAGATCGCCGACCTGCACGCGGCGCTCAAGCCGGTGGAGACGCTCTTCGTCGTCGACGCGATGCAAGGCCAGGACGCGATCAACACCGCCCGCGCCTTCAAGGAAGCGCTGCCACTCACCGGCATCGTGCTCACCAAAACCGACGGCGACTCGCGCGGTGGTGCCGCGCTATCGGTGCGCCAGATCACCGGTGCGCCGATCAAGTTTGCCGGCACGAGCGAAAAGATCGACGGCCTGGAGGTCTTCGACGCACAGCGCCACGCCGGCCGTGTGTTGGGCATGGGCGACATCGTGGCCCTGGTCGAAGAAGTGCAAAAGGGCGTTGACGTTGTTGCAGCGCAAAAACTCGCCGACAAGCTCAAGTCGGGCGACAACTTCGACCTCAACGACTTCCTCTCTCAGATCAGCCAGATGAAGAAGATGGGCGGTCTGGCGGGCCTGATGGACAAACTCCCCTCACAAATGACGGGCAAAGCCGGCAACCTGGGCCAGGCCGACATGGACCGTGCCGAGCGCGACGTGCGCCGCATGGAAGGCATCATCAACTCAATGACCCCGCTGGAGCGCCGCAAGCCCGAGCTGCTCAAGGCCACCCGCAAGCGCCGCATTGCCACCGGTGCCGGCGTTCAGGTGCAAGAGGTCAACCGCCTGCTCAATCAGTTTGACCAGATGCAGGGGATGATGAAGAAGATGAAGGGCGGTGGCCTCATGAAGATGATGAAGCGCATGGGCGGCATGAAAGGCCTCGGCGGCCCCGGGGGCATGCGCTGACCCTCACTTGGGACGGCAGTTGACCGCACCCCCCTGAGGCGGCTATGGTCTGCTTCTGCAGAAACTGGTAGTAAAAAGACATGGAACTGCTGCTGATCGTTGGCGGGCTCGTCGTCGTTGCGGGCCTGGTATGGATGTGGTGGCGGCAGCGCGCACCACGCGAAGACACCTCAAAGCGTGGCAAGGTCAAGGCGGGTGATGGGCTCGACACTTTGATGTCGTGGCACCCGCAAGCCACTCGCGTCATGACCACCCCGGAGCGCAAGGCCTATGCCGCACTGCGCGCCGGTTTGCCCGAGCACATCATCCTGGCGCAGGTGCCGCTGGCCCGTTTCCTCAAGGTGCCCACACGCCACTCTTATTCAGAGTGGCTGCGCCGTGTGGGCGTGATGTGCGCTGACCTGGTGGTGTGCGACAGCGTCTCGCAAGTCATCGCGGTGGTGGACATCCGCGCCCCTGAATCGCAAGAGAACGAACGCGCCAGACAGCGCCACGCCCGCATGGACCGTGTGCTGAAGGCGGCCGACATCCCGCTGCACGTGTGGCGCGAAGACGCCCTGCCCAACGCGGTGGGCGCACGAAACGCCATTCTGAAGATGTCGGCGGATGCGCCCGTCGGTGCTGCGGCTCCGGCAGGCAGCCCTCTGGGCCGCGCACCCGCCATGGCCAAAGAGCCTGTGGTGGTCGCTGTGGTCGAAGACGATGGCTCCGAACAACGCGACCCGCCGTCATCGACCTGGTTCGACGACCTCGACTCCGCCCGCGTGCCGCTGGCCCCCACGCCCATGCCGCCGCGTGGCTCGGGCCCTTCGATCCGCTAAAACCGCGCAGCCTCAGCTCAACAAGGCTTGTGCGAACTCGCGCGCATCAAAGGTCTGCAAGTCTTCGAGCTGCTCACCCACACCGATGAAATAAACCGGGATGGGCCGCTCGCGAGCGATGGCAGCCAGCACACCACCCTTGGCCGTGCCGTCGAGCTTGGTGACCACCAGGCCGGTCAGCTGCAATGCGTCGTCAAACGCCTTGACCTGCGACAACGCGTTCTGGCCCGTGTTGCCATCCACCACCAGCAAGATTTCGTGTGGCGCGCCGGCCTGCGCCTTGCCGATCACACGCTTGATCTTCTTCAGCTCTTCCATCAGGTGGGTCTGCGTGGTGAGGCGGCCTGCGGTGTCGGCAATGACCACATCGCAACCCCGTGACTGGCCGGCCACGACCGCGTCAAAACTGACTGCCGCCGGGTCACCACTTTCCTGGCTCACGATCTCGACTTTCGGGCGCGCGGCACCCGGCAGGTCAGCCCGTTCCGCCCACACCGCCAGCTGCTCGCGGGCTGCGGCACGAAAGGTATCGGCGGCCGCGAGCAACACCTTCTGCCCCCCATCGGCGAGGTGACGCGTGAGCTTGCCGATGCTGGTGGTCTTGCCCGCGCCGTTGACGCCCACAACCATCATCACCATCGGCCGGTGCTCGCCCACTTGCAAGGGCTTCTCCAGCGGCTTGAGCAACTCGGCCACGGCGTCGGCCAGCAGGCCTTTCACCACGGCGGGGTCGGTGGCGCGCTCCTCTTTGACACGACGTTTCAGGTCGCTCAGCAAGAACTCGGTGGCCTTCACGCCGGCATCGGCCATCAGCAACGCAGCTTCGAGGTCCTCATACAACGCATCGTCGATCTGCGTGCCGGTGAACACACGGGCAATGCTGGAACTCGTCTTGCGCAAACCACCGCGCAACTTGTCGAACCAGTTGCTGCGTTCCGGTGCGGGGGGTGGTGGGGTCACCAGCACGACAACAGGGGCCGCTGCGACATCGGGCGCCACGGGTTTTTTCTTGAAGAAGCTGAACATGCGAGTCCGGGTGGAGTGGCGAAGCGAGCGCCAGAAAGTGGTGGCTATAATCTGCGGCTCAGGCGCTTTAGCTCAGCCGGTTAGAGCGACGGAATCATAATCCGCAGGTCCGGGGTTCGAATCCCTGAAGCGCCACCAAACCCTGTTCTACCCTGCGGCTCCAGTCTTTTGACTTGGAGCCGTTGTTGTTTGTGGTGCATGCTTGGCACCCATTCCCTTTCACAGCCACTGGATCTACACCATGTACCGCTGTCTCATTGCCGCCATTGCCACCGTCGCTTTTGCCCTGCCGGCCGCTGCCCAGGTGCAGCGCAACTTTCCGCAGAACGCCTTGCGCGGCACCATCACCTTCGGTACGCCGCCGCAGATCCTGCTCAATGGCAAGCCCACACAGCTTGCACCTGGCTCGCGCATCCGCGGCGAAAACAACCTGCTGGTCATGTCGGGCGCTTTGGTCAGCGCCAAGGGCTTCGTCAACTACACCATTGACCAATCCGGCCTGGTGAGAGACGTGTGGATCCTGCGCAAGGAAGAAGTCGCGATGAAGCCGTGGCCCGAAACGCTGCAGCAGGCACAGACCTGGCAGTTTGACCCGGCCGCGCAGACCTGGACCAAACCCTGAGAACGGGGCCGCACCATGTCGAACCACCCCAAGAAGGTCTTCATCAAGACCTTCGGCTGCCAGATGAACGAGTACGACTCGGCCAAGATGGCCGATGTGCTCGCCGCCGCCGAAGGGTATGAGCCCACCACCGACGTCGACCAAGCCGACCTGATTCTGTTCAACACCTGCTCGGTGCGCGAAAAGGCGCAAGAGAAGGTCTTCAGCGACCTCGGGCGTGTGAAGCACCTCAAGGCCCGCGGCGTGATGATCGGTGTGGGCGGCTGCGTGGCGAGCCAGGAAGGTGCGGCCATCATCGAGCGCGCACCTTATGTCGACCTGGTGTTCGGCCCGCAAACCCTGCACCGCCTGCCGCAGATGCTGGCGCTGCGCCAACTAGAGCGCCGCCCGCAGGTGGACATCAGCTTTCCCGAGATCGAGAAGTTCGATCACCTGCCGCCGGCGCGCGTCGACGGCGCCACCGCCTTTGTGTCGATCATGGAAGGCTGCTCCAAGTACTGCAGCTACTGTGTGGTGCCGTACACCCGCGGTGAAGAGGTGTCGCGCCCTTTCGACGACGTGCTGGCCGAAGTGGCAGGCTTGGCCGAGCAGGGTGTGAAAGAAGTGACGCTGCTGGGGCAGAACGTCAACGCCTACCGCGGCGCCATGGGTCGCGGTGACAAATCCGGTGATGAGGTCGCCGACTTGGCGCTGCTGATCGAATACGTGGCGCAGATCGCCGGCATCGAGCGCATCCGCTACACCACCAGCCACCCGAACGAGTTCACGCAGCGCCTGATCGACGTCTACGCCCGCGTGCCGCAGCTGGTGAACCACCTGCACCTGCCGGTGCAGCATGGCAGTGATCGCATCCTGATGGCGATGAAGCGCGGCTACACCGCGATGGAATACAAGAGCACGGTGCGCAAGCTGCGCGCAGTGCGGCCCGACATCAGCCTGTCGAGCGACTTCATCGTCGGCTTTCCCGGCGAAACCGAAGATGACTTCAACAAGATGATGAAGCTCATCAACGACGTCGGCTTCGACAGCAGCTTCAGCTTCGTCTTCAGCCCACGCCCTGGCACACCTGCCGCCGCTCTGCACGACGACACACCCCAAACGCTCAAGCTCCAACGGCTGCAGCACCTGCAGGCCACGATCGAGGCCAACCAGCGCCGCATCGGTGAATCGCGCGTGGGCACGGTGCAGAAGGTTCTGGTCGAAGGCAACGCCCGCAAAGATGCCACCGAGTTGATGGGCCGCACCGAGTGCAACCGCATCGTCAACTTCGCGGGCAACTCGCGCCTCATCGGCCAGATGATCGATGTGCGCATCACCCAGGCCTACCCGCACTCGCTGCGCGGCGAGGTGATGACGAGCGACAGCGAACTGCTAGCCGTCTGACCGCGCTCAGTCGATCTGAAAGCGGTTGCGCCCGCCCTGCTTGGCGGCATAAAGCGCCTGGTCGGCACGGGCGATGACCTGGTCCAGGTTGGCATCGCCCTCCCGCAAGCTGGCCACACCTGCGCTGAAGGTCAGCTCGAAGCCGAGTGCCGGGTTCACGTCACGCAAAATGGCTGCGCGCAGGCGCTGATCCACCGTCTGGGCCGCGGCGGTGTCCGACATCGGCAACAGCACACAAAATTCCTCCCCGCCATAGCGCCCCACCAGGTCGGGCTGGCGCACGAGCTGCTGCAACGCCTGGGCAAACAGCACCAGCGCCCGGTCACCGGTCTGGTGACCATGCGTGTCGTTGATGCGCTTGAAAAAGTCGATGTCGAGCATGACCACCACCAGGCTGCGGCCATGGCGCTGCGCAAGTTGAAAGTGCGACAGCCCCTGCTCCATCCAGCAACGCCGGTTGAGCACACCCGTCAGCCCATCGGTGGTGGCCAGGCGCTGCAACTCACGTTCGGCCTCGTCACGATGTGCCAACAGAAAGGCCAGCGTGCCGACCATCAAGCAGGCGTTGTTGATGATCAGGCCGACGATGTTGATCCAGTGCGCCGACTCGAAGAGCGGGTAGTTTTCCGGCGCGGTCAGCACCAGGATGAACCGGCCCGCGACCATCACCCCTGAAGCCGCCAGCGCGAGCCCTGCCATCCAGCGCCAGCGCCAGCCACCCTCGGCACCCGGGCGCATCAGCACCCATGACAACCACAGCATCTGCAAACTCAGCGCCGCATTGACGATGGCAATGCGGGCGGCAAAGTTGCTGAACATCAGCCAATGCAGCAGCGTGGTCACCAGGGGAATGCCAACGACCCAGGCACGCGAGAACGGCTGCTGCAGGTAGGCCTTGGCCGCCAGGTGAACAAAGCTGAAGCTGCCCACCAACGCCGCCGCGCCCAGGGTGGCGAACTCGCGTGGATAGCCCCTGTAAGCTGCCATCAGCGAGGCCCAGCCCACCGCCTGCAGAAGCAACGCCACGACCCAGAAGCGGATGCCGGAGCCCGTTTTCCAGCGCACTCCGACCAGCAAGGCGCAGAACACCAACGTGACGTTGATGAACATCGAAAAGAAAAGCGTGAGGGCGTCGAGCTTCATGGAGACGGGCCCGCTACGACGGCCTCGTTCCCTTGGTTTTCGGCACCGACCTTGAGCAACTTGAGCACTCGGCGATCAGCCTCGCCGTGTTCCCCAGCCGGCCCACCACAGCGCGAGCGCACTCACCA
>JBKJJF010000069.1:0-16081 GCA_046598195.1 Rhizobacter sp. | reverse complement strand
CTGAACGAGCGCTTCGTACAGCGCGGCTTCGGCGGGCTCTTTCAGCAAGGCGGTATTCACCTTCGCCTCGACCCCGCCTTCGGCCTTCTTGAGGATGTTGCCCACTCGCTTGTTGGCAGCCGCCAGTGAGGGTGCCTCGGCCAGCGCCGCAAACGTGCGCACGGCCGCCAAGCGCCCCGGCACGTCGCCGAGGACGGGCCGCAGCTCCAACACCGCGTCGACCTCTTGCGCGCTGTAGCCCTGCTCGCGCAACATGCTCGCCAGCCGCTCGTAGATGAACCCCAGCAGCGGCTCGCTCGGGTCGCTGATCAGCTCGCCAAAGGCTGGCACGGCCGAGCGCACCAGCTCGGCCAGATCAAGCGCCATGTTCTTTTCGACCAGGATGCGCACCACACCCAGCGCATGGCGGCGCAACGCGAACGGGTCTTTGTCGCCGGTGGGCAGCTGGCCGATGCCAAACAGGCCGACCAGGGTTTCGAGCTTGTCGGCCAGCGCGAGCACGGTGCCCGAGTGGTTGGACGGCAGTGTGTCGCCAGCAAAACGCGGCTTGTAGTGGTCTTCGATGGCAATGGCCACACCGTCGCGCAGGCCCTCGTGGCGCGCGTAGTAGCGGCCCATGGTGCCTTGCAGCTCGGGGAACTCACCCACCATGTCGGTCAGCAGGTCGGTCTTGGCGAGCAGGGCCGCTTCTTGCACCTTGCTGTCGAGCACATCGAAGTGGTCTTTTTCATCCACCCCATACGGCACGGTCGCCAGGCGCAGCTGGTTGACGATGGCATGAGCAATCGCGCGCACCCGCTCGGCACGCTCACCTTGTGTGCCGAGCTTGCCGTGGTAGACGACCTTGGCCAGGCCCGGCACACGCGAGGCCAATGTTTTCTTGCGGTCCTGGTCGAAGAAAAACTTCGCATCGGCCAGCCGGGGGCGCACCACACGCTCGTTGCCTTCGATCACGCGGCTCGGGTCTGCGGGGCGGATGTTGCTGACGATGAGGAACTTGTGGGTCAGCTTGCCGGCGGCGTCGAGCAACGGAAAGTACTTTTGATTGGCCTTCATCGTGAGGATGAGGCACTCTGGCGGCACCGCCAGAAACTCGGGCTCGAACTGGCACAGCAGCACGTTGGGCCGCTCGACGAGTGCGGTCACTTCATCGAGCAAGGCAGCGTCGTCGATGGGCGTCAGGCCTTGTTGCGCAGCCGCGTGCTGCAGCTGGCGCGAAATCTCGGCGTGGCGGTGCGCAAAGCTGGCGATCACCGCGCCCTGCTCTTCGAGCTGGCGGGCGTAGTGGTCGGCGTCTTGCAGCACCACCGGGTCAATCTGAGCTTCGAAGCGGTGGCCGTGGGTTTCGCGGCCCGCAGTGAGGCCGAGCGCGGTCACGGGCACCACATCGGCACCGTGCAAAGCCACCAAGCCATGGGCAGGGCGCACAAAGCTCACACTGCTCCAGCCGTCGGCCAGCTGGTACTGCATGACCTTGGGGATGGGCAGGCCGGCCAGTGCAGCGTCGAGCGCCTTCTGCAAGCCATCGGCAAGGGTCGCGCCCTTGGCCACGCTGTCGAAGAACAGCGCCTCCGCCTTGCCGTCCATCTGGCGTTTGAGTTGCGGCAGCACCGACACATCGGCGCCCACACTCGCCAGCTTCTTCAGCAGCGCCGGTGTGGCCTGGCCTTCGGCGTTGAGCGCCACACTGACCGGCATCAACTTGATCAACACCGCCTTGTCGTCGGCCTGCGTCCGCACGCCACTCACATGGGCCGCCAGGCGGCGGGGCGACGCAAACGGCGTGACCGCCGAATGGTCGCTCGCCAGGCCCTGCGCCTTGAGGCTCTCGATCAGCGTGTGAGCAAACGACTCACCCAGCTTCTTCAACGCCTTGGGCGGCAACTCTTCAACGAACAGCTCGACGAGCAGATTTTTGGTCGTCATCACGCCGCCTTTTTGTTGTCGTCTTTGCCAAGCTTGGCGACCACTTCATCGGCCCAGGCCTTGGGCGCCATCGGAAAACCCAGGCGCGCACGGCTGTCGAGGTAACTCTGCGCCACGCTGCGCGAGATGTTGCGGATGCGGCCGATGTAGGCGGCACGCTCGGTCACGCTGATGGCGCCGCGCGCGTCGAGCAGGTTGAAGGTGTGGCCGGCCTTGAGCACCTGTTCGTAGGCGGGCAATGCAAGCTGCTGCTCCATCAGGTACTTGGCCTGCTTTTCGTGCGCACCAAAGGCCTGCAGCAAAAACTCCACATCGCTGTGCTCGAAGTTGTAGGTGCTCTGCTCAATCTCGTTTTGCAGGTACACGTCACCGTAGCTGAGCGTATCGGTCCACTTCAGGTTGTAGATGTTGTCGACGCCCTGCAGGTACATGGCCAGGCGCTCCAGGCCGTAGGTGATCTCGCCGGTGATGGGCTTGCACTCGATACCGCCCACCTGCTGGAAGTAGGTGAACTGGGTCACTTCCATGCCGTTCAGCCACACCTCCCAGCCCAGGCCCCAGCAGCCGAGCGTGGGGTTCTCCCAGTCGTCTTCGACGAAGCGGATGTCATTGACCTGGAGGTCAAAGCCCAGCGCTTCGAGCGAGCCAAGGTACAACTCAAGAATGTTGGCCGGTGCGGGCTTCAACACCACCTGGTACTGGTAGTAGTGCTGCAGGCGGTTGGGGTTCTGGCCGTAGCGGCCGTCTTTCGGGCGGCGGCTGGGCTGCACGTAGGCCGCCTTCCAGGGCTCCGGGCCCAGTGCGCGCAAGAAGGTGGCGGTGTGGCTGGTGCCCGCGCCCACCTCCATGTCATAGGGCTGCAGCAAGGCGCAGCCTTGGCGATCCCAATACTCTTGCAAACGCAGGATGATTTGCTGGAAGGTCAGCATGGTGTTGGAGCCAAGGGGGAAAACGGTGATTTTAGAGGCCGCTTCCCCCGAGCGAGCCAATCAGTCGCGACGGCGCAGTGGCAGGGTCAGCAGCATCAAGGCAAGCGCCACCAACAGCAAGGGCCACAGACCGAAACGCGACGCCCACCAGGCATAGGGTGTGAGCCCCTGCCGGCCCTCAACTTTGGCGTCGAGCACACCCTGCGTGAAGGGCTGGAGCGAGTGCGTCACCACGCCGTGGTGATCGATCACCACGGTGGCGCCGGTGTTGGTGGCGCGCAGCATGGGGCGCTGGAATTCCAGCGAGCGCATGCGCGAGATGATCAGGTGCTGTTTGACGGCGATGGTGTCGCCGAACCAGCCGATGTTGCTCAGGTTGGCGAAGATCGTCGGCGCTTCGTTCATGTCGACGAAGCGCGCGGCCAGCTCTTCGCCGAACAGGTCTTCATAACAAATGTTCGGCGCAACCCGCTCACCCTTGACGCTGAACGAGGGGGGCACCCGCATGCCACGGCTGAAGTCACCCAGCGGGATGTGCATCAGGTTGGTGAACCAGCGAAACCCGGTCGGGATGAACTCGCCGAAAGGCACCAGGTGGTATTTGTCGTAGCGGTAGTAGCCTTCAGGCCACTTCACCGTGTCGCGCGACAGGCCCACCACCGAGTTGGTGTAACCCGCCTCGAAGCTGCCCAGCGGCCGGCCGATCAGCGCGGCCTGGTCACGCTGGAAATGCAGCGCGAGCGGCTTCCAGTAGTCGGTGGGCATTTGCTCGGGCAGCAGCGGCACGATGGTTTCGGGCCCGAGCACCAGGTCGCCCTTGGCCGCCAGCAGCTGCTGGCGGGCCCAGAGCAGGGTTTGTGGAAGGTACGCTTCAGAAAACTTCTGGTCTTGCGGCACGTTGCTCTGCAGCAGCGTGAGCGTCAGCGTGCTGGTGGGTTGGGTGAACGGCACCGGCTTGATGAGCGCCAGCGCGACCAGCACCGTGGCGCTGACACCCAAGCCCAGCAGCGCGCCGGCGCTGCGCTGCCCGACGTCGCGCATGCCCAGCACCAGGCCCGCGCCGAGCGCCGCACAAACGAAGCCGACGCCATAAACACCGATCCACGGCGCCAGGTTGGCCAGTGGCCCGTCGACATGCCCGTAGCCCGAAGCCGCCCAGGGAAAACCGGTAAACACCACACCCCGCGCCAACTCGGCGAGCAGCCAGCAGGCGGCAAACAAAAGCGCGTCGATCAAGGGCCGGTGAAGCCGCAGCCGTGAAAACAAGGCCATCGCCGCGGCCAGATATAGCCCCAGGAACAGGCTCAAGGCCAGCACCGCCAAGACGGCCAGGGTCGACGACAAGCCACCGTACAGGTGCATGCTGATGTAGAGCCACCACACACTGGCGGCCAGCCACGCCGCACCAAAACTCAAACCCACCCACACGGCACGCCACGGGGTGGCGCGGCTCACCTGCCAGGCCAGGCCGGCCACGCAGGCGATTTGTAGCCACCAGATGGCCGGGTAGGACATGGGCAGGCTGTGCAACGCACCCAGCACCAGGGCGAGCAGGACGTCGAGCCCGAGCAGCATGCCGTCGGACGAGCTGCTGCGGCGCACGCGGCGGCGCGCGGAGGCCGGCGCCGGCGCAGCGGCGCTGCGGTCACGCACCGTCGGTACCCACGGCCACTTCAGGGGCGCGTGTCACCTTGAACCAACGCACGGCGCCACCTCGCGTGAGCATCACGGTAAAGATCAGGCTGCCCAGCGGCACCGCCTCGCCGCGGCGCGGGACTCGACCCAGCGCCTGGGCGACCAAGCCGCCGATGGTGTCGAACTCATCGACCGGCAGCTTGACCACAAAGGCTTCATTCACGGCGGTGATGTCAGCGTCACCCGCCACACGGTGGCTGCCGTCGGCCAGGGTGTAGATGCCGGTTTCGCCGTCTTTGTCGTCGAACTCGTCTTCGATCTCGCCCACGATTTCTTCGAGCACGTCTTCGATGGTGATGAGCCCGGCGGTGTTGCCAAACTCGTCGATCACCATCGCCAGGTGGTTGCGGTTGGCGCGAAAGTCGCGCAGCAAGTCGTTCAGGCCCTTGGATTCAGGCACGAAGACGGCCGGGCGCAGGAGGGTGCGCAGGTTCAGCTCAGGCGCACGCTGTAGCTTGAGCAGGTCTTTGGCCATCAGCGTGCCGATGATGTTCTCGCGCTTGCCCTCGAACACCGGGAAGCGCGAATGGCCAGTGTCGATCACCATCCACAGCAGCTCGTCGTAGGGGGCGTCGATGTCGAGCAGATCCATGCGCGGGGCGGCCACCATGGCGTCGCCGGCGGTCAGGTCGGCCATGCGGATCACACCTTCGAGCATCATGCGCGACTCGGGCGCGATCAATTCGCGGTGCTCGGCGTCGGCCAGCGTCTCGATCAGCTCGTCTTTCGAATCGGGGCCGGGCGAGACAAATTCAACCAGGCGTTCGAACAAGCTGCGCTTGTCGGCGTGGTGACCGTGTTTGACAGCGCCTTTGGGGGATCGACTCGGGTGAGGGTCAGCCATCAGGCCGGGAGCAGAAGTTCAGACTCCAAAAGCTTAACCGACCGCTTGACACATCTGATACCTTGAACCAAATTCTTCCGGCCCCATTTCGGCCTTCTTCTTGCATCGAACAGGTTTCACCATGAGTCTTATCCCCGCCACCATCCTCACCGGCTTTCTGGGTTCTGGCAAAACCACCCTGTTGAAGCGGGTGCTCACCGAAGCCCATGGCCAGAGAATCGCCGTGGTGGAAAACGAATTCGGCTCCGAAAACATCGACAACGAGATCCTGGTGCAAGACAGCACCGAGCAGATCATCCAACTCAACAACGGCTGCGTGTGCTGCTCGATCCGCGAAGATCTGCGCACCACCTTGAGCGACCTGGCCGAAAAGCGCCGCAAGGGCGAGCTCAAGTTCGACCGCGTGGTGATCGAAACCACGGGCCTGGCCGACCCGGGGCCCGTGGCGCAAACCTTCTTCATGGACGACGAGATCGCCGAGAGCTACCTGCTCGACTCCATCTTGACCCTGGTCGACGCCAAACACGGCAACGACCAGCTCGACAGCCGCCAGGAAGCGCGCCGCCAGATCGGCTTTGCCGACCAGATCTTCATCAGCAAGACCGACCTGGTCGGCGAGGCCGAGGTGGCCGACCTGATGCACCGCATCAAGCACATGAACCCACGCGCGCCGCAGCGCAAGGTGCATTTTGGCGCGGTGCCCATTTCCGAAGTGTTCGACTTGCGCGGCTTCAACCTCAACGCCAAGCTCGACATCGACCCCGACTTCCTCAAGGCCGACGACCCCAACCATGGCCATGGTCACCACGATCACGACCATGAACACGGTGAGCACTGCGACCACCCGCACCACCATGCGCACGACGACGACGTCAAATCCTTCGTCTTCAAATCCGACAAGGCCTTCAACCCCGCCAAGCTCGAAGACTTTCTCGGTGCCATCGTGCAGGTCTACGGCCCCAAGATGCTGCGCTACAAGGGTGTTCTCTATATGAAGGGGTCTGACAAGAAGGTGATCTTCCAGGGCGTGCACCAGCTGATGGGCAGCGACCTGGGCCCGGCCTGGGCCAAGGGCGAGAAAAAGGGCAGCAAGATGGTCTTCATCGGGCTGGATTTGCCGCGTGAAATCCTCGAACAAGGCCTCGAACAGTGCCTGGTTTGAACTTGGTTCGAATATGAAGGCGCACGCCCAAACAACGTGGCTACAATCCGCGGCGCCCAATAGGGGCTGCGGGGCCACCCAGGGCTGCGCAGAGCGGGTATAACCGCCGTTGCGAGGAGACTTCAGTGAGCAAGACCCCGGTTAAGCGACCCACTCCCACCAAGCCAGCGGCCAAAAAGCCGGCGCCGGTGGCCAAAAAGCCTGCGCCCAAAGCCCCGGCCAAACCCAGCAAGCCCGTCGCCAAACCTGCCCCCAAGCCCACTGCCAAAGCCGCCCCCGTAAAAACCACCAAACCTACGGCCAAGGTTGCAACCAAACCCGCAGCCAAGCCCTCCCCCGCCAAGCCGGCCGCCAAACCCGTCGCCCCGGCCAAACCAGTCGCCAAAGCGACCCCGGCGCCCGCACCTGTCAAAACACCTGCCGTGACCAAACCTGTTGTACCCGCTCCCGCACCTCTCGTGGCTGCCAAGCCCGTCAAAGTGCCACAACCCAAGCTTTCCGCCGCAGCCCGTGCCTCGGCTGCCGCATCAACGCCGGCGCCCGTGCCTCCGGCCACGTCTCGCTTTGCCGACCGCTTTGCTCCGCCGCGGCCGCCCACCCGTCAGATGAACTCTCTCTTGATCGACATCACCAAAACGGAGCACAAGGCCGACCCGAAGCTGGCCAACGCCTGGAAAACCAAAGCCGGCCGCGAGCTGAGCGAAGCCGAAATCCTCGCCATGCCCGACGGCGAGTACATGAACGAGAAGCAGTTGGAGTTCTTCCGCGTCAAGTTGCAAACGCTCAAGGACGACCTGCTGAGCAATGCCGGTGAAACCACCGAGCACCTGCGCGAAGACACCTCCATCGTGCCCGATCCGGCCGACCGCGCCACCATCGAAGAAGAGCACGCCCTGGAGCTGCGCACCCGTGACCGTGAGCGCAAACTGCTGAAAAAAATCTCGCAGTCGCTCGGTCGCATCGATGCTGGCGACTATGGTTTCTGCGACGAAACTGGCGAACCCATTGGCCTGGGTCGCCTGATCGCCCGCCCGACCGCTACACTGTCTCTCGAAGCCCAACAACGGCGCGAGCTGAAACAGAAAATGTTCGGCGACTGATCGCCTGAGCGCCCAGCCCTTCCGACATGGCGGATCCGAAAGACAGCAACAGCTTCTTCCGAAAGGTTGTCAAGTTCGTGGCCAACCCGGCCACAGACTGGGCTCAGCTCGGTGTGCCTGCTGAAGACGCACGCGAGAGCGAGTACGCCAAGTCCGAGCTGAAGGCCATGATCGAGCGCAAGCGGCGCAACGACTTCGTGCGCAAGCGCGAGTTCGACATGCTGCGCAAGGTACGCCGCGAAGGCCTTACCGGTGACCAACTGGCCACTCTCGGTGGCTCTTCACGCCTCGACGACTCCGAAGCCCGCATGCAGGAAAGCGGCGCCAAGCCCGACAGCGGCGTCAAGGCCAAGATTGACGAGATCGAGCAGCAGATGGTGGGCGATGGCCTGGCCTCGCCCTCACCACGCCGCACGCCGCAGTTTTACGAAGCACCCACCCAGCCTGCGGCCATGGGCTATGCCCGCACACAGCCCGACCAAGGCCTCGGCAAGCAGGGCAGTGGCAACTCGCGCCCCCCTGCCGCCCCGCCGGTGCTGCGGTCCGTGCCATCTGCCACGGTGGCCCCAGGCGCCGGCTTGGCGCCGCTCGACCTCGACACCGGCGCGGCCGCGCTCAGCAGCCAGTTTGCCGAGCTCAGCGAGGTGGCGCACGACCCCGACCTCGACGAAGCGGTGATCGCTTTTGCCAACGCCGATTTCGAGCTGTGCGAACAGTCGTTGGCCGGGTTGACCGGCTCGGGCGGCGGCCGTGCCCAGCATGCCGAAACCTGGCTGGCACTGTTCGACCTGTACCGCGCCATCGGCCAGCAACATAAGTTTGAAAGCCTGGCCATCGACTACGCGCAAGCCTTCGGCTGGTCCGCGCCGCAGTGGTTTTCCATGCCCAAGATGGTGGCCGAGGCCGCCAGTGAAGAGCGCCGGCCACGCGCCCGCATCGACGGCCAGGTGGGCTGGGTCTGCCCGGCCAACGTCGACGCCGAAGCCGTGGCCAAGCTGCGCTCGCAAACCTTGCAGATGCCGCTGCCATGGGTGTTTGACTGGAGCGCGCTCAAGGGCATTGACGCCGAAGGCAGCGCCCGCCTGAGCGATCTCTTCCGCGGCTGGATCCCGCAAACGCTGGACATGCGCTGGCTCAGCGGCGAGCGGCTGATCGAAGTGCTGCAAGACGCGGCCCCCACCGGTGTACGCGATGCCGACCCGGTGTTCTGGCAGCTGCGCCTGGACGTTCTGCGCATGGCCAACCGCGCCAACCAGTTCGACGAAGCGGCCATCGACTACTGCGTCACCTACGAGGTGTCGCCCCCGTCGTGGGAGCCGGCGACGTGTCAGGCCCGCATCAGCGGCGCGAGCGTGAGCACGCAGTCGCCGCCGATGTCGGTGATCAGCGATGTATCGACCACCTTCCAAGAATCGCAGATCATCGACGAGCCCGGCATGGTGCAGGTGGCACGTGTAGAACTCTCTGGGCAGCTGGTCGGTGACATCAGCGCCACGCTGACCAAGATGAACGATGAATTGCGCACGGCGACCATCGTCAACGTGTCGTGTGCACGCTTGATTCGTGTCGACTTCATCGCCGCCGGCGATCTGCTCAACTGGGTTCTGGCGCGGCGCAGCGAAAACCGCGCGGTGACCTTCTGCGAATCGCACCGCCTGGTGGCGCTGTTCTTCGGCGCGATGGGCATCAATGAGCATGCCAAGGTCAAAGTCAGAGTGGTTTAGCCCCCCAGTCGCTGGCGCTCCTGCCCACGAGGGGCGCCGCCTGGCAGCCCGGCAGAGCCGGTTCCGCGGGCGTTGCTTGAAGGGTGCTTCGCTGTGCTCGCACGTCAGCCCGTGTAAGGCCTGAGGTATCGAAGGCTTGCTCTTGAACCTGTGGGCTTCGCCCGAATCTGAAGACCCTATGGATCAATATCACGGCACGACCATCCTGAGCGTGCGTCGCGGCAATGTGGTCGCCATTGGCGGCGACGGCCAGGTGACGCTGGGCAACGTGGTCGTCAAGGCCACAGCGCGCAAGGTGCGCAAACTCTACCGAGACCAGGTGCTGGCTGGCTTTGCAGGCGCCACAGCTGACGCCTTCACCCTCTTCGAGCGCTTTGAGGCCAAGCTGGAGAAACACCAAGGCCACCTGGTGCGCGCCGCCATCGAGTTGACCAAGGACTGGCGCACCGACCGCGTGCTGCGTCGGCTCGAAGCCATGCTGGCCGTGGCCGACAAGGAGGCCTCCCTCATCATCACCGGCAATGGTGACGTGCTGGAGCCCGAACTCGGCATCGTCGCCATTGGCTCGGGCGGTGCTTTTGCGCAAGCCGCTGCCCGCGCGCTCTTGCAGCACACCGACATGGCGCCGCAAGACATCGTCAAGCGCTCGCTCGAGATTGCTGGCGACCTGTGCATCTACACCAACCAGAACCACACGATCGAGACGCTGGGATGAGCTTCAACATGACCCCGCAGGAGATCGTCTCCGAACTCGACCGCCACATCGTCGGCCAGGCCGCTGCCAAGCGCTCGGTCGCCATCGCCTTGCGCAACCGCTGGCGCCGTCAGCAGGTTGACGAAAACTTGCGCGCCGAGATCACGCCCAAAAACATCTTGATGATCGGCCCGACGGGCGTCGGCAAGACCGAGATCGCGCGCCGGCTGGCCAAGCTGGCCGACGCGCCTTTCATCAAGGTCGAGGCCACCAAGTTCACCGAGGTGGGTTATGTCGGCAAAGATGTGGACACCATCATCCGCGATCTGGTCGAGATGGCGGTCAAGCAGGAACGCGAGCACGCGATGCGCCGCCACCGTGCGCGTGCCGAAGACGCCGCCGAAGACCGAGTGCTCGACATCCTGGTGCCACCTCCGCGCAGTGACTTTGGCCTGTCGCCCACACCCTCGGCCGACAACACAGCCCGCCAGGTGATGCGCAAGCGCCTGCGCGAAGGCGCCCTGGCCGACAAGGAAATCGAGATCGAGGTGGCCGACCTCAAGCCCACGCTCGAAATCATGGGCCCGCCGGGCATGGACGAGATGGCCGAGCAGCTCAAAGGCATGTTCGCCAACCTCAGCCCCAACAAGCGCAAACAACGCAAGGTGAAGATCGCCGAAGCGATCAAGCTGCTGACGGAAGAAGAAGCCGCCAAGCTCGTCAACGAAGACGAGATCAAGACGCGCGCGCTCACCAACACCGAACAAAACGGCATCGTCTTCCTCGACGAGATCGACAAGGTCACCTCGCGCTCGGAGGGCAGCGGCGCCGACGTGTCACGCCAGGGTGTGCAGCGCGACCTGCTGCCCTTGGTCGAAGGCACCACCGTCAGCACCAAGTACGGCATGGTCAAAACCGACCACATTCTCTTCATCGCCTCGGGCGCGTTCCACCTGAGCAAGCCCAGCGACCTGATCCCCGAGCTGCAGGGGCGCTTTCCGATTCGCGTTGAGCTCAGCTCGCTGAGCGTCAGCGACTTCGAGGCCATCCTCACGCAAACCCACGCCAGCCTGGTCAAGCAGTACCAGGCCTTGCTGGCCACCGAAGGCGTGACGCTGGAGCTCACGCCCGAGGGCATCCGCCGCCTGGCGCAGATTGCCTACGACGTGAACGAGCGCACCGAAAACATTGGTGCACGCCGCCTGTCCACCGTGATGGAGCGGCTGCTCGACGAAGTGAGCTTCGATGCCCACAAACTCGCAGGCCAGACCGTGGTGCTGGGTGCGCCCGATGTTGACGCCAAGCTGGGCGAGCTGTCGCGCAACGAAGACCTGTCGCGCTACATCCTCTGAGGGTGTAAGCCACCGGGCCGCCCCAAGGCGGACGGCGCCCGTCGGGGGCAAGAGCGAAGCGACTGGGGGGCTAAAGTCAGAGCGCGAGGCGGTGTGATTGCATTGCCAACAAGCCGTCAAAGATCAGGCGATCGACGGTTTCGAACCTGAGGTCGGTCACTGGCGCGAGCTTGGGCGACGCCCCACCCGACATCAACAGCACCGGCTCTTGCCCGGTGCGCGCGCGCAGCTTGCGGTACATGCGCTCCACCGCACCGGCCATGGCGTTGACACCCCCGCTCATCAGCGCGTCGCTGGTGTTGGTGGGAAAGTCGACCACCTCGCCAGTGGGCACCTTGAGGCCGGCCGTTCCCATCTCGAGCGCACGCTGCATCACACCAAAACCCGGCAGGATCAAGCCACCGAGGAAGTGGCCGGTTTCGTCGAGCGCATCGACCGTCACGGCCGTGCCCACCATCACCACCAGGGCGGGGCGCGGTGTGCCGCGTGAGCACACGTGATGCCAGGCGCCGATCAAGGCGACCCAGCGGTCGGCCCCCAGACGGGCCGGGTGCTCGTAGCCGTTGGTGACGCCCGCCGCGTGGGCCGATGACACCGCCCAGCGTGGGTCAATGTCCCAGATCTCCAGCTGCTCTTCGACACGGCGCTTGATGCCATCACCGGCGACCACGCAGCCGAGCATGCTGCCGGGCGCAGGGATGTTCTTCCACTCGGTCTCGGCGAGCTGGTCGATGGTTTCAAGGAAAACCGCGCCATGCGCCATCACGGCGGCGCCCGGTTGGGGCGAGGCGTACAAAGCCCATTTCAGGCGCGTGTTGCCAACGTCGATGGCCAGAAAACTCATCGGCGAAGTATCTCTCAAGGAAACGCCGGGCCACCCCAAGTTTCCTTGAGCCCCCTCGGGGGTCGGGTTGGGCGCAGCCCGGCCTTGGGGGTACTCAGGAAGAGGGCAAGGGCAGCGGCGGGTGGGTCGACAGCAACTCACGCACGCGGGCCATGGTCTGCGAGGCCCACAGGCCCTTGAAGGGTTTGAAGATGCGCGATTCGACTTCTTCGAGCAGGCTTTCCAGGTCTTCACGGGTGCGCGCACGGCGCAGGCGCAACATGGTGAGCGAGCCTGCCACGGGCGCTTCGGCGCGCACCGCGCGCAACAGGATCGCACGCGCTTCTTCGAGGGCTTCGTCTTGCACGTTGAAGGGTTCGGATTCAAGCGCATCCATCGCGGCACCCGGCAGCTCGTTGAGTAACGAGTCGAGATGGGATTCGGGCTGCAGGCTGAGCGAGGCGGGCAGCAGGCTCACCACCGAATCGGGCGCGCCCATGGCCGCAGGCGCGGGCTCGGGCGTGGCCTCCAGTGGCACAGGCTTGCTGACCACCGGGGCGGCTCGCTTGGCCGGTTCGGGCTCCAGCGGCGCGGGGCGCGAAATCATGCCGAGGTCGAGCAACTCGTCAAACGCGGTGTCGGGTGAGCCGGCAGCAATGGCCATTTGCCGTACTTCATCTTCTGCCCGGCGGCCATCGACCAGCAACAGCACGGTGCGGTGGCGCTGGCTCAGCTTGCGTTGGCGGCTGCTCAGTTCAGCCACGGCTTCGGGTGTCTTGACAGGGACCTTGATCGTAGCCACGCGTTGCACTCCTCAAACTTTCTGCTCGGGCCTCGATCAGCAGGCCACTCATGGAAACTGATTGTGCCGCCAAACCCGGTTTTCTAGAGGAGGGAAGCCCCTCAGTGAGCCCCCTGGTACGGGGTGGGGCGGCAAGGGCGATACACTCGCCAATTGACGTATACGTCAACTACGTCTTGCGGAGAAACCGTGGCCACAACCAAGCCCGATTTGAAGGCTTTCCAGCACACCAAGGCGGGCGCCAAACCGGCGGCCTTTGATCTGGCGGGCATCTCGCCGGGAGCCAAGCCTTACTCCACCGGCGACAAACAGGCCGACAAAGCGACGGTCGAAGCGCTGGCCCAAGAGCTCGACACGCTGCAAAACCTGTTTTATGCCGACCGGCGTTTTAAGCTGCTGGTCGTGTTGCAAGGCACCGACACCAGCGGCAAAGACGGCACGCTGCGCAGCGTGTTCGGCCAGATGAGTGCCCTCGGCGTGCACACCATCGGCTGGAAGGCACCCACCGAGCCGGAGCGCGAGCACGACTACCTGTGGCGCATCCACCAGCGGGTGCCCGGCAACGGCGAAGTGATGATCTTCAACCGCAGCCACTACGAAGACGTGCTGGTGCCCGCGGTCAACGGCTGGATCACGCCCGAACAAACGTTGCAGCGTTACGCCCACATCAACAACTTCGAGCGCATGCTCAGCGAGACCGGCACCGTGGTCTGTAAGTTCATGCTGCACATCTCGAAAGAAGAACAGAAGCTTCGCCTGCAAGAGCGGCTCGACGACCCCACCAAACGCTGGAAGTTTGCCGTCGGCGACATCGAGGTGCGCAAGCAGTGGAGCGCCTACCAACAGGCCTACGCCAACGCCATCTCGGCCACCGGCACACCCTGGGCGCCATGGACCATCGTGCCGGCCGATTCCAAAACCCACCGCAACCTGATGATCGCCATGGTGATGAAGCAGGTGTTCGAGTCGTTGAAGCTGCGCTACCCGCCCGACGACCCCGCGCTCGCCAAGATCAAAGTGATCTGAAGACACGCAGAGCGCACAGGAGACAAGCGCATGACCGACCTCTCAGCCGAATTCAAGGCGCTCGCCGCCTACCGGCCCACGAACAAGGTGCGATTCGTCACCGCTGCGAGCCTGTTTGACGGCCACGACGCGGCCATCAACATCATGCGGCGCATCTTGCAGAGCATGGGTGCCGAAGTGATTCACCTGGGGCACAACCGCTCGGTCGACGAGGTGGTGACGGCTGCGCTGCAAGAAGACGTACAAGGCATTGCCATCAGCTCCTACCAGGGCGGCCACGTCGAATACTTCAAGTACATGGTCGACCTGCTGCGCGAGCGCGGCGGCGCGCACATCCAGGTGTTTGGCGGCGGCGGTGGTGTGATCGTGCCGAGCGAGATTGCCGAGCTGCAAGCCTATGGCGTGACACGCATTTACAGCCCCGAAGACGGCCAGCGCATGGGCCTGGCCGGGATGATTGGCGAGATGGTCATGCGTTGTGACCACGACCTGTCGGTGCATGCGCCGCAGGCGCTCGCCGCCGTGCAAGGGCAGACCGAAGCCCACCGGCGCGCCCTGGCTCAACTGATCACCGCGCTGGAAAACGGCAAGGCCTCGGCCGAGTTGAAGGCCGCGCTGCATGCCAGCGCAGCGCAGACCCCGACCCCCGTGCTCGGCATCACCGGCACCGGTGGCGCCGGCAAATCCTCGCTCACCGACGAGTTGATCCGCCGCCTGCGCCTCGACCAGGGTGATGGCCTGCAGATTGCCGTCATCAGCATCGACCCCTCGCGCCGCAAGAGTGGCGGCGCGCTGCTGGGCGACCGCATCCGCATGAACGCCATTGCGCCGTGGCACGCCTCCGTTCGCACTGAGCCTGTGGAAGTGCAGCGAACTGCCACCACGGCTTCGACCAGCTCAGCCCGAACGGATTCTGGTCAGCGTGTCTTCATGCGCTCGCTCGCCACGCGCGACTTCGGCAGCGAGATCAGCCAGGCCCTGCCCGACGTGCTGGCCGCCTGCAAGGTGGCAGGCTTCGACCTCGTGATCGTCGAGACCTCGGGCATCGGCCAGGGCGACGCCGCGATCGTGCCGCTGGTTGACGTGCCGATGTACGTGATGACACCCGAGTTCGGCGCCGCCAGCCAGTTGGAGAAGATCGACATGCTCGACTTCGCCGAGTTTGTGGCCATCAACAAGTTTGACCGCAAGGGCGCTGCCGACGCGCTGCGCGACGTGGCCAAGCAGGTGCAGCGCAACCGCGAAGCGTTCGGTCAATCACCCGATCAGATGCCGGTCTTCGGCACCATGGCCAGCCGCTTCAACGACGACGGTGTGACGGCGCTCTACCAAGCCCTGCTGCCGCGCCTTGCCGCGCTCGGCCTGAAGACGAAGCCCGGCGTGCTGCCGGTCGCCACCACCCGCCACAGCACCCACCAGCTGCCCATCGTGCCCGGTGCACGTGTGCGCTACCTGGCCGAGATCAGCGAGGGTGTGCGCAACTACAAGCTCAACACGATTCAGCAAGCCCGCCTTGCGCGTGAAGTGCAGCAGCTGCGCGCCGCCTCGCGCATGTTGCACGAAGGCAAACCCGACAAACCGCGTGCCGCTTCGGCCGCCGCCAACATGGCGCTGGAGCGTGAAGGCCGGCTCGACCCGCACGCGAAAAAGCTGCTCGACCAGTGGCCGCAGATGCAGCGCGCCTACGCTGGCGACGAGTACGTGGTGAAAATCCGGGACAAGGAAATCCGCACCGCGCTCACCACCACCACGCTGAGTGGCACCAAGGTGCGCAAGGTCGCGCTGCCAGGGTATGAAGACCACGGCGAGATCTTGAAGTGGCTGATGCTCGACAACGTGCCCGGCAGCTTTCCGTACACCGCCGGCACTTTTGCCTTCAAACGCGAAGGTGAAGACCCGACGCGCATGTTTGCCGGCGAAGGTGATGCGTTTCGCACCAACACCCGCTTCAAGCTGCTGAGCTCGGGCATGGCCGCCAAACGGCTGTCGACCGCCTTCGACAGC
>JBKJJF010000014.1:0-3960 GCA_046598195.1 Rhizobacter sp. | reverse complement strand
GTTGGTCACCAGGCTCATGCCCACCACGCGGCTGATGGTGTCGATGGGCAGGCCCAGGCGCGAGTAGAGCCGGTAGCGCATGGCAACGCCGCCCACCAGCGAACCGAGGTTGAGGTTGAACGCGTAGCAGACGAAGGTGAGCGGAATCACTTGCCGCAGTGGCAGGCCGTGCTGAGTCCAGTGGCGACCAAAGAGATCGAAGCCGCTGTAGAGGGCGTGGCTCAACGCGGCGAGCGCGGCGGCCGCAAGCAGGGTGGCGGCCGGGTAGGCACGCACAGTAGCCCCCACCTCGGCCCACTCGATCTGGCGCGCCTGCGAAAACAGCAACACGGCGACGAGCACAAAAAACGCCACGGTACCGACGCGCCGCAGCGCCGACCAACAGCGCCGCCAGCGCGCGGCCGAGGGCAAGGCCGTGGTGCTCATGAAAGCTGCCTCGCGCCGGGTTCACTGAGGGGCTCTGCGCCCGCCTGCCGGGCTGCGTTGTCGCGGGCTTCGTCGCTGCCCATGTGCTTGAGCGCCGGCTGGTGTGCCGGCAACCAACCGGCCCAGGCCGGAAAGCGGCGCAAAAAGTGGAACGCCAGGTAGCTCAGCGCCATCTGCCCCCACGCTCGGCGTTCGCCGCTCGGCGCAGGGACCTCCTTGCAGCTGTGTTCGATCAGGTCTTCCAGCCGCTCGCGCAGGTGCTGGTTGAAGGCACGGTCGCGGATGATGAGGTTGGCTTCGAGGTTGAGCGACAGGCTCAGCGGGTCGAGGTTGCTGGAACCCACCGTCGACCATTGGTCATCGGCCAGCGCCACCTTGCCGTGCAGCGGGCGTGCGCAGTATTCGTAGATCTGCACACCGGCGCGTTGCAGGTGGGCGTACAGCAGGCCCGCCGCCACCTTGACCACCGGCATGTCGGGCTGGCCCTGCAGGATCAGGCGCACCTTCACCCCGCGGCGCGCGGCGCGGCGCAAGTCTTTGAGAAAGAGGTAGCCGGGGAAGAAGTAGGCATTGGCGATGATCACCTCGTGCCGCGCCGAACGAAGCGCCACGCGGTACTGGCGTTCGATGTCGCTGCGGTGGCCGTGGTTGTCTCGGGTGACAAACACCGCGTCGGCCTCGCCCGAGTGGGGCGCGTTGGCGGTGGGGGCCGAGGGCGGCACCGGCTGGCGGCGGCGAAACCAGCCGCGCTGTGCGGGTGCCGCTTGCGGTGCGATCGCCTCGAGTGCAAAGCGGTGGATCTCGTCGACGATCGGGCCGCTGACCTCGACCGCGTAGTCTTGTTTGGCCTGCGGGCCGAAATCGGCCAGGTGATCGGCTGAGTAGTTGATGCCCCCCACGAACGCGCGCACACCATCAACCACCACGATCTTGCGGTGCATGCGGCGGAACACGTTGAGGCGCACGCCCAGCAGCGGCGGTTGGGGGTCGAACACATGAAAGCGCACACCCGCCTCGGTGAGGGCGCCGATGAACCCGGCTGAGAGGTCGGGCGAGCCGAAGCCGTCGACGGTGATGTCGACCTGCACGCCGCGCCGGGCGGCCTTGAGCACCGCCTCGTGAAAGGCCAGGCCGACCTTGTCTTCGAACAGGATGAAGGTTTCGATCAGCACCTCGTGCTCGGCTGCGGCCACGGCCTCGAACACGGCGGGAAAGAACTCTTCGCCGTTTTCCAGCAGCCGCACGCGGTTGCCGCCGGTCCAGCGCGATTTCGCGCTCACAGCGTGATCTCCGCCGCCAGCGGGGCGTGGTCAGACAGGTGCGACCACGGTCGGCGCGGCAGCACCACCGGCCGGTGCACGCTGGCGTTGCGCACGTAGATGCGGTCGAGCTGCAGCATGGGCAAGCGCGCCGGAAAGGTCTTGGCAGCGCGCCCGTTGGCATGCACGAACACCTCGCGCAGCCCGGCGCAGCGTTTGAGCACGCTGTGGGCGCGCACCCGCCAGTCGTTGAAGTCGCCGGCGATCAGCAGCGGCGCATCGGCCGGCACATCGCGCTCGACGATCTTCAGCAGCAACTCGAGCTGTTTGCGGCGGTGCGACTCGCGCAACCCCAGGTGCACGCAGATGGCGTGCAGCCGCTGCGTGCGCCCGGGGATGTGCAGCACGCAGTGCAGCAGGCCGCGCTTTTCGGGCCCGCTGATCGACACGTCGTGGTTCTCGTAGCGCTCGATCGGGAATTTGGACAGCACCGCGTTGCCGTGATGGCCGCTTGGATACACCGCATTGCGGCCGTAGGCAAAGTCGCTCCAGATGCTGTCGGCCAGAAACTCGTAGTGCGGCGCCTCGGGCCAGTTGGCGTGGCGCGCCGGGTGCAGCTCGTGGGTGCCGAGCACCTCTTGCAGGAACACGATGTCGGCACCGACACCGCGCACGGCTTCGCGCAGCTCATGCAGGATGAACTTGCGGTTGAAGAACGAGAAGCCTTTGTGCGTGTTCACGGTCAAGACACGAAAGGACGGGGTTTTAGGTCGTGGCGTCATGGAAAAAGGCGGGTGTTCACTTAGCTTGCTCGTGTGTCACGAGCTTCCCATGGTTGTAAACAAAGACCCTGGCTGGCGCTGTAGGAAGAAGGCGCGACGCCGTGTCGGTGCGGCGTGTTTGCGCAGGGTTCTTACAGTTTGTAGCGGGCTGCGGCTGGGTATGCCGCAACATGGGAGCGGACATCAAGCGACCTCGGCGAGAAACAAGAACCATGACAAGCGACCTGCACCCCCCCGCGTTGCCACCCTTGCACGGCCGCGCGCGACGCCTGCGCCTGCTGGGTGCGGCGAGCGCATTGGTGGCCTTGACGGCCTGTGGTGCTGGCGACGAGCAGGACACCAGCACCCCGATCAACCGACCAGCTGCACCAGCACCAGCACCAGCACCAGCACCAGCACCAGCACCAGCACCGGCACCAGCACCAGCACCAGCACCAGCACCAGCACCCGCACCCGTTTCTGCCGCTCGCATTGCCGGCATCGACCTCGCCCAGTCCCTGCTGTTCCCGAGCGGCGACAGCGCCCTGGTGCTCGTGGCCAACAAGGCCGTGCTGGTGCGGGTGAATGCCATCACCACCAACGCACAGGAGGCCAAGCCTGCCGGTGTGCTGCGGGTGGAAACCGCCACCGGGCAGCTCGTGCAGCAACTCGCGCTCACGGCACCCACGGGCGGCCTGCCCTCGGCCGTGCCCGGTGTGCCGACAAGCACCAATGCCTACAGCGCCGTCGTGCCGGCCAATCTGGTGAGGCCGGGCCTGCGCCTCACGGCAAGCCTGGCCAATGGCCAGCGTGCCACCACCGTCAACCCACGTGTGGGTGCCGGTGTCGCGCTGAGGCTGGTGGCGGTGCCGGTGCAGATTGCGGGCACGACCGGGCAGGTGGTCAGCGGCCCCGCCAGCTACGTCCAGGCGCGTGTGCCGGTGGCCAGCGTCACGCTGCAGGTGCGTTCACCCTATGTGCCCCGGGGTGTCACAGCGCTGCCCACGACCGAAGCCGAATGGAACACCGCGTTTGGCAAGGTGTTGTCCGAGCTGGCGAACCTGCGCCTGCTGGAGCAAGCCTCCGATGAGTCGTACTACTACGGCTTCATGCCCAAGCGCACCTACGGTGTGTCGGGGCTGGGCTACCTGTCGGGCCACGCCGCGCTGGGCTTTGACCTGCCCAGCAATCCCGCGGCCGTTCGCGAAACGCTCACACACGAGCTGGGGCACAACCTCAGCTTGCCGCATGCGCCTTGCGGGGACCCCGCCAACCCCGACCCCGACTACCCCTATGCCAACGCGCAACTTGGTGCCTCAGGGCGCTACATCTGGGGCTACAACGCCGAGACGTCGACCTTTGTGGATCCTCGACGAACAGACCAGCACGACATGATGAGCTATTGCAACGGCGACACCTTCTCCGACTACAACTACCGCAAGATCCAGGTTTACTTGACGCCGACCGACCGGTCGGCCCAGGTGGCCTCGGCCGCGGGGGTGGCCTCCGTGGCG
>JBKJJF010000006.1:0-20664 GCA_046598195.1 Rhizobacter sp. | reverse complement strand
GGCAGCGGTTGGTTCAGTGCGGCCCTTGATCGCTGCGGCTTTGCGGTGACCGGCGTCGACAACAGCGAAGCCCGCCTGAACCTGGCGCAGCGGCACTACCCGCACCTGGGTTTTCATCGGGTCGACGTGATGCACCCGCTCGACGCGGGTTATGCGCGGCGCTTCGACGCCGTGGTGGCGGTTGACGTGATCGACCACATGCCGCTGCCACGCAAGCTGATCGAAGCCGCACTCGCCGCCCTCAAGCCCGGTGGGCTGCTGGTCATCACATCGAACTTTCACGGGTACTCAAAGAATGTGGCGCTGGCACTGGCGGGCCGCTTTGATTCACGCTGGGATCCGCTGCTGGATCACGGCAAGGTGAAGTTCTTTTCGCGGGCGACACTGACCTCGTTGTTGTCGGAGTTTGAGCTGCGCGATCTGCATTTTGAGACGGCGGGGCGCATTCCGATGTTTGCTCGCACGATGTTGATGGCGGCGCGAGCACCACGCTGACACTTCAGCGCAGCACGATGGTGCTGCCCGCCGGCCCGCTGCCGCGCAAGTCGCGCAACTGATTCCAGCCTTCAATGCGCCAGCGGTGCACGCCGCCGTGCGAGGCCTCTTCGTTGTGATACAGGTACAGGCGCCCGTCGCGGTGGACGAGTGTTGGGCTCAATGCATTCCCGCTCAAACCGGGTTGTGTCGGTGGCAAAGGCTGCGTCGAAGATTGTCCGAACTGGCCGAGGAACAAGCCGCTTTCATCGAAATGCATGAACTGGTTGGCTTGCCCGACCCGGCCCGTCTGTTGATCGTAGATGCCTTCGCCGTGGTAGCCATAAATGATGTGGCGGCCATAGGCCCACAAGGCGTTGCCACCGTAGTGCACCGACCGGTCGATGGCTCGGGTCTGAAAACTGCCTTTGCCGTCCAGCCGGCCACTGGGGCTGGCTTGCCAGAGCCAGGCGTTGCCGCCGCGCTCGACGGCGCCGAGATGGAAGCCTTCGTTGCCGATCACCGATTGGTCGAAGAAGATGACCTTGCCGGAGCCAGTCAAGGGAAAACGCGGTGGCAGGTGGCCGCTGAGTGCGCCGCGGTATTGTGGTGATCCGGCCAGCAGTGGCACGCTGGCGAGCTCGACGGGCTCGGTGGCCCACACAGGGTCGCCCGCGTTGTCGAAGCCCGTCAGCGGCAGGCGCATGGCGCGTTGTGAGAAGGGGCCCGTCTGCGCGTAGCCGAGGCCGCCGTTTTCATACATCACCATCTGGGTGGCGCGCGGCAGCGGCTGGCCGAAGGCGCGCACGACGCGCAAGGGCCCGGATGCCGCAAGCTCGACCATCACCTGCCTGCCGTGCACCCGCAGCATGCCGTAGGTGCGGCCATTGCTGAAGGTCTCCACCGATTGGAAGCCGCCGAACGCTGCGTTGAAGGCGTGGGTGTCAGTCAAGGAGGGAGGCAAACCGCCGAGCCAGTTGCGCACCAGCTTCCACGATCGGCCGGGCACGATGGGGGCGTCCGGGTCGGTCTCAAACTCCAGGAAGTTGGCGAACACCCGGCGTGGGTTGGCGTGATCGACGGTCGAGGCATAGAAGCCGGGCAGGTAAGCGATCTGCGCATCGCTGCGGGCCGGCCCCTGGCTGTCGGTGCGAAAGCGCAGCAGGCGGTTGTTGCAGTAGTCGACGACCCAGAGTGTTGCGTCGGTCGTGAGCACCATGGCGCTCAGCTCATGGCCTTGACGGCCTTTGAAGCACAGCTTGTCGGGTGACACCGCCGGGTCGGTCGCATAACCGCCGAGCACACCGATCACCGTTTCCGGCTTGCCGTTGCGATCGAATCGCTTGAGTTGCTGGCTGCTGCCGCTGTCGGCCACCCAAAGCTCGTCTTCATGCTCGGAGTGGGTGGCGAGGGCAATCGGTTGTGCGAGACCCTCGATGTGGGCAGCGAGCGTGGGCGCCGTCTCCAGGTCGGTGTAGCGCAGCACCTGGTTGCCGGAGATGACCCACAGGTCACCGCCCGGTGTCATGGCGATCTGGTTCAGCCGCTTGGCCGCCAAGGGCAAGGCGATCTCGCGCAGCATGGCGCCGCTGGTTTTGTCGTACAGGCGCAGCTTGCCCAGCGTGCCGTGCGACACCGCAAGGATGCGCCCACGGCGCTGCACCGCGAGACCCGTTGGCGCCATGGCCTGCTGGGTTTCCACTGAGATCACGCCCTTGTAGTCTTGCGGTGGATAGCAGTGGATGCCGTCTTTCATGCGGATCAGGCAGACGTCGCTCCCCGCGCTGAACTTTTCAGGCTGCGTACTCTTCAGGTCATAGACCCCGACGAAGCTGGTGTGCGACATGCCGCCCCCACCGTTGGCCCAGTAGAGCTTGTTGCCATCGGCGGCGATCATCGAATACGACACGAAGCGATCCGATGAGGGGAAGGGCAAGCCGTGTTGCTGCGGGTCTGCGAGCGAAAAACTGTGCAGGCCGGGCCGGGTTTCGTTGAAGCCGACGCTGTAGAGGATGCGGTCGCGGTCCAGCACCAGGCTGCTCGGCGGCAGGTAGGCGTTGTGCACGGCCGGCCCACCGGCGGCGGTGGAGCTGTTGCCATAGACGCCCTCCCACACGTAGTTCAGGCGGTGGTAGACCAACCTGATCTCGTAGCTGGGTTCGGCCATTGCACCGCCCAGGTCGTCGAGCCCGTCCCAGCGCCCTTCATGCTGGCCGGCGGCCAGGCCCTCGGCGCGCCACAGCGTGCGAATGAGCGTTCCGTCTCTGCGGTACACGCCTGCGCTGGTGGTGGCCGGAGTGGGCAGCGTGAAGGCCCAGCGTGTCGTGATCGGCGTAGGCTGGCCCGAGGCGGAGGCGACGAAGGCCACCCACCCGGCGAGCAGCAGGCCGGCGCTCAGGCGCAAGCGGGCCTTTCGTTCGCCCTCTGGCTCAGCACCAGCCCGGACAACGCGTGCTTCACCTTCGAGGTGTAAGCACCCCAGCCGAACTCGCGTGCCCGAAGAATGGCCTGGCGGCCCATTTCAGCGCGCAACTCGGGTTGCAGGTACAGGCGCTCCAGGCGGTCGCACAAGGCGTCTTCGTCGCGGTCCGGGATCACGAAGCCATCGACGCCATCGCGCACGATGTCGCCTGGCCCGTTTGCCGTCACGATCACCGGCAGCCCACAGGCCATGGCCTCCAGCACGACCAGGCCCATGCCTTCCACCAGCGTGGGCAGCACGAACACGTGCGAGGCACGGTAAAGGGCGGCGAGTGCGGGGCGGGTCTGGTGCACCACATGTTGGAGCAGGTCGCGATAGGGCAGCAGTGGCCGGTCGCTGCCCACCACGCTGCCCACCAGCGTCAACTGGCTGTCGTGGCGCGCAAACTTTCGGTAGCCACGCAGCAGGTAGGAGAGGCCTTTTCGTTGTGTCAGTTGGCCGGCGTAGATCACCTTGAAACCACTTGTCACAGCGGCGCTCTGCGAGGGGGTGAACACCTCCAGATCTACACCGTAGGGAATCATCCACATCTTGTCGCGGGCGATGCCCTGGGCCACGAAACTGTTTGCCGCGAAACTGGAGCCGACCAGCACGGCATCGGCTTGCCGGATTTCTTCGTCGAGCCGCTCCTCGTGCCCCGGTGCCCAGTCATCGAAGTCGGGCCAGGTGACGGCGAACTCGGGTTCGCGCTCGTTTTCTTCCAGGCGAATGCGGCGTCGCTCGCGATGGTGGGCTACCGGGTAGTTGAGCACCAGCGCCTGCGAGCCGCGGGCCATGGCGGCTTCGAATGCAGGCAGCGCGAAGCCTTCGTAGGCCACGATGCACTCGACATCGGGTGTGTGGCGGCACGCAGTTTGCGCCACTGCTTCGCGCACCTTCATGTAGAGCCGGTTCGTCCAGCGGTGGCGCACGCTGGGGGGCAGCGCATGCAGCCGCCCGATGGCCGCAGCGCACAGGTCGAACACCACGCCGGCCTCATGTGTGCGCTCGGCCAGAGCCGGGTCGGTGATGCGGCGCCTGCCGAAGGTGCTCGTGTACACCGAGCCCGCCAACGGCAGGGCGGCCAGTGCCCGTTCCCAGCGGCGCCCCTTGTTGACGTAGGGCCGCACGTAGGCGCCTAACTTGTTCTGGTGCGCAAGCGCAATGGCAAGCTGATTCAGCTCGGGTGAATTGAAGTTCACGACAAGGGTGTGTGGAGAAGCAGCAGCGCTCATCGTCAAATGGTACGAAGCCTTTGTGACGAGCCTGTGGTGCAACGCCGCTGACTCAATACCGCAACATTTGCTCGGTAGAGTCCTTTGCAACGAGCTACTCCGATGACTCGAAGCGCGTTGCAGTCCGGCGCGGGAGCGTCGGTAGCGGACAAGGGCAGACCACCATGAAGAATGCACAGTGCGCGGCCTTGTCCGTCTGCAGACGCCTTTCGTTCGCTGCGACGCGGGTGTGTCTGTTCACGGGTATTTGACGGTGCAACTCTCACGCACGTTGCGCAGAGCGCCGCGCACCGCCGTTGCGCTGCCGCGTGCAGCAACGCAAACCCACGCCTTGCCCCTGCCTGTGAACAACACGCAGGAGTCGGCGCGCAGGCGCCTCGTGAACGTGGTGCTTCTGATCTACCTGCTCGCGATCTTTGAAGGCACTCTTCGAAAGTACGTGGCCCCGCAATTCGGTCAGTACCTCTTCTTCATTCGTGACCCTTTTTTGCTCTACGCATACCTGCTGGCCTTGCGTTTCGGTTTGTGGCCCGCGGGGGGCGGTTTTTTTCGGGCGAGTGTCTTCATGTGTTTCCTCGGGGTCTTGCTGTTTGTCCTGCAGTTCGTGCTGGGCGGCCACAGCGAGTCCCGTCTGCTGCTCGGCGTTCATGGGTGGCGCAGCTACTTTTTGTATGTGCCGCTGGCTTTCCTGGTGGGTGCTCAGTTCAGGGCCGCTGATCTGGCGCGTTTCGCGAAGATCACCTTGCTGTTGGCCGTTCCCATCGCCGTGCTGGTGGTGTTGCAGTTTTCGTCGCCCATCAACGCGCCCATTAACGTGGGGATTGCCGACGAAAAAGAGCTTCAGTTCCAGGGCATGGTGCTGGATCTCGACCACGTTCGCGCTACCGGCCCCTTTACCTCGCCGGCCGGCCTCCAGCAGTTCACCGTCACGGCCTGCGCCTTCTTGCTCGCGGTCTTGCTGCTTCCTGCAGTGCGCCGCCCGCTGGGCATCGTGCCTACCCTGGCAGGCGCCGCGGCGGTGCTGACCTGCGTGGCGCTCAGCGGCAGCCGAGGCACTTTGCTGCAATGCGTGCTGACGGCTGCGTTTGCGGTGTTGATTGGCTTCATGGGCCAAGGCTCGGCACTCAAGGCCCGGGCGCTCGCCCTTCCCACGTCACTGGGCGCACTCGCGGTGGTGCTCTACCCGATCGTGTTCCCCACGGGCTTCGCCGTTTTCGTCAACCGTTGGAACGGGGCGGCCATCAACGAGAAACACATCGAGGGCGGCTTGGTGGGGCGCACCTGGTACACCTTCATCGACTTCGTTCGCCTGATCGACGACACGCCTTTTCTCGGTTACGGCCTGGGCTATGGCAGCAATGCCAGCATCCAGATGCGTGCCACGGTTGATGGTGTGAGGCCGGGCGCATTTGTCGAAGCCGATTTCGCCCGCCACATGGTCGACCTGGGCCCGCTGCTCGGCATTGGCTACATCGTCTTTCGCCTGGGCCTGGTGGCTTGGCTGTTGCGCCTGGCGGTGCGCGCGACGCGCAGCGCGCCCGATCCCCTGCCGATGATGCTGTTTGCCTATGCCGGCTACACGGTCTTCATCGGGCAGATCACGGGCAACGGGTCGATCAACGTCTATGGCTGGTTGTTCGTGGGGCTGTGCATTGCGGCCAGCAACGCGGCACTGCAGAACACGTCAGCACGGGGCGCCGCCCAGGCCCCGGCAGGGGGCAGGTTTCGGCGCCTGCGGGTGGCGACGCGTGCAGCGTTACACCGCCCACAGGCCCCCTCTGACAACCGCATTCCGATTCACTCAAGAAAGAGCTTTCCATGAACGACGCTGTGATGGTGACTGGCGGTGCCGGTTTTCTGGGTTCACACCTGTGCGACCGCCTGGTGCGGGACAAGCGCGACGTGCTGTGCGTCGACAACCTGTTCACTGGTAGCCGGCAGAACATCCGGCATTTGCTGTCGTCCGAGTACTTCGAGTTTCAGCGCCACGACGTGACCTTCCCGTTGTACGTGGAAGTGGGACAGATCTACAACCTCGCCTGCCCCGCGTCGCCGGTGCACTACCAGCATGACCCGGTGCAAACCACCAAGACCAGCGTGCACGGAGCAATCAACATGCTGGGCCTGGCCAAGCGCGTGGGTGCACGCATTCTTCAAGCCTCGACGAGCGAGGTGTACGGCGACCCGTCGGTGCACCCGCAAACCGAAGCCTACTGGGGCAATGTGAACCCCATCGGCATACGCGCCTGCTATGACGAGGGCAAGCGCTGCGCTGAGACCTTGTTCTTCGATTACCACCGCCAGCACCAGCTCGACGTGAAGGTGGTGCGCATCTTCAACACCTACGGCCCGCGTATGCACCCCAATGATGGGCGTGTCGTCTCCAACTTCATCATGCAGGCTCTGCGCGGCGACGACATCACCGTCTTCGGTGATGGTCAGCAGACACGCAGCTTCTGTTATGTCGACGATCTCGTGGAGGCCTTCATTCGCATGATGGCGAGCAAGGAGTCGCTGATCGGCCCGGTGAACATCGGTAACCCGGGCGAGTACACGATGCTGCAGCTGGCCGAAACCGTGCTGCGCATGACCAAGAGTTCTTCACGCCTGGTGTTCAAGCCTCTGCCCAGCGACGACCCCCAGCAGCGCTGCCCCGACATTTCGCTCGCGAAGAAAGAGTTGGGCTGGGAGCCGACCGTGTCGCTTCAGGACGGACTCGCGCCGACGATCGCCTACTTCCGCAACCTGGTGGATCGCTAGGCACGCAACGATGAGCGCGTTGATCACCCGCCATCGGCTGGCGCGGCTCACCAGCTTTGCGTCCACCCAGATCGTGGTGCAGCTGGTTGGCTTCGCGTCGGGCATCGTGCTAGTGCGCTACATGGCGCAGGCGCAGTACGGCTACTACACGCTGGCGGTGAGCATGGCGGGCATCGCCGTCATCCTGTGCGACCTGGGCTTGGCGACCGCCGTGATGGCGCAGGGTGGGCGCCTCCTGGGCCAACGGCAGGCGCTGGGGGAGCTGGTGGCCGATGCCTATGCCTTGCAACGCCGCCTGGCTTGGGGGGCGCTTGGCGTGCTGATCCCGTGCTTCGTGGCCCTGCTGTGGCGGCAGCATGCCGAGCCGTGGCAGATCGCGGCGCTCACGGTGTTGATTGGAGCGACGGCCGCATTGAGTGTGCGCAGTGGTGTGGCGTTGTCCGTGGCCCGGCTGATGGGGCATCTGGGCGTGCAGCAGAAGCTCGATTTGGTGGTCAACATCGCCAAGCTGGGCTTTCTGACGGCCGCAACCTGGGTGATGCTCGACGCCACGGTGGCCAGCATCGTCAACCTGTGTGTGGCCGCTGCGTCATTCGTCGTGCTCTCCCGCCATCTTGACGCGCACATTCAGATGCCAGCCCAGGCTGCGGGCAGCCACCGCCCGGCGCTGCACCAGCACCTGTGGAAGCAGGCCCCGAACTCGGTGTACTTCGTGTTCAGCAGCCAGCTGGCCCTGTGGCTGATCGGCATCTTCGGCAATGCGGATCGTGTGGCAGAAGTGGGTGCGCTGAGCCGCCTGGGTGCGCTGTTCACCGTGATCGGCGCTGTTTCGGCGGCGCTGGTGCTGCCCTACTTTGCAAGGCATGAAGGGCAGCGCGAGCTTGCATCGGGCTTTGCTGGTGTGAATGCCTTCTATGCGCTGCTGTTGGGCAGCTTGCTGGCGCTGGCGTCAGCTTTCCCCGGGCCCATTCTGTGGGTGCTGGGTGGGCGCTACGGGGGGCTGGAATCCGAGTTGGTCTGGATGGTGGCGGCGTCGACTCTGTCGGCGTGGGGGGGCGCGGCGTATGGCATAGGCTGCGCTCGAGGCTGGGTCATGCCGGTGAGTTTGTCCGCCTGCACGGGTCTGTTCGCCACGGTTGTGACCGCGGTTTCCGTGGATGTGTCGACCGTGCGCGGCAGCTTCATCATCAACACCGTCGTCGGGTTGGCGGGTGTGTTGGCGGCGGTGGGTTACTTCGCGTGGAAGCTGCGCCAGCATGCGCAACCCAAAGCCTTGGGACGGGCTTAACGCGATGAACCTCGTGCTCTTCACCCATCCGGCCTTTCTGGGGTCGCACAGCCAGGCGCATTTCGCGCGCATGCTGGTCGACGCCTACCGCGCCCGCGGGCATGCCGTGAGCTTGCGCCAACCCCGGGCGCTGGTTCACGGCCGCCTACCGAAAGGTCGGCTCTCCAAGTGGGCGGGCTATGTGGACCAGTACCTGCTGTTTCCGCTGGAAATGCGCGCCGCCATGGCGGGTGACCCTGCCGACACCCTGTACGTGTTTTGCGACCAGGCACTGGGGCCGTGGGTGCCGCATGCAGCGCACCGGCCTCACGTGGTGCACTGTCACGATCTGCTCGCACTGCGCTCGGCGTTGGGTGACCTGCCGGAGAACCCCACCTCGGCCACCGGGCGCCTCTATCAGCGCTACATCCGCTCCGGGTTTCGCAGGGCGCGGCACTTCATCTCGATCTCGGAGAAGTCGCGCGCCGACCTTCACCGCTTCGGTGGCGTGGCGCCGGTGACGTCGGAGGTGGTCTACAACGGCTTGAACCACCCCTATCGGGCGCTCGAGCCCGATGCCGCTCGTGCGCTGTTAAAGCGAGCCGGCCTGCTCTCGGACGAGCGCTCTTTCCTGCTGCACATCGGCGGCGGGCAGTGGTACAAGAACACGGCCGGTGTGGTTCGCCTTTATGCGAGCTACGCCCACGATGCGGTGCGGCGAGGTGCGCAGCCCTTGCCTTTGTGGATGGTCAGCCCGCCCCCCAGTGAAGCGGTGCAGCGCGCCTTGGGCCATGTGCCCTCGCAAGGGCAGGTGCGCTTCTTCAGTGGGCTGGCCACCGAGACCGTCGAAGCGCTCTATTCCCATGCCGCTGCGCTGCTCTTTCCGAGCCTCGCCGAAGGCTTTGGCTGGCCCATCGCCGAGGCCATGGCCTGCGCATGCCCGGTGATCACCACCGGCGAAGCGCCCATGACCGAGGTCGGTGGCGACGCGGCCACTTACCTGCCGCGCTTGACGCTGCAAGACGACGTAGCCGCCTGGGCGCAGTCCGGTGCGGCGCGATTGGCCGAGGTTCTGGCGCGCGCGCCGGCCGAGCGCGCGCGCATTGCGGGAGCAGCGCGTGCCAGGGCGGGGCGCTTCACCGCCGATTCCGCCATTGACAACTACCTCGCCGTCTACGAGCGCGTGCTTGCGCTGGAACGCGGTGGGTCACTCTTGAAGGTGTCTGCATGACCACGCCGCCATCGTTATCTGAGCTTACCCACACCCATCTTTCGCGCCGTGACGCCTTGCGGCACATCGGCGCCATGACATCGACGGTGTTGCTCGCAGGTTGCGGCGGCGGCGCCGGCGAGGCGCCCGCTCCCATTCCACCACCACCGCCGGCGTCTGGGCCACCGCCTGCGCCGATGCCACTGGATCGCGTGAAGGCCGCACTCGGGCGTGCCCCGTTGACGCTGGACGGCGCGCCGGTCAGCGTGACCCAGGGCATTGGCAACAGCTTTGCATCGTCGCTCGGCGCGGGCGCGCAGATCTATCCGCCGCTCGACAACCCGCAGGGCCTGACGCTCGCGACCATTCCGCAGGTCTGGGGGCATCGGCGCGACCGCTGGCGCTGGCCGACCGAGCCAACGCGGCTGGGCCCCGGCATCTACCCGATCACGAGTGGCGTCTGCGGCCTTCACTTCCGTTTCGACGGTGCCGCGTTTGAGATCTTTTTCGGCGGCAAGGCCATCACCGTCACCCTCGTGGTGAATGGCCGCTACATGGCGCCCGCGCTGATTAGCACCACGCTCGACCACGGTGTGCCAGGCGTACCTTTGTTGACAGCGAACACCTTTTCTCGATTCGACTTCGGCTCGCGCGCGCCGCGTGAAATCTCTGCCTATATTTGGAGCGACTACGGGCCGTGTTGCATTGCCGTTGGGGCGGGTGACACATTGCAGCCCTGGGACCGCTCAGGCGAGGCCTCGTTCCTGGCCATGGGCGATTCATACGGTGGTGGCCATGGCCCTCAATGGCTCAGCGGCCCCTTCTGGGAAGCCGCTGCAATGTTGGGCGTTCCGCATCTGTACATTGACGCTATCGGCGGCACCGGCTACGCCATCAACGCCACCTACCAGTTGACCGGCAATCCTGCGCTTGCCTACACGGAAGACCCGGCTTACACCTTTCCCGGCCGGCTTGGCCAGGATCTGAGTGCCGCTCCCGACCTGGTGCTGACGTCGGGCAGCATCAACGACAACAACGGCATCCTCGCCGCGCCGTATGCGAGCACGGCTGACGCGGCAGCAGGTTTTGCCGTCGCTGTGAACCTGTATTACGGCAATCTCCGGCGCGCCTTGCCAGACGCCGTGTTGGTGGCGACCGGCCCGTGGGCACCCCGGCAGGAGACACCCACCAACTCATACGCCCAGGCCAAGAACGACACCATCAAGCAGGCCTTGCGCGCCGTGGGGGGGCACTGGGTGTTTCTCGACAACCTGAATGGCGGCTGGGTCAACAGCGCAGGGGCATCGGCGGCACCGAATGGCCCGTGGCAGACCGGCACAGGGAACGTGGCCGAGCTTCGCGGTGACGGCAACGCCGACCTGTACATCACCGCGGATCGAACACACACCAACGTGGCGGGTAACGCTTACCTGGGCAACCGCCTCGCGGCCGACCTCAGAGCCGCTCTCCAGACCCTTTGAGGCCTGAAGACGATTCGCAATGCCAGGAGAGATGCATGAATGTTCCTTACGACCTGCAGACCGTTGATTCACCGAATCCGATCGCGCGATACGCCCACCGAAACCGCATCAAAAACTCGGTGAAGTTGGCCTTGTCGCGGTTCGCTAGCGGCCGCGTGCTCGACTACGGTTGCGGCTCCGGTGTTTTCATCGGCGCGCTGAATTCTCTGCGGCCCGAGTGCGCCGTGGGTTACGAGCCCTACATGGCCGATCGCAGAAGCGAAGCACTCCCCATCTACAGCCGGCTCGACGACGTCGAGTCGCAAGGGCCCTTCTCCCTGGTGACTCTGTTCGAGACGATCGAGCACCTCTCAGACCACGAAGCCGGCCATTTCCTGCAGACCTGCGACAAGGTGCTCACCCCCGGCGGCGGCATTCTGCTGAGCGGCCCCATCGAGATCGGCCCGGCCTTGATCGCCAAGGAGTTCAATCGTTCGATCCGCCACCTGCAGGCGTCGGAATATGGGTTGGCCGAGTTCTTCAAGGCGTGTTTGCTCGGGGTTCCGGGAAGGCGCGCGCGCAACATCAAAACCAGCCACAAAGGGTTCGACTTCAGGCGTGCCGTCGAATTCATCAAGGGTGCCGGCTGGCACGTGGATGTCCTGCAATTTGGCCCGCTGCCGATTGGTACCTGGTATGGGAACTCGCAGGTTTATTTGTGGCTGACCCGCAGCCCGTTGCCCGCCTGAGCGTGGCGCAAACCAAGACCGCCGGGGTCGAGATTGACACGTCGGGCGACGAGGCTACGGCGGTGTCAGCGAGTGCTGCAGAGAAGTCGAGCTTCGAGCGGCTGGCTGCCATTCGCCTGCCGCTCATCGTGCTGGTCATTTGTTATCACAACGAATCGGGGGGGCAATTCATCGCGAATCTGCAGGGCTCGCCGGTGCTGCAGTACGTTGTGAACCTGATCGCCAACGGTCTGGGCGGGATCAGGGTGCCGGTCTTCTTCCTCATCGCGGGCTACGTCTTCTTTCGCAACCACGAAGCAGGGCTGCGCTGGTTCGCCGAAAAGATCTACTCGCGGGTGCGCAGCGTGCTGCTCCCCCTGATCTTGTGGTCGGTCTTTTGGCTGGTGGTCATCGCACTTGCGCAGGAGCTGCCCTTCATGGCGAAGTTCTTCGGTGGCAAGAGCCCCTGGAGCGCGCCTGTTGCCGGCTTCTCTGCCTTGCGCATCTTTCAGGCGGTGCTCGGCGAGACGCCTCACCTGTTCCTGTACCACCTGTGGTTCTTGCGCGACCTCTTCATTCTGGTCTTGCTGACGCCCTTGATCTATCAGGCGATCCGCTGGACCCAAGGTTGGGTGAGCGTCTTTCTGCTTCTGGCCTGGGGGGCTGGGTTGGAGAACGGCCTGGTCTCCCGCGACGCGCTGTTTTTCTTCTTCATGGGCTGTCAGTTGTCGATGACGCGTCGATCCATTTTCCTGGCTGATGGCCTGGGTCCGGCAGCCATCCTGTGCTGGCTCGGGCTGCGGCTTCTGGGGGGCGAGCTTTCTGCGGCAGTAGACAAGATATGGATCCTGTGCGGCGTCTTGGCCACGCTGTACCTGAGTGGCTGCCTCGCAGCAGCACCCCGGCTGGCCGCGTTCCTGCGCCGCAGTTCCAGGTACAGCTTCTTTATCTTCGTGGCGCATGAACCCGCTCTGACTATTCTGCGCAGAACGTACTTCAGGCTCCTGGAGCCCGGCACACCGCTCGAGATCTTCACAGCCTATCTGCTTGTGGTGGCCTTGACGGTCGCCGTGCTCATTCTGGTTTTCTGCGTGGCCGAGCGCCTGGCGCCACGGGTGCTTCAGCTGGTGACCGGGGGGCGGGCTTAGTTGTGGCGGCGATACCCGCAGGCCTGACGGCGCCTGCAGGCCGAGCCGCAGACTCTGGCATGGGTTTCGGGCTCGATCTGCTGAGGCATCTCTTCTGCCTTGCCGTCATCGTGCAACACATGGCATCGGCCAGTCGCTATTCGGGCGAGACGCTTCAATCGCTGGCCGCGGTGGTGGGCTGGGTCGATGGGGCGGTACTGGGCTTCTTTCTCATCTCAGGTTTCCTGTTCAAGAGGCCGTCGAGCGTCACGGGCTACATGAAGAAGCAGGCTTGGAGGTTGCTCGTTCCCTTCCTGGCTTTTTCTTTGCTGTACGCGGTGGTGCTTGCGGTCATGGGCAAGCAGCCCTTGGGCAGCGGTCTGCTCGACACCGCAACACTGCGCGGCACTGGCATGCAGTTGTACTTTCTGCCGTACCTGCTTGTGGTCGGCTCTGTTCACGCTGTGATTGATCGCCTGGTGCCGGCGCTGCGCATCCAAGTGCTCAGTGTTCTGTTGTCGTTCGCGTTCTTGATGTGTTTTTGGTTTCCGACATCCGGCTCCAGTGGTCCTGACTTCCGCCTTTTGCCTCTGTATGCCGGCGCCTACTGGGCAGGGGTGCTTGCGCAAGCGTTTGCAGTAAGGGGCCAATGCGGTGTTTTCATGCTCAGCCTTATGGCCGTTTCGCTGGGCGTCGGAATGCTCGATCCCAGATTCGACGACGTGGCGATCGTGGCGGCGATATTCGGTGCGTGTTTCATGCTGAGAGCTTGGTTGCCGCATGCGAGGCTGCCCGGCAGTGGCGGGGTGTACCTGCTCCACACGCCGGTTGTGAATTTCGCCATCTCTTCAGTGTTGTCTTCGATCGGCGTAGCGCAGGGGTGGAACATCGGGCTTTCGGTGCTGTTGACCTACGCGTTGTGCCTGGCCATCACAAGATGGGTCATTGACCACCTTCCCGCGCACCGATGGTTGTTGCTTGAATGACGAAAGCCCGTCTTTTGACGGCCGATCACGCGGCAGAAGACTTTCCTGCGGGCCGTATCAGCCAAGCCTGCAATTGCCTGCGCACCAGCGCCGTGTTTCTCTCAAACACCCACCAGAACGCCCAGGACAGGGCAACGATGAGCAGAGACAGACCGAAAAACAAGGCCATGCCGCTGGCGTCAGCGGCGACCTTCCCTTTTGGAAACAACCCACCCACCAGAACGAAGACCATGGGCATGTGAATGACGTAGAGCGAAAAGGACATCTCCGAGAGAACGTGGCTCACGCGGCGCAGTGGCAGCTTGGAGGGCTGTTTCATGGTGGCGTGCAGGTGGGCGCACCACACCGCCAGGCTCAGGCCCAGTGCGTATTCCGGCAGCAGGAGATTGGGCAAGGGGAGGCGCGCGAGTCTCGCGGCACACAGCACACCGAGGAACACCACGAAGCTCCCCCAGCCGAAGGCATGTCGCTTGACGAATGAAGGAGCCCGGATCAGGTGGAGCGTGGCGCCCAATAGCCAGACGAGGAACAGCCCGCGCATCGGGCCCGGCATGGCCCACAAGGCCGCCAGAGCGATCAACACCGCGAGCCCTTTTTGCCCAGGCCTGAGCCGCCCCGTGCTCAGCGTGAAGAGGCATGGAAACAGCAGGTAGTACCAGGCCTCGTTCGCCAGGCTCCACAGCGGCCCGTTCGTGCCGAAAGTGGGTGCGGTGATGGTTTGAAGGAAGAAGATGTTCTGAATGGCTGTGCCCATCGAACCGGCGTAGTCGGCCTGGCTGGGCATGGAGTGCCACGACGCCAGATGCGGGCTGCCCAGGATCTGGGGGCTGATGGTCAACAGCAAACCGTCGAGCAAGGCGGTGAGAAGAATGGCGGGCACCAGCACCGTCCACAGCCGGCTCAGTCTGATGATGGCGTAGTGGCTCCAGCTGAAGTTCGCGCCCGCCCTGATGACCGAGCCGCCGACCAGGTAGCCACTCAGAACGAAAAACACGATCACGGCCTGGTGCCCCATGCCGCTGACCAGGTAGAAGACCTTCAACGCGAGCCCTGGCGAGACGAGGTTCTCGAAATCGGGCAGCAAGGCATTGCGCAAGTGGCCGCACATCACGACCACCGCGCTTGCGGCCCTGATCAGGTCGAGGATCGGGGCGCGGGCGGCGAGGGCTGGGTCCATGGGCGGCCGGGGCCATCTTTCAGCTCGGCCGCCAGCAGCGTGCGGTAGAGCGCTTCGAGTTTGTCGGTGGCACTTGACCACTCCAACGTCTGCACGCGTGCGTGGCCCGCACGTGCCAGGGCCTGGCGCCGGGGCTCGTCGCGCAACAGGGCGGTGAGTGTCTGCACAATGTGATGCGATGTTCGCTCTTCGAGGTGGGCGCACTCGTCGCTGCCGAGGTCGGCGGCAAAGCCCACCGGGGTGGCCACCAGGGCCGCGCCGCACGACATCGCCTCGGCGGCCACGAGCCCGAAACTCTCGAACACGCTGGGCATGAGCAGCATGGCCATGCGGTGGTAGTGAGCGCGCAATTCAGCGCGCGGGCAATGTGCCACCACCTCGACCCGTGTATCCCCCGGAAAAGCCAGAGCGAGGGCGGTTTGCCCTTGGGTGCCGATGCCCACCAGAAGAAAGCGCGCGGAGGGTATGTTGGCCAGCACCTGCTGAATCACCCCGACCATCAGCTCACTGCCCTTGTTGGGCAGCCAGGCGCCGACGAAGCCGATGACCGGCTCGCGCTCAAAGCGGGGAGACTGGCGCAGCCAGTTGGGCTGCAGGGCGTTCTCCATCACCAGCAGCCGCGGGTCGGGTTGATAGCGGCGCAAGCGGGCAAAGCGCGCATCAAACTGGCTCACGACCGTCAATGCCGCGCAGCCGCGGAAGGCAATTTCCGGCAGCTCTTGCACGAAGCGCTGCAGGCGCACGAACCATGACGGATCGGCGGACCGAAGCATTTGGTGCCAGTGTGTTTCGAGCCCGTTCGAGCGTGACACCGGTACCGGGCGCTGGCGGCCCCACAAGCGCAGGCCGAGCAAGGCAAGCCAACCTTCTGCTCCCCACAGTTCGACGATGTCATAGGATGAACCCCGCGCGTGCCGCAGCGCCGTGTATGCATAACCCAAGAGGCGGCGGATGCGGGTCAGTCGACGCATGCGCTGAAACGGTGTGAAGTGCTCGATGCCGAACGCCGTGACTTCGTGGCCACGCTCGCGCATGCGTTGTGCGTAGCCCGTGATCACGTAGCCCGATCCCTGGTCTGGGTCGAGAGGGCAGTTGCTGATGACCAGGATGCGCATCGCTGCGCGCCCGTCAGGGTGGGCGACATCGGCGGTCATGCCGCTTACAGTGAATGTGACCTGCTCAGCCGGGTGCCCGACACCTTGAAGCGAGCATCGATTGCCACCTTGGTGACGGCAGCGTAGACATGGATTCCGATGCCCCGCACGCCGTACTGCAGGGCGTTGCGCGCTGCAGCTCGCAGCAACCTCGCCGCATTGATGCCGATGCCCAGCCAGGTGAATGACCGCCAGAGCTGCGGGTGCCGCTCGAGCAAGTGCTGGTATGAGGCGTTGTGCTGGCGTATGAACCCCATGCCGCGGGTGGGCCGGTAGGGGTGGCAAACCGATGCTGAACGCACGAAGACAGGTTGATGGCCATGCTGCTCCAGCCGCAAGCGCATGTCGACGTCTTCCAGCGCCGGGTGAGGGAAGCTTTCGCAGAATCCGCCCAACTGCTGGAACAGGCGTGTGCTGAGGGCCATGTTGCAAGACCACAAGTAGCCGCCGGTCTCGTTCACGGGAGACTCTTCCGTGTTGGAGCAGCGCTGGCGGTCGGCGCGTGTACGTCCCTCGAAGAGCTGTTTGTCGCCTGCGTGAGTGAAGGCCCGCAAATAGGCTGCTAGCCATCCGGGGTCTGGAATGCAGTCGTCGTCCGTGAAGACCAGCCAATCGCCGTTGGCCTGGCGTGCGCCGCAGTTGCGGTTGGCCGCCGGCCCCCGCCGTGGGCCGGCGACATAACGAACCCAGGAGAATTCAGCCGCGACCAACTCTTGTGATTTCGTGTCGCGGCTGTCGTCGCTGACGATGACCTCGATGGCTTGCGCATCGGTTCGGCTGCGGGCCATGCCCACGGCTTCCAGGCACACGCGCAGCATCTCGGGCCGCTGATAGGTGGGGATCACCACGGTGACGACGGGCTTCTTGGTCATGGTCAAAGCGCTGCGGTTGTTTCTTGAAGACGAGAGGCAAGAATAGGCAAGGGATGTGACAACGTGGTGTAGCGGCCCCGTGTGCCGGCAAACCACATCGTGTTGTGGCTAGGGCGCCGCGCTCGGGCTCTGCAAGCTGCCTTCGTTGCGACCGAACAGCGTGTCCAGGGATCGTTGCACCAGCCAGTTGGAGCCCTGGGCCGTGAGGTGCGAGTCGTCATAGGCCACGGCGTGGCGGCCATCTCGATCGGTGAGGGAGACCAGGCAACCGTCTGCGTTGCACAAGCTGGCGATTGGCGAGATGAACAGGGCACCCGCCGTGGTCATGGCTTGCTCGACGGCGTGGTCGGTGCTCAAGGAAGCACGGGCTACATGGTCCCGGTCGCGCTCGGGCAGCGAGTGCGACTGCTGCCACTGCTTCAAGAGGATGCGTGGCTGCGGAATGGTCCAAGTGGGCATGTGCCCGAACACCACCACCCGCTGCACACCGAGTGACTTGAGCTCCGCCACGGTGTCACGCAAGCTGTCCAGATGCAAGTTCAAGATGGCCGGATCGGTGCCGTAGAGCGCCCAGTGGCCGGCGAGCACCACGACTTTGGGAGGTTGGGCGGCGATTTTTTGCAGCACGAACTGGTTGATGCGCTCGCAGTCTCGGCTGCTTCGCAGGGGCGCACTCATCAGCGGCGGGCAGCGCGCGGCGGTGTACTGGGCCAGGTGAAGCCCCGTGGGGTGCAGACCCATCTGCCGGACCATGCCGGGGTAGAGCGACGCGGCATGCGAGTCGCCCCACAGCAGGATGTTTTTGCTTCCTTCCTGGTCTTGCGGCATGCATGCCGCAGAGAACCCCTCGGGGCCTTGATCCAGGCGCAACATGCACTGGTCGATGCGGTACTCGGTGTAGTCGAACCGGAACTCGCTGGAGGCGATCTCGCGCATGCTTTCAGGGTAGGTGTTGAGCAGGCCATCGGTTTGCCGCAGCGCCCACCCGCTCAAGCCGATGAAAGCCAGCGCTGCGCACAGCATCGGAACCAGGTGCTTGCCGTGGCGCCCTGCGCGCACGGGTTTTTCCACAAGCTCATAGGTGAGTGATGCCAGTACGACGCTTGCGATCAGGATCATCACGCGCACTTCGTTGCTGAGTGGGATGCCCAGCGCCACCGGAAAGCTCAACAACGGCCAATGCCACAGGTAGAGCGGGTAGCTGATCGTGCCGTAGAAACGAAGAATGGGCTGCGACAGGAGGTTTCGGCCGAGCCAGGCTTGCGAGCCCCCTGCGAGCAGCGCGAAGGTGCCCACCGTGGGCAGCAAGGCCCACCAGCCGGGGAACTGGTCGGTCTTGTCGATCAGGCACAAGGCGACGACCATCATGGCGAGGCCGATCAGCACAAAGCAGTCGGCCAGCCAGCGCCGCAACCATTTATGCGCGGGCAGGCGCTGCTGCACCCAGGCCACTGGCCCGCCGCTGTGCTGATGCATCAGGTAGGCAAGCAGGGCGCCCACCATCAGCTCCCAGAAGCGCGTGAGAGGAAGAAAAAAGGTGCCGATGGGTTTCTCGGCGACCAGTGCGACGTTGAGGAAGAACGATGCCAGCAGCCCGACGCAGACTAGGCGCAGGCCCCAGGTCTTGTGCTTGAACAGGAGCACCACCACCACAGGCCATACCAGGTAGAACTGCTCTTCGATGCCCAAGGACCACAAGTGCAGCAGCGGCTTGGCTTCTGACGCAAGGTCGAAGTAGCCAGCTTCCTTCCACAGCATGATGTTCGACAGGAACAAGGCCCCCGCTGCGATGTGAGACCCGACCTGGCGCGAGACGCTCGGGAAGGTGTAGACCGCACTGAACACCAGGCAGGCCAGCAGCACCAGGCACAGCGCCGGGAAGATGCGGCGCACACGGCGCACGTAGAACTCTCGGTAGCTGAAGTGGCCCGATTCGAGCGAGCGCAGCAAGATGCCGGTGATCAGGAAGCCCGACAACACGAAGAAGATGTCGACGCCGATGAAGCCGCCTTTCAACCACTGTGGAAATGAATGCACGGCCAGCACTGACAACACCGCGATGCCACGCAAGCCATCGATGTCGGGTCGGTAAGCCAGGTGAGACTGGAGCGCCGGCATCGGTGTGCCGGCGTTCGCTAACAGGGCAGAGCGGGTTCCCGGGGTAGGCAGGACGCTGCTCATGGTGGTCTCGTGTAGGAAGAAGGTGCAGCACCTCCATGGTGCTTATAACTGGTGAAACTTTAGTGGCCCGGCAAGTCAGTTCGCCTGGGCCAGAAGGGTTTGGCTTGGCCCCTTTGGGCTGGTGTGATCAGGCTTCTAGGCAGTTGCCAGGCGCAGCAGTTCAGGTGCTTGCCGAGTGAGCTTGTGGCCCGCGTACCAACTGGCCAAGCGGGCGGCCCGCTCTTCTTGGGCCGCCGCGCCGAGGTCGAGGCTTGCCAAGTCAGACAGGGTCAGGTAGTCCTGCCCCACCGCCAGGCCTTCACCGCAGTTCGCAGGCAGGCTGGTGTTGACGACGACGCAGCCATGTGCGGCGTAGGCGGCAAACACGCCTGATTTGCCGAGGGAGTTGGTGGGATAGTGCAGCAAGCCGTAGCGAGAATCTCGCAGAACCTGACCGAGTTCGTCGGGCTCTAAGCGGCCAGCAAATCGGCAGGCGATGGACTGGAGCGATCGCCGGGATGGTGGCCCGCTGCCGACCTCGACCAACTCCTGGATACCGAGCTGCCGCAGCGCGGGTTCTGCGCTTCGCAGCCCGTCGAAAGCATGCTGGCGCGTGGCGGCGGAGCCGAACACCACGGCTTGGGCGCGGCGCTCGGTGAAACTGGGTACGGCCCCGGGCTCGCCGACGTTGGAGAACACCGGATACGCGTGAACTTGTGCGGCAAGCGTGGGCACCTTGCGCAGCCAACGTGCATGCCGCTCCGCGTTGGTCCACAGCTCATCGGCTCGGTGGGCCAGGCGCTCGGCGATCACGGCTTGCAGCCGCGAGACCCAGAAGGCAGATTTCCAAGGAGGGCCGGTTGCAAACAGCTCGTGAAATACCACCACCAGCCGCAGCGCTGCACCGAAGCGCTCGCGCAGAACCTCCAACTCATCGAGCAACCAGAAGCACAGGCCGCGTGGGCTGTAGCCATAGCCAGAGAAGTGCAACACCACCGAGCAGTGGGGTAATGAAGCCACCGGGCCGGCCACCATGCAATCGGAGACACGATCCGCAAGAGAGCGCTCTCTGGCAAGCGCCTTCGACATGGCCAGCAGGTGGGTATCTAAGCCGCCTTGTGCCCACTGGGCCTTGAGACACATCGCGTAATCGAGCACCCCGCCATTGCCGGTGGGCACGACCTGGATCAGCGGGCGCAGCATGAACGGGCGGCGAATCGACCGAGCTTTTTCGGTGCGTCAGGGGTTCGTCGCCTTCATGCTGCTGGAGATGCCAAGGTCAAACGAAAACACTTTCGATCCCGCCGCTTGGTAGTTGCCACCGCTCGAACGGGTTGCAAAACCCACGCCGAAGTTCGTCGGCCCACCCACAGCGCTGGCGAACACGTAGTCGGTGCCGAACTCTGCCGCACCAGGCAAGTGGCCCAGCACGCGGGCCGTGTCGGTCAGGCTGTCGTAGCTCACGAGGTTGGCGCCGCTGTAGGCGCGCTCGCCAAAACCTTGTGCAAACACGAAGCGGGTGCGGCTCTCGCTGGCGTTGAAGTTTTCGGTGCTGGCTTCGGCCACGCTCATCGGGAACCCGCCTGCGGCCGA